>JBIOJK010000003.1:0-90376 GCA_044450765.1 Myxococcota bacterium | reverse complement strand
CTCGAGCACATCGAGACCGAGATCAAGGCCGGCCCGAACTCCCTCGAGGAATACGACAAGGTCCGCGAGGTCTGAGTCCAGGTCCCTAGAACAGCTCGAGCTGACCGCTCGGCGAGCTTCTCGGCGGCAGGGCCCGCGGCGCCGCGCGAGTGACTGCGGCCGGCAGCCCTTGGAAGGGCGTCACGCGCGGCGGCGGCGACTCGGGCCCCGGGCGGTAGATCCCATGACGCCGCGCGTACCCGAGGATGCGGCGATACAGCTGCCAGAACCGCTGCCCATGATTCAGGTGCCGCAGGTGCGCCAGCTCATGACACAGGGTGTCGACCATGACCGAGTATTTCAGCAGCTCGTCCGCGCGCAGCTGGTGCAAGCGAATGCGGATGCGGCCGTCGGCGAAGCAGATGCCGTAGCGCCGGCGCACGCGCGGACCCTCGGCGTCGACCGAGCGCAGCGGGAGGTCGAACGCTTGCGCGAGCACGAGCGCGTGTCGGCGCAGGCGCAGCAGAGCCTGCGCGCGCGCGCCGGCGGCGTCGCTCGTGAACGGGCTTCGCTCCAGAGTCGGGCTCCCGGGGAGGAGGCCCGCAGTATAGCCTCTAGGGCATGAGCGACCCGCTCGACGACTTCCCGATCCGCTTCGCGCTCTTTCCGCTGCCGAACGCGGTGTTGTTTCCGGGCACGTATCTGCCGCTCCACATCTTCGAGCCGCGCTACCGCGCGATGACTGAGTCGGCGCTCGCCCGGGATTCGGTGATCGGCATGATCCTGCTGCGCGCCGAGGCCGACCCGATGGCCGCGCGCGCGCCGATCTTCAGCGTCGGCTGCGCCGGCCGTATCGTGGAGCACCGGCGCTTGCCCGACGGCCGCTTTCACTTACTGCTGTACGGGGAGCGGCGCTTCCGGATCGCGCGCGAGCTCGCCTCGGACGCGCCGTTCCGCGAGATCGAGGCCGAGCTCCTGCCCGACCCCGCGTTTGCGGAGCTCGCGCCCTCGGCGCAGCGCTCGCTCGAGAGCACGCGCGCGGCGCTCGAGGCGCGCATGCTCGAGCTCGTGCGACTCACTGCGCCGGAGAGCGTCGAGCCGCTGCGCGAGCGCATGCGCGCGCTCGACCCGGTCTTGCTCGCGAACGCGATCGCATTCGGGCTCGACGGACCCACGCTCGAGAAACAAAGCTTGCTCGAGAGTACGGATCCGATCACCCAAAGTGAGCTTTTGCTGCGCGTGCTCTCGATCCGGATCGCCGAGGCAAGACTTCCGAACGGGCCAGCAAGCGTGAACTGAGATTTCTCGAAATCGTGCGATCCAGAGCAAAAAACTCCGATCCGTAGAGCGCGCTAAACACCGCTCCGTGGCACTTCGCTGTGAGAATGGCTGTGCACCGCGCTGTGAACGCACGGCCTCTTCGAGCACCGCCAACACCAAGAGCGACGCGAATCTGGTGACTTGCCCGCCGTCGGGGATTTCCCGCGTGAGCTGCCAGAGTCCGCATCGGTGTAGGTTCGAGGCGAAAGCCGGCGCGCGCAGGAATCGGCTTTGCGCCCGCTGGGACCGCATGGGAGAGTCGCGTCCGCTAGGGCGACGGGGCCGAGTCAAAGATCGGCTCTGGTTGGGGGGAAACGGCGCGAAATGACCACTGGGGGGTGGGAGGTCGTCCGTTCTGCGCTCGGAAAACGGGTCGGCGCTTCGGCGTTCGACGCCTGGTTCCGAACGCTGGACGGGCGACTCGAAGGCGAGACGCTGGTGCTGCGTTGCCCGGACCGCTTCACGCGGGATTGGCTGCGCAGCCGCTTCGGGCGCGTGATCGAGGAGTGCGCGGCGGGGGCGCGCGAGGTCGACTATCGGATCGACCCGTCGGCCCCGCCGACCGCACCCGAGGCGCAGCCCGATTCACTGCGGGCCGACGCGCCCGACGAGTCACTCGAGCCGGCGTGCGTTCAGGATCACCTGTTCGAGCGCTTCGTCGCGGACCCGGGTAGCGCGCTCGCGCTCGAGGCCTCGCGCGCGGTCGCGCGCGGCCAGGGCGGCCGCTGCAATCCGCTGTTCCTGGTCGGCGGAACCGGCTCGGGCAAGACTCACCTGTGCCGCGCGATCTACGGCAGCGTCGGCTCGGCGGCGCTGTACCGCTCCAGCGAGGAGTTCACGACCGAAGTGACCGAGGCGCTGCGCGCGGGCCAGATGCCGCGCATCCGCCAGCGCTACCGCCGTCAGGCGAACATGCTGATCCTCGAGGACGTGCAGTTTCTCGCGGGCAAGCGTGCCACGCAGGTGGAGCTCTTCCACACGCTCGATCACCTGGTGTCTCACGGGCGCACGGTGGTCCTGTCGGCCGATCGCCAGCCGTCGGAGCTGGACGAGCTCGATCCCAAGCTGCGCTCGCGCATGGCTTCGGGGCTGGTCGCGCGCATCGCTCCGCCCGAGTCGGCCACCCGGCGCGCGATCCTGCGCGAGCGCGCAGCGCGCGGGGGCGTGCGGGTGCCCGATCCGTGTCTCGATCTCCTGGCCGAGCGCGAGCTGGCGTCGGTGCGCGACTTGATCGCGGGCCTGAACCAGGTGGTCGCGCGCGCATCGCTCTTGCGCGCGCCGATCACGCCGGAGCTCGTCGCCCAGGCGCTCGACGCCGTCGACATGCCCGGCCGGCCGCGCTCGCTCGACGAGATCGTCGCCGAAGTGACTCGCGCGTACGGGCTGGCTCCCGAGGCGCTGCGCAGCCGCTCGCGCAAACGGGTCGTGACCCAGCCGCGCCAGATCGCGATGTATCTCGCACGCCGCTACACCGTGGCGTCGCTCGCGGACATCGGACGCGCCTTCGGACGCGATCACACCAGCGTCATGTACGCGATCGACGTGGTCGAGCGCCGGATCGTCGAGCGCCCGCAGCTCCGCTACGAGCTCGAAGCGCTGGCCGCGCGGGTCAGCGGCTCGCCGCCGCTCCGTAGTGCTTCTGGTAGTACTCGCGGTACTCGCCCGACTTGATCGGCTCCCACCAGTCCCGGTGGGCCGCGTACCACTCCGCGGTCTTGGCGATGCCCGCGGCCAGGTCGAGCTGCGGGCACCAGCCGAGCGCGCGGATCTTGGCGGTGTCGACGGCGTAGCGCTGGTCGTGACCGGGCCGCAGGCCGGTCACGGGCTTGATCAGTGAGTCGGGCTTGCGCAGACAGCGCAGGATCATCGCGGTCAGCTCGCGGTTGGTGACTTCCGGATCCTGGTTGGCGCCGATGTTGTAGACCTCGCCCTTGCGACCCTGGCGCAAGAGCAGCAGCAGCGCGCGGCAGTGGTCCTCGACCCGCAGCCAGTCGCGGATCTGCGTGCCACCGTCGTAGAGCGGCAGCGGCTGGTCGTCGAGCGCGTTCGTGATGAACACGGGAATCACTTTCTCGGGGTACTGATTCGGGCCGTAGTTGTTCGTGCAGCGCGAGAGCAGCACGTCCAGCTCGTGCGTGCGATGGAAGGCGAGGGCGATGTGATCCCCGCCGGCCTTGGCGGCCGAGTACGGGCTCGACGGCCGCAGCAGCGCCGACTCGTCCGGAAAGTGCGGGTGCTCGACGTCGCCGTAGACCTCGTCGGTCGAGACCTGCAGGAAGCGCGCGCGCGGATTCACTTGGCGCAGCGCTTCGAGCAGCACGTACACGCCGTAGACGTTGGTCTCGATGAACTCGCCCGCCTTGGTCTTGGTCGAGCGGTCGACGTGAGTCTCGGCCGCGAAGTTCACGATCCAGTCGGCGTCGGCGACCAGCTCGCGCGCGGTCTTCTCGTCGCGGATGTCGCCGCGCACGAAGCGGTAGCTCGGCGAGCTCGCGACGTCGGCCAGGTTCGCCAGATTCCCCGCGTACGTGAGACAGTCGAGATTCACCACGCGCGCGTCCGGCTCCTCGGCCAGGAGCAAGCGCACGAAGTGCGAGCCGATGAAGCCGCAGCCGCCGGTGACCAGAACGCGCCTCATGCTCCGCTCATCGACGCCTGTGCGCGGGCCGCTTGAATCGGTCAGTAGCCACTGGGCAGCGCGAGCCCTGGCCGCTCGCCCGAGGTCCGGACCTGGGGCAGCTCGAGCACGAGGCCGCCCGCTGCCGGCTCGGCCGCGCGGGCGTGGATCCTCCGCCCGTAGGTGGTGGTGCGCTCGTACGGCACGCGCCCGAGCTCGCGGATCAGCCGCTCGATCGTCTCGACCTCGACGTGATCGCCGTGCTCGGAGCCCGCGGCGTTGGAGATCGACTCCTCCATCAAGGTCCCGCCGAAGTCGTTCGCACCGGACATCAGCGCGACCTGGCCGAGCTTGAGTCCCATCTTCACCCACGAGATCTGCACGTTCCGGATGTGCGGCCTGAGGAACAGGCGAGACACGGCGATCAGTCGCAGGTCCTCGGGCGTGCTGGCGCCGTGGCGCGAGCCCTGCTCTTTGAACAGCCGCGTCTGGTGGTGGATGAACCCGAGCGGCACGAACTCGGTGAACCCGCCGGTTCGCTTCTGGATGTCGCGCAGTCTCTCGAGGTGCGAGGAGATGTGCGCGGGTGTCTCGATGTGCCCGTACATGAGTGTCGAGCTCGAGCGCAGCCCGACCTCGTGCGCGGTGGTGACGATCTCGGTCCAGCGCTCGGTCATGAGCTTGCGCGGGGAGAGGATCTTCCGGACCTCGTCGTCGAGAATCTCCGCGGCCGTGCCCGGAATCGTGCCCAGGCCCTCGTCGCGCAGCATCGTCAGGTAGTCGCGAAGCGACATGCCGTCGGCGCGCTGCTGCGCGAAGTGGATCTCTTCGGGCGAGAAGGCGTGGATGTGCAGGTCGGGCAGCTCGGCTTTGATCGCGCGCACGATGTCGCGGTACCAGAAGCCGTCCTTGTTCGGGTGAATGCCGCCCTGGATGCAGACTTCGGACGCGCCGCGACTCACCGCGTCGTGACAGCGCGCCAGGATGTCGTCGAGCCCGCGGTCGTAGGCGTCTTCCTCGTGCTTGTGTCTGGCGAAGCCGCAGAAGCTGCAGCCCACGTAGCAGATGTTGGTGAAATTGATGTTGCGGCAGACGACGTACGAGATCTCGTCGCCGACGTCGTCGAAGCGCGCGCCGTCCGCGACGGCACACAGCACCTGCAGGTCGCGCCCGAGCGCGCCGAGCAGCGTCTCTGCGTCCGCTCGCGAGAGCTCGCGGCCCTCGAGCGAGCGCTCGAGCGCCGCGCGCACGGGCGCGCTCGTGCCGCGCAGAAGTGTGTCAGACAGGGTGAGTCGGGGGGCGGACATCGGGGGCTCCTGGGTTCTGCGCCGTGGGCCAGCCCTCGGCGTCGGTCGCCGCGCGCAGGCGGCGGTACATGTCGGGATCGAAGAGGTCAGGGCGCGTCGCGATCAGCTCGGGGTAGACGCAGAGACGGTCGCGCAGGGCGTAGCCCGCGGCCTCGGTGCGCGCGCGCAGATCGTCGAGCTCCGGCCACGGCGCCTCGGGATTGATGAAGTCGATCGTGAGCGGCGAGACGCCGCCCCAGTCGTTGATGCCGGCGCGCAGCAAGAGCTCGAGCGACGTCGGCGAGAGATTCGGCGGTGCCTGCAGATTCATCGCGGGGCCCAGGATCAAGCGCGCCAGCGCCGTCGCGCCGGCCATCAGCTCGTCGCTCGGCAGCGGCCGGTCGGCCATGGGCGTGTCCGGCTTGGGGTGGAAGTTCTGCACGATGACTTCCTGAATGTGACTCCCGGCGGCGTGCAGCTCGCGGATCGCGAACAGCGTGTCGACCCGCTCTTCGGCGGTCTCCCCGATGCCGACGAGAATCCCGCTCGTGAACGGAATCCGCAGCTCGCCGGCCTCGCGTGTCATTCGCACTCGGGCGCTCGGCTCCTTGTCGGGCGCGTGGAAGTGCGCCTGGCCGCGCTCGCGCAGGCGCGCGCTCGTGGTCTCGAGCATCAGCCCCATGCTCGCGTTCAGCGGGCGCAGCAGCGACAGCTCCCCGGCGGACAGGATGCCGGCGTTCGAATGGGGGAACAGGCCTTCGGCAAGTGACTCGCCGCAGGCGTCGGCGAGATACTCGGTCGTCCGCGCGTAGCCCCGCTCGTGCAGCCAGGCGCGGTAGCCGCGGTAGGCGACCTCGGGCTTGTCACCCAGACAGAACAGAGCTTCGAGACACCCGGACGCGAACGCACGCCGCGACGTGTCTCGCACCTCCCGCAGCAGCCAGGTCTTCGCGCGCGGTGAGTCGGGCTGCACCGCGAAGGTGCAGTAGCCGCAGCGGTCGCGACACAGGTTGGTGAGCGGGATGAAGACGTTGCGCGACACCGAGATCACGCGGCCGTGACCGCGACGGCCGGACTCCTGGGCCGCTTCGAGCAGGGGCTCGAGAATCGTCTCGGGCGCGCGCTCGATCCGCTCCATCGCGGCGATGGCGGCGGCGCGCGCTAGCGGCTCGGCGTCGACCGCCTTGCGGATCTGCTCGAGGAGCTCGGCGCGCGTCGGCTGGGTCACCGGCGCAGGCTAGCACCGGCCTCCGCGGCGCCACAAACTGACGTTGCGTCAGGGTTCAGGCTCGCGGCGGAGGGCGAGCCGGCGCTCCAGCTCCCGCGCCGGCGCGAGCTGCTCGAGCGCGAGACACTTCGCGCCGGCGAAAGCGAGCCGCTTCTGCATCACGCGCACCGCTTCGGGGCTCGAGTCGACCAGGATGAAGTCGCGCTCGAGCCGCGCGGCCGCTTCGCCCGTCGTGCCGCTGCCCGCGAAGAAGTCGAGCACGAGATCGCCCGGCCGCGAGTGCACCGCAACGATGCGGGACAGGATCGCGAGCGGCTTCTGCGTCGCGTAGCCGGTGCGCTCGCGCCCGTTCGTCGGCACGATCGTCTGCCACCAGACATCGGTGGGTGTCTTGCCGCGCGCGGCCTTCTCGGGACCGACGAGTCCGGGCGCCGCGTACGGCAAGCGATCCATCGCGCCGTAGTCGAACGTGTAACACGCGGAATCGACCGCGTACCAGAAAATCGTGTCGTGCTTCGCGGGCCAGCGGCGCTTCGTGCGCGCGCCGTAGTCGTAGGCCCAGACGATCTCGTTCATGAACGATGCGCGCCCGAAGATGCGGTCGAGCAGCACCTTCACGTAGTGTGACTCGCGCGGGTCGAGGTGCACGAAGAGCGAGCCATCCGGGCGCAGCACGCGGCGCGCCTCGCGAAGGCGCGGCTCGAGATAGGCGGGCAGATCGGCGAAGCGGTCGGCGAACTGCGAGACACCGACCACCTCGCTGCGGTAGCGCCGGCCGCCGAAGCCGGTGCGGTCGCCGCCCTCGGCCGCGCGCCGCGTGCGCAGCCGGGTGCGCTTCTGCGTGCGGCCGGTGTTGAACGGCGGATCGACGTAGCAGAGGGCGACGCTCGCGTCGGGAAGCGCGCGCAGCGCGTCGAGATTCTCGCCCTGGACGATCCACCGCACCCGCGTATCCTGCGCCGCGTGCCGGTGCGCGCGATCTCGCTCGACCTGTTCGACACGCTCGTCGACATCCACATGGACCGGCTGCCGCTCGTCGAGATCGGCGGGCGGCGGATTCCGTCGACCTACGGGCTCCTGCATGCGGCGAGTGTGCACTGGCACGGACTCGATTTCGAGAAGTTCGCCGCGGCGCTCGGGCGGGTCGACCGAGAGCAGCGCGATGCGATGCGGCGCGAGCACGTCGAGTTCGCCACGCTGGATCGCTTCCGCGCCTTCGGCCGCAGCATCGCGCGGCCGGGCGACGAGATGGCGCGCGCGCTCACCGCGACTCACATGGCCGAGCTGCGCAAGCACGTGCGCTTCCACCCGCACCACGCGCAGGTGCTCGCACGGCTGCGCGGACGCGTGAAGCTGGCCGTCTGCTCGAACTTCAGCCACACCGACACCGCGCGCGCGGTGCTGGCCGAGGCGGGCCTGCTCGAGCACTTCGACGCGGTCGTGATCTCGATGGACCTGGGCGTGCGCAAGCCGCGCCCCGAGATCTTCCGCGCCGCGCTCGATTCACTCGGCGTCGCGCCGGAGCAGACGCTCCACGTCGGCGACGACCTCGAGGCGGACGTCGCCGGCGCCGCGGCGCTCGGCGTGCGCCCGGTTTGGATCACGCGCCGCGTCGCCGATCCCGAAGCGGCGCTGGCGTCCTACGCGGGCGCGCCGCCGGCGCATGCGATCGCGGACCTGGCCGAGCTCGAGAAGCTCGCCGCGAGCTAGCCCGCGAGCAGCGACTCGAGCAGCGCGACCTGGCGGTCCCAATCGTAGTGCTCGGCGACGAAGCGCGCGCCGCGCCCGCCGAGCTCGCGCCGGCGCGCCGGGTCTGCCATCAGCGCGATCGACTTGCGCGCGAAATCCTCGGGGTCGGCCGCGACGCAGACGCCGTCGTCCTCGCCGCGCGCGCCCAGCCCTTCGAAGCCCTCGGGGCTGGTCACGACCGGAACGCCGAGCGCGAGTGACTCGAGGATCTTGTTCTGCACTCCGCCGGCGACGCGCACGGGGCAAAGACTCGCCGCGGCGCGCTCGACGTAGGGTCGCACGTCGTCGACGGCACCCGTGACGTTCACGCCGCCTGCGCCGTGGAACGCGAGCACTGACGGCGGCGGACTCACTCCGACGACGTCGAGCTCGGCGTCCGACCGCTGGCGCCGAATCGCGGGAAACACCTCGCGCAGCATGAACAGCGCGGCGTCGGTGTTCGCGAAGCTCCCCAGATTTCCGACGAAGGCCAGCCGCCGCGGATCGTAGCCCTCCGCGCGCGGCGTGAAGTACGTGCGGTCGACGCCGTTGTTGATCAGCGCCAGGCGCTCCGCCGGCGCGCCGTTCGAGATCAAAACGTCGCGGTCGACTTGCGAGATCACCGCGGTCGCGTCGAACGAGCGGATGAGTCGCGTCTCGTAGCGCGGCAGGCGCGCGACCTCGAGCGCGAACAGGGCGCGGAATCCGTCGCGGCGCATCTGCTGCGCGCGCCCGTAGACCAGCGAGATCGCGTCGGTGATGTCGAGCACCCGCCGCGTGTCCGCGGCGCGCTCGACGTACTGAGCCATGCGCAGCAAGTGGACGTAGACCGCATCGAAGCGGCCCTCGGCGAGCCGCCTCGCGACCAGCGAACGCATGCGCGACGAGCGGTAGTAGTGCACCTGGAGCGGAAGCGGAGACGCGACACCGACCAGGGTGTGCAGCCGCGAGCGCCAGCGCGGGAGCAGCACCGTCTCCACCGACATTTTCTGGTGTCGGCGCGCGAGCGCGCGCGCGTGCTCGTCCTCCGCCGCGCTCTCGACGAACGACACCAGGTGGACGTCGTGTCGCGCCGCGAGGCGCGCGAGAAATTCGTGAGCGCGCAGCTTGTCTCCGCCGACCGGCGGGTACGGCAGGCGCGGCGTCAGGGCGAGAATGCGCACCCGGCGAGATTGACACGCCTTTTCGCCTGCCGCATTCTGCGCGACCTGATGCGCGTCGACCTCGACATCCGCCTGCAGCCCTCCGCACCGCGTCGCACCCGTACAGGGTCCCACCGGCGCGGATAGATTCGCCTCGCGATCGACGCCGGCCGGCGGGACCCACCCCGTGCTCCCAGAACCCGCGTCGCCCTGATCAGTCCGATCAATCGCATTCCGAGAGGTGAATCATGTCCGAGAAGTTCGACCAGCTCGTCAGCCGAGAGAAACAAGTCTTCATGCCGCAGGTGCGGCGCTGGCCCGTGGCGCTCGAGCGCGCTCAGGGCTCGCGCGTCTGGGACGTCGACGGCCGCGAGTACGTCGACCTGACCGCGGGCTGGGGAGTGACTTCGATCGGTCACTGCCATCCCGCGCTGGTCGAGGCGATCAGCGATCAGGCGCGCACGCTGATGCAGACCACGAACCTGGTCTACACCAAGCCGCAGCTCGAGCTCGCCGAGCGCCTCGCGCGCGTCGCGCCGGGCGGGCTGCACCAGTCGTTCTTCACCTCGAGCGGCGCGGAGGCGAACGAGGGCGCGCTCAAGCTCTCGGCGCGGAAGACGGGGCGCAGCCGCTTCCTGTCGACCTTCAACAGCTTCCACGGGCGGACCTTGGGGGTGATGGGCTGTCTCGGGCAGGACAAGTACCGCGGCCCGTGGAAGGGCATCGTGCGCGAGGCGACCTTCGTGCCGTTCGGAGACGCCGACGCCGCGCGCGCCGCGCTCACGACCGAGTTCGCGGCGATGATCGTCGAGCCGATCCAGGGCGAGGGCGGCGTGGTCGTGCCGCCGGCCGACTATCTGCGCCGGATCGCCGACGCGTGTCACAAGGTCGGCGCGCTGCTGATCGCCGACGAGGTGCAGACCTGCATCGGCCGCACCGGCCGCTGGTTCGCGTGCGAGCACAGCGGCGTGTCGCCCGACGTCCTCACCTTCGGGAAGGGCATCGGCGGCGGCTTCCCGCTGGCTGGGTTCATGGCGAGTGAGTCGGTGATGGCGGCGATCCAGCCCGGCGACCACGGCGGCACCTACGCGGGCAACCCGCTCGCGTGTCGCGCCGGCGCGGCGGTCATGCGCGTGATCGAGGACGAGCGGCTCGTCGAGCGCGCGGCAGTGCTCGGCAAGGACACTCTCGCGCGGCTCGGCGCGTTCGCGGAGAGGCAGCACGCGCGGATCGAGCAGGTGCGCGGACAAGGCCTGCTGATCGGCGTCGTGCTGCGCGAGGCGGCGGCCGCGGCCGCGGCTCACGCGGCGATGCGAGAGCGCGGCGTGCTGGTGAATCTGACCGCCGATCGCGTGCTGCGACTCTTCCCGGCGCTGAACATCCCCGAGCGCGATCTCGCGCAGGGCCTCGACGTGCTCGAGTCCTGCGTCGCGAGCGCAGCGTGAGCGCGCGGCGCGGTCTGGCCGCTCTCGCGCTCGCGGCGTCGTTCGCGTGTCAGTCGGGTTCCTTCGCGGGACACCGAGAAGTGTCGGGCCTCTGGCGCCTCGTGCCGGCGGAGTCCGCGATCCAGTTCGTCGGCATCAAGAACAACGCGGTCGGCGTGCCGGGCTCGTTCGCCAGCCTCGAGGGCGCCTTCGACATGGCCACGCGCAGCGGCTTCGTCGAGGTGAAGCTCGGGACCGCCGAGACCGGCAATCCGGCGCGCGACGAGAACATCCGCACGCACTTCTTCGAGGCCGCGAGGTTCCCGGTGGCGCGTTTCGACGTGAGTGGCCTGCCGGCGAGCGACGCGCTGCCCGCGCCCGGGGCGAACGCGCGCGTCGAGCTCGCGGGCACGCTCTCGCTGCACGGCGCGTCCGTGCCGCTGAAGCTGCTCGTGCTCGTCGGCCGCGACGGGCAGAACCACCTGCACGTGCACAACGCAGCTCCGCTCGTGTTGTCGGCGCACGACCTCGGCATGGACGCGCAGCTCGCAGCGCTGAAGGCGGTCTGCGGTCACGAGTCACTCTCCGGCGCGATCCCGATCGACCTCGAGCTCGCGTTCGCGCCGGTGGCCGTCGACTAGGGCTTCGCCGGCTCCAGCTTCACGCCGTGCCAGGGACAGAAGGTCCAGCTCGCCTCGAGCGGCTCGCCGCCCTTCGGGCACTTGCGCACGCCGGCCACCGAAGTGAGCGGCGCGTGCCAGCGCACGTCGTGCAGCGGCCCGTCGTCGGTGAAGCGGAACTGCAGCACGAGCTCGCCGGGTGAGCTGGCCGAGAGCAGGGGATCGCCCTTCGGGCTGACGTTCGCGAGCGGGAGCAGGCGCAGACCATCGCCGAGCGGTCCGAGCGACGCGTGCAGCAGATACACCAGGGTGGGCACGAGCTTCGCGACCTCCGGGTTCACCTCGCGCAGCACCTCCAGCGTCTGGCCGTCGCGCGTGAAGTGGGAGCGCTTCACGATGTCCGCGATCGACGCGAGGCTCGGCTTCTTCTTCTCCGACAGGTCGGCGTCGAGCGCGCCGACGATGACGTAGTCGCGGAACAGCTTCGAGACTTTGGCCTGATCCTCGGCGGGCAGGTCGAGCTCCTTCGCCGCCTGCTGCCAATATTCGGGCGGCAGCCACCAGAAATTCGCGACGTGCGCGCTCCCCTCCTCGAGGTTGCGCGCGGTCTCGGCGGCGATCTCGGAGCTGCTCGCGGCCAGCGCCCGCAGCGGAAGGAGAGACAGCGCTGCGGCGACGGCGAGCGCGGCGGTGCGATTCATGGCCGGCCAGAGTAGCGGCCGAGCTCGCGGTAGGCCGCCACGCTCTGGCCCGAGCGGCCGATCTGCTCGAGCTCCGCGGCGACGCCGCCGCGCCAGGCGCGGACGAGCTCGCCCGCGTCCTCCTCGTCGGGGAGCGCTGCGTAGGCGAAGGCGAGGTGTCGCCGTGCGCCGGCAGGCAGCGCTAGCGCGACGTCCAGCGCCAGGCCGCGCTTCGGCTCTGCCTCGGGCGCGCGCGCGCGAGTGACTGCCGATGCCTCGGCGAGCGCGAACAGATGACCGCCGAAGCGCCGCTCACAGGCCGCGACCGCGGCTCGGTACTCGCCGGCCGGCACGTCCCAGATCTCGGTGTACTCGAGCGCGAGCGGCTCGTCGGCGCGGTTCTCCAGCCGCACGAAGCCGAGCAGCAGCGCGCGCGGCGACGCGGGCGCGAAGACGACGTGAGTCAAGCGGAGGCTGGGCGTGCGCAGCTCGCGCCTGGCCTGTGCGACACCAAAATGTGTCGACAGGGGCTCGCGCGTCGAGAGCACGAGGCCTTCGCAGCGCACGAGCGCGTCGATGCGTCCGCCGGCAAACACCACTCCCGATGCGCTCGCCAGCGCGCGGCACGCCTCGTTCGCGATCGGATGGCCCTCGGGCGGCGCGTCGCGCAGCACCGGGCCCCAGCCCGAGTCTCGAAGCTCGCCGCCGCTAGACGTACGTGCTGCCCTTCGGCTCCGTCTCGTCGCGCCGGATGACCACGTTGATGCAGGCGGGCTTCCCGGATGCGAACGCGCGCTCGAGCGCGGGACGGATCTGCTCGGGCCGCGTGCAGTGCTCGCCGTGACCGCCGAGCGCCTCGACGACCTTGTCGTAGCGCGTGTAGTTGAGATAGGTGCCGACGGCGCGGTCCTTGCCGTAGATGCCGATCTGCGGGCGCAGCATCTGCCCCCAGGCCGCGTCGTTCCCGACGATGCCGACGATTGGGAGATTGAATCGGATCGCGGTGTCGTACTCGAAGCCGTTCAGGCCGAACGACCCGTCCCCGTAGATGATCAGCACCTTCTTGTCGGGGAAAGACACTTTCGCAGCGAGCGCGAAGGGCATGCCGACGCCGAGCGTGCCGAGCGGACCGGGGTCCATCCAGCAGTTCTCCTTCATCACGGGCACGACCTTCGCCGCCTGCGCGACGATGTCGCCGCCGTCGCCGATCAGGATCGTGTCTTCGTCGATGAAATCGCGGATCTCGCGGCACAGGCGCAGCGGATCGATCGGGACTTCGTCCGAGGCCAGCTCGCTCTGGAAGCCGGCTTCGATCTTCGTCTCGATCGCGCGCAGCTCGTCGCGCCAGGCGTGGAAGTCGAGCTTGACTGACTCCTCCTTCATGACCTGCAGCATCTGCTCGAACGCGACCCCGAGATTTCCGACGATCGCCGCGTCCGCGGAGCGGTTCTGCCCGACGAGTGAGTTCTCCATCTCGAGCTGGACGATCTTCGCGCTGGCGGGGATCGCCTTGCCGAAGCGCAGCCGGAAGTCGAGCGGCGAGCCGGCGAGCACGAACACGTCGCACTTCGACATCGCCTCCTTGCGCGAGCGGTTCATGAACTGCGGGTCGTCGAAGCGCAGCTGTCCGCGGCCCATGCCGTTCAGGAACGTCGGCAGCTTGGTCTCCTCGACGAAGCGCCGCATCGCGGCGCCGCCCTGCGACCACTTCACGCTCGTGCCGCCCATCATGATCGGCCGCTTGGCGCCGGCGAGTATCTCGAGCGCCGCGACCACGTCCGCGCGGTCGGGCGCCTGGCGCGGCGCGCGGCGGAACTTCGGGAACCAGGCCTTGTCGAAGTCAGCGGGCCCCATCAGCACGTCCATCGGAATCTCGAGAAAGGCGGGGCCGGGAATGCCCGACGTCGCGTGCCGCACCGCGAGCTCGATGTACTCCGGAATGCGCGCGGTGTCGTAGCACGCGTCGGCCCACTTCGAGATCGGCCGAATCATCGAGACGTGGTCCATCTCCTGGAGTGAGCCGCGGCGCAGATTCGAGAACGGGCCCTGCCCGCCGATCACCAGAATCGGGCTGTTCGCGCGCCACGCGTTCGCGATCCCGGTGACTCCATCGGTGACTCCCGGACCGGCGGTCACGACGGCGCAGCCGATCTTGGTCGGGTTCAGGCGGCTGTACGCGTCGGCCGCGTGCACCGCGGCCTGTTCGTGGCGCACGTCGATGATGCGGATGCCCTCGTCGAGCGCGCCGTCGTAGATCGGCATGATGTGACCGCCCGAGAGCGTGAAGATGCAGTCGACACCCGCCAGCTTGAGCGCCCGCGCTGCGAGCTTTCCACCGTGCGTGGCCATCGCGTTCCTCCCGTGATTGGAGCCCGGAGCAGCATAGCAGGCGGGCCACGGCCCCGGGTCAGGGCGCGGCGCGCAGCTCCGGCCAGCGCTTCAGCAGGTCGTCGAAGTTCATCCCGAGCCCTTGCGCCTCGGCGAGCGCGGCGCGCGCGAGGTCGATGCGCTGCGCGTCGAGCGCCGACAGGATCCGATCGCGGTGCGCGAGCTCGAGCTCGGCCGAGTCACAGCGCGTCCCGTCGCAGGGGAGCAGCCGCGCGTACTGCTCGACGGCCTCGCTGAAGCTCTGCTGCGCGCCGTCGTAGTCGTGCACCTCGGTCTGTTGGTTGCCGAGGCGCACGAGCGCCTGCGCCAGCATGCGCGCGGCCTGCGCGTTCTGCGGATACTCGCGCACGACCGTGTGGAGCTGGTCGATGCCGGCGTCGACGTTGCCCTGCTCGATCAGGTCGTAGGCGAGGTCGAGTCGCTGCTCGATCGGCAGGCGCACGGCGGGTGTCTGCTCCGCGAGCTCGGGCGCGAGCCGGACTCCCTCGGCGCGCAGCGCGGCGGCGAGCGCGTCGTCGGCTTCGAACGCAGCGCGCTCGACCAGGATCGCGGCGAGACTGCGCGTGACCACGGCATCGTCGGGCGCGAGCGCGTGCGCCGCGCGCAAGTCCTTCTCGGCCGCCGCCAGACCGACGGGCCCGCCCGGCTTGCGCCGCTTCTGCTCCGCGCGCTCCGTATGCGCGGCGACGAGCTGGCTGCGCAGGCGCGTGTTCCAGGGCGTGCGCTCGATCGCCTCGCTGTAGCCGTCGACCGCGGCGTCCAGATCGCCGCTGGCGGCCGCGGCCGCGGCGCGCGCGACGATCGGCGCGACGCCGGCGGACGCCGCATCGCGCGCCGCATCGCTCGAGGAGGCGCCGCTACACGCGGCGCCAGCGAGCGCCACGACCGCCAGGCAGACACCGCGCAGGAGACGCGCAACTCGGAACTCGGCGCGATCCGCTCCGCTCGTCCAGCGCACCGGCAACTCCCCCCGAAGGCGCGGCGAGAATACCCGAGAGACGCGCGGCCAACCAACGCGGGATCTACACCGATCTACGTACAGTCCGCTTCCGGGGGCGCCGATACCAAACTTCGTGGGTGAGACGCAGTCTCAGATCTCGCTGAACTCGGAGAACGACGTCGAGCTCTACACCTCGCCGTGGGTCAGCGGCACGCGTGCGGCCGCCTACTTCGGTCCGATCAGCTCCGAGCTCTTTCTGCAGGACGACCAGGTCGAAGACCGCTCGTCCGCCTGGACCAAGGCCGAGCGCGAGCTGCTCGAGTCGCTGCGCGACAAGGCGCGGCTGCTCGGCGCGAACGCGGTGGTCGGGCTCGAAGTGACCCTCGACCCGTTCGCGCGGGCGAGTGACTCGGACGCGACCGGCCTGCGGCTGCACGCGGTCGGCACCGCGGCGAAGCTCGAACCTCTCTTCTGATAGACTGCTCCCCGCTCGCCAGCGTTCGGGGAGAGTCCATGCTGCAGAGAGTCCCGCGCGTGTTGACTGCGCTGCTCGGTGTGTTGCTCGCGCTCCCGTTCGCGCTTCGCTGGCTGCTCGCGCCCGAGTCGGCGAGCGCGGAGCTCGGTATCTCGCTGTCGGGGCCCGCGGCCCTCAGTCAGATGCGCGGAGACGCCGGCGGCGCCTTCTTCGCGGTCGGCTCGCTCGCCCTGCTCGGACTCTTCCGCAAGGAGCCCGGCTATCTGGAAGCGGTGGCGGGCATCATGGTCTGCATCGTCGCGGCGCGACTGCTCGGAGTCGCGCTCGACGGCTGGGATCCGCGCATCGGCGTCGCGATCGCCGTCGAGCTCGCCACCGCTGCGGCCACCTTCACGACCGCGCGGCAGCTCCGCGCCTGAGGGCCGGCTCTCCCGCGGATCGCCTCGTCCGGTGGTGTCAGGCGACTCGGTTCGGGATCGGCTCGCCGCGCAGAGCGGCGACGATGTTCCGCGCCGCGACCTCGGCCATGCGCGCGCGAGTGTGAGTGGTGGCGCTGCCCAGGTGCGGGGCGAGCACGACTTGCGGCAGGTCGGCGAGACCGGGCGTCAGCTTCGGCTCGTGCTCGAAGACGTCGAGTCCGGCGGCGGCGATCCAGCCCTCGCGCAGCGCGCGCACCAGCGCCGCCTCGTCGACGATCGGGCCGCGCGCGGTGTTGACCAAGAGCGCGTGCGGCCGCATGCGGCGCAGCTCGCGCTCGCCGATCAGATGCCGCGTCTGGTCGCTGAGCGGCACGTGGAGCGAGACGAAGTCGCTGCGCTCGAGTAACTCGTCGAGCGAGACACCCGAGCCGCGGGCGTGCCAGAGCACGTCCATGCGGAAGCCGCGCGCGCGCTCGGCGACCGCGCGCCCGATGCGGCCGTAGCCGACGATGCCCAGCGTGCGGCCGGTGACGTCGAGCCCGATGCCGAGGTCCGGGCGCCAGCCGACGAAGCCGCCGCCGCGCACGTAGCGGTCGGCCCAGGCGAGCCGGCGCGCGGCGGCGAGCAGCAGCGCGAACGCGAGGTCCGCGGTGGCGTCGGTCAGCACGTCGGGGGTGTTCGAGACCGCCACCCCGCGCGCCCGCGCGGCGGCCAGGTCGATGTTGTCCGTGCCGACGGCCATGTTCGCGACGATCCGGAGTCGCGGCGCGCGAGCCAGCAGCTCCGCGTCGATGCGGTCGGTGAGCAAACACAGAAGTGCGTCGCAGTCCGCGAGCTCGAGCGGGCCGAGCTCGGCGTCGAAACCCGCGTCGGCCAGCAGCGCGAGCGCGCTCTCGGGCACGCCGCTGCGCACGCGCACGCGACCGCTCACGAGCCTCGCCCGCCGTTCGCTGGCTCAGTCACGAGCGCCATGCTACCCGGAGTTCGTGCCGCCGCTCGACCGGCTCACCGTCACTTTCACCCTCGGAGAGCGAGATCTCCGCCACCTGCGCAGCGTCGCCGAGCGCGCCAGCGCCCGTGCGAGCTTGCGGCCCGAGCGGACCATCACGGCCGCCGCCCGAGCGCGCGCCGCCGAGCTGCGGAAATTCCACCCGCCG
Organism: Myxococcota bacterium; assembly: GCA_044450765.1. GTDB lineage: Bacteria > Myxococcota_A > UBA9160 > SZUA-336 > SZUA-336 > VGRW01. The sequence continues at coordinate 72,973 of JBIOJK010000003.1, read as the reverse complement.
AGCTACGTGGTCGAGCGGGTCGCCGGCCTCGAGGAGCTGATCGAGCTGCTGGAGGACGCCGACTGGAAGCCGCCCGAGCGCGTTCGCGAGCGGATCCGCGCCGCGCTCGCCTACTTCATCGACCCGGACGACTTGATCGCCGACTCGGTGCCGGGACTCGGCTTCCTCGACGACGCGATCGTGATCGAGCTGCTGGGCCGAGAGCTCCGGCACGAGCGCGCGGCGTACCGGGTGTTCGCGCGCTTCCGCGCGGGCCTGCGCAAGCGCCGGTCCGCGCGCGACCCGGAGTGGCTCGCGCGCAAGCTCGCCGAGCGCCGCCGCGCGCTGCGCGCCCAGATCGAGATCCGCGAGCACGCGCCGGTTGTGCGTCTCTGGCGGGGTCGGTAAGCTGCGCGCGCGATGAAGAAGAGCACGAAACTCACCCACCGGAAGCGCCGGAAGAGCGCGCACCACCGCGCGAAATTGCGCGCCAAGAACCGCCGCGCTCGCCTGCGCCGGAGCCGCGGCGAGTCGCCCTACACGTGACTCGCGGGTCGCGATGAGCGAGTACGCGCGCAGCGGAGTCGACACGAGCGAGGCGGATCGCGCGCTCGCGCGGCTGCTGCTCGAGATCGCGCCGACGGCCGCGTTCGGCCCGGCGAGCGAGCTCGGCATCGGTCACTTCGCGGCCGTCATCCGGGTGGGGCCGCTGCACCTCGCGCTGACCACCGACGGCGTCGGCTCGAAGCTGCTCGTCGCGCAGGCACTGGGAAAGTACGACTCGGTCGGCATCGACTGCGTGGCCATGAACGTGAACGACTTGCTCTGCGTCGGCGCGAAGCCGCTCGCGATGCTCGACTACATCGCCGTCGAGCGCTGTGACCCGGACGTGTTCGGGCAGATCGGGCGCGGCCTGTGCGAGGGCGCGCGCCAGGCCGGCATTGCGATCGTCGGCGGCGAGACCGCGCAGATCCCAGACATGCTGCGCGGGGCGCGCGAAGGCAGCGGACTCGACCTCGCGGGCATGGCCGTGGGCCTGGTTCCCGACGGGGCGCTGATCGACGGCTCGCAGGTGCGGCCCGGCGATGCGCTGGTCGGCATCGCGTCGAGCGGCGTGCACTCGAACGGTCTCTCGCTGGCGCGCGCGGTGCTCGCGCGCAAGTTCCGCCTGGACGAGTTCGTGAACGAGCTCGGCGCCACGGTGGGCGAAGCGCTGCTCTGTCCGACCCTGATCTATGTCCCCCAAGTCGAGGCGCTCGCGAAGGCGGGAGTCACTCCGCGCGCGCTCGCGCACATCACGGGCGACGGCTTCCTGAACATCCGCCGGGTGGACGCGCCCGTCGGCTTCGAGATCGACTTCCTGCCGCCCGCGCCGGCTGTGCTGCGGCTGATTCAGCGCGTCGGCGAGCTCGAGCTCGCCGAGCTGTACACCGTGTTCAACATGGGCGTCGGCTTCACCGCGGTGGTGGCGCCGGCCGAAGTCGAGCGCACGATCGCGGCGGTGCGCGCGACCGGGCTCGAGGCCTGGCGCCTCGGCCGCGCGGTCGCGGACCCCGAGCGCAAGGTGCGCATCCTGCCCGAGCGCCTGGTCGGACGGTCGAAGCACTTCGTCCGCGAGTCGTGATTCGCTTCGCCCTCGAGGCGACCGACCCGGGCTGTGCCGCGCGTGCCGGCCGGCTCGACACGCCGCACGGCGCGGTCGACACACCGGTCTTCATGCCGGTCGGCACCCACGCCGCGGTTCGCGCGATGACTCCCGAGCAGGTTCGCGCGACGGGCGCGCGGATCCTGCTCGCAAACACGTATCACCTGCTGCTGCGGCCCGGACCCGAGCTCGTGAAGCGCGCCGGCGGCCTGCACGCGTTCATGGCCTGGGACGGCCCGATCCTGACTGACTCGGGCGGCTTTCAGGTCTTCAGCTTGAAGCACAAGCAGATCACGCCCGAGGGCGTCCGCTTCAAGAACGAGGTCGACGGCTCCGAGGTGGAGCTCACGCCGGAGCGCTCGATCGAGATTCAGCACGCGCTCGGCGCGGACATCATCATGGCCTTCGACGAGTGCACACCCTTCCCGGCGACTCCTGAGCTGGCGCGGCGCGGGGTCGAGAACTCGCTGCGCTGGCTCGAGCGCTGCGGCCGCGCGCACGCCGGGTCGGAGCAGGCGCTGTTCCCGATCGTGCAGGGCTCCGTGTATCTCGACTTGCGCGAGCTGTGCGCGCGCGAGATCGCGAAGGTCGAGGCGCCGGGCTACGCGATCGGCGGCGTCTCGGTCGGCGAGGGGATCGAAGAGCTGAAGCGCATCGTCGGCTTCACCGCGCCGCTGCTGCCGGAGCACAAGCCGCGCTACCTGATGGGCGTCGGCCTGCCCGAAGACCTGATCGAGTCCGTCGAGCGCGGCATGGACATGTTCGACTGCGTGATCCCCACGCGCTATGCGCGCTCCGCGACTCTCTTCACGCGGCGCGGGCGGATCCGCATGAACCACCGCCGCTACCGGCGGGATCTCTATCCGATCGACACGAGCTGTGACTGCTACGCGTGCAAGACCTTCACGCGCGCGTACGTGAACCACCTGTACGCCGCGAACGAGATCCTCGCGGCGATTCTCGGCGCGATTCACAACGTGCGCTTCTACCAGCGGCTGATGGGCGAGATGCGAGGCGCGATCCTGGCCGGCCGCTTTCTCGAGTGGAAGCGCGGCTTCTACGCCGACTACGGCGTCGCCGACGAGGCGGAGCCGGCGGACTCGAGCTAGTTCGCGTAGAGCCGGACGGGCAGCGACTTCAGCGCGTTGTTCAGATTCGAGCGCTGGTGCCGCGGCTCGCCGGCCAGCTCGATGCGCGGGAACGCGCGCAGCAGCTCCTCGAAGAACACGCGCGCCTCCAGGCGCGCGAGCGCGGCTCCCAGACAGAAGTGCTCGCCGAAGCCGAACGACAGATGCGGGTTCGGCGAGCGCCGCACGTCGAAGCGGTCGGGCTCGCGAAAGACCTCTTCGTCGCGGTTTGCCGCGCCGTAGTACAGGACGACGCGGTCGCCGCTGCGGATCGCCTGGCCGCGCAGGCTCGCGTCCCGCGTCGCGGTCCGCCGGAAGTAGTGGAGCGGGCTCTCGACGCGCAGCATCTCCTCGACCGCGCTCGGAACGAGTGACTCGTCCGCGCGCAGTGACGCGAGCGCGTCCGGATGCTCGAGCAGGAGGCGCGTCCCCGAGGACAACAAGTTGCGCGTCGTGTCGTTGCCGGCGGTCGCGAGCTGGACGAAGAAGCCGCCGAACTCCGCGTCGGTCATCGCGTGGCCGTCCACTTCAGCGTTCACGGCGACGGTCGTGAGGTCGGATCCGGGCGCGCCGCGGCGCGCCCGCGCGAGCCCGATCGCGTACATGGCCATCTCGATCGACGCCGCGGGCGCGGCCTCCGCGCCGCCCGGATTGAGATCGGAATCCTGCGAGCCGGTCAGCTGCGCCGCCCAAGCGCGCAGGCGCGCACGCTCGCCCTCGGGCACGCCGAGCAGCTCGCCGATCACTTGCATCGGCAAGTCACCCGCCATGTCCTCGACGAACTCGACTTCGCCGCGCGCTGCTCCGCGCGCCATGATGCCGCGCGAGATCTCGCGAATGCGCGGCTCGAGCGCCGCGACCATGCGCGGCGTGAAGGCGCTCTGGAACAGCCGGCGCAGCCGAGCGTGCTCGGGCGGGTCCATGCCGAGTAAGGTGAAGCGCATCATCGCCAGCTGCGCCTCCGAGAGCGGCTCGATCACGACGAAGCCCTGCGCAGACGAGTAAGTCGCCGGGTCGCGCGAGATCGCCGCGACGTCGGCGTGCTTCGTCACGGCCCAGTATCCGCCGCCGTCCGGCGTCGGCTGCCAGTGCACCGGGCGCTCGCGGCGCAGGCGCGCGAAGTCCGCGTAGGGCGCGCCGTTCGCGAAGCGGTCGGGCGAGTAGAGATCGATCGGCGAGACATTCGGCCCGCGGGCGCGCACGCCGGTGCGAGCCGCGAAGCGCTCCAGCTCGCCGCGCGCCGACGAGAGCTGAGTGAGATCGTCGAGCACGACCAGTTCGGCGCGCGGCAGGAGCTCGAGCAGCCGCTCCGCGGTCGAAAGCGGGTGACCGGGATCGCCGCGCGTGGCGATCGCGAGCGCCGGGACGTCGAGCTCGCGAAGCCGCGCGGGATCGGGCAAGTCACTCGCCGCCGCGCCGCGGAGATTGCGCACGAGATCCGCGGCGCTCGTCGCGCGCAGCTCCGCGATCACGCGCTCCTGCATCTCTTCGCTGAAGCCGGGCATCGGCCGCGTGCGGAAGGCCTCGCGCGCAGCGGCGATGTATCCCTCGACGCCGCGCGCCTCGACCAGCGCCGCGCCGCCGCGATACAGATCGGCTTGCGGCTTGCGCGTCTCCCAGGCCGTCGGCGGCAGGACCAGCAGCAGGCCGCTGAACGCGCCCGGGTTCCGCACGGCCGCATGCAGCGAGGTCGCGGTGCCCATCGAGGCGCCGCCGGCGATCGGCCGGTCGAGGCCGAGCGCAGTCACGAGCTCGAGCAAGTCCGCGCCGAGCGCCGACCAGGATTGCGCGGGCTCGTCGCGGCCCGGCGCGGAGCGGCCGTGACCGCGCGCGTCGTAGCGCACGAGCTGCAGGTCGAGCACGCCGCGCCAGAGCGCGCTCATGCCGGCCGCATCCTCCGCCTCGATCGAGCTCGTGAAGCCGTGCGTCCAGACGAGCGGCCGGCCGTCGCCCTCGATGCGAATGCGCGTCGCGCCCGATCCGAGCTCGATCTGCCGCTCTTCCACGCCGCCGATTCTACGCTTAGCTTCAAGAGCCGTGGCAGTGACCCACGTCCACCGCCTGCACCCCGACCTGATCGCGATCGACCACCCGCTGCGCCTGCCGGGCGGCCTCGAGCTCGGGACGCGCTGCTGTGCGGTCCGGCTCTCGGGCGGAGGTGTCGCCGTGCACACCCCGGGGCCGCTGGACGACGATGTGCGCCGCGCGATCGACTCACTCGGGCCCGTGCGCGCTCTGATCGCGCCGAATCTGCTGCATCACATGTTCCTGCGCGAGAACATCGCCGCGTACCCGCACGCGCGCGTCTTCGGCGCGCCCGGCCTGCGCGAGAAGCTCGGCGACGTGCGCGTGGACGAGGTGCTCGCCGATCGGGCGCCGGACCTTTGGGCGGCCGACCTGGATCAGCTGCTCGTGCGCGGCGCTCCGAGCTTGAACGAGGTCGTGTTCCTGCACCGGGCGAGCCGCACGCTGCTGTGTCTCGACCTGTGCTTCAACGTGCGCGAGTCGGCCAGCGCGCCGACTCGGCTGTTCATGCGCGTGAACGGCGCCTTCGGCCGCTTCGGCCCCTCGCGCATCTTCCGCTTCGCGGTTCTGAAGGACCGGCGAAGCGCGCGCGCGTCGCTCGACCGGATTCTCGCCTGGGAGTTCGAGCGAGTCACCGTCGCGCACGGCGAGATCCTCGAGAAGGGCGGCCGCGAAGCGCTGCGCAGCGGCTTCGCGTGGCTCAAGCTCTAGGAGTCATCCGCGGCGCTGGCAAGCGACCCAGTAGAACTCCTTCGACGTGGTGCGCTTGCCCTCGGGGCGGATCTCGTGCACGTCGGCGAAGTGGCGCTTCAGCTCCTTGCGGAAGAGATCGCTCTCTTGCCCGGGGAAGCCCTTCACGATCAGGAAGCCGCGCGGACGGAGCAGCGCGCGCGCGATCGAGAGGGCCGCAGCGTAGATCTCGTCGATCGCGGCGAGGTCCACGTCGCGCACGCCGGTGAGCTTGGGCGACGCGTCGCACAGGACGGCGTCTGCCGGCCGGCCGAGCGCCGCGCGAATCGGCTCGAGTGACTCGGGCGCGCACATGTCGAGCGTCAGGATCCGGACCTGCGCGGCGGCCACGGGGTCGGTCGGCTGGAGATCGACGCCGACGATGCGGCCCTCGGGACCGATGCGCTGCGCCAAGACTTCGAGCCACCCGCCGGGCCAGCAGCCGAGATCGAGGACGGCCGCGTTCCGGGCCAGCGACGGCGCGCGGCGCAGCAGGTCCTCGAGCTTGAAGGCCGCGCGCGAGCGGCGGCCCTCGTCCTTGGCGCGCCGGTAGAAGGCGTCCTTGCGGTCGTAGCGCGCCGTCGGCGCTAGCCCTTCACCGTCGGCCGGATGCAGATGAAGCCGTCGGCGCGCCCGGGCACCGCGCCGCGCACATAGATCAGGTTCCGCTCCGGCTCGACCTTCTCGACCCGCAGATTCAGCTGGGTCACTCGCGCGTTTCCCGAGTGACCCGCCATGCGCAGGCCCTTCTTGATGCGACCCGGGAACGTGCCGGACGAGACCGCACCGCCGTGGCGGAACGACTCGTGGTTGCCGTGCGTGTCACTGCGCGTCGGAAAGCCGTGCCGCTTCACGACGCCCGTGAAGCCGCGGCCCTTGGTCGTGCCGGTGACGTCGACGAACTCGCCGGGCTTGTAACCCTCGCAGGTGACCTGCTGGCCGACCTCGTAGCTCGCGAGCTCCTTCGCCTCGACCGCAACCTCGACCAGCACGCGCTTCGCGGTGGTCTTGGCCTTGGCGAAGTGACCCTGCATGGCTTTGGGCGTGTGCTTGGCCTTCTTCTCCGCGAAGCCGAGCTGCAGCGCGCAGTAACCGTCCGTCTCGTCCGACTTCTTCTGCACGACGGTGCAGGGGCCGGCCTCGATCACGGTGACCGGCACGCGGTCGCCGGAGTCGGTGAAGATCTGGGTCATGCCGAGCTTCCGGCCGATCAATTCCAGGCTCATGGCGGATCCTTCGCGGAGGGGGGGCGCATTATAGCCGCTGCCCGCGGCTTCGCCTTCGGGGCGGCCCGCGACCCGACATTCCCTATACTCCGTCCCCCAATCGCAACGCGTCCACCCCCCGGGGTCATCTCGGGGGGCGGGCCTTTCCGCATTTAATCGCCGGAGAGCGACTTTTGAGAACGGCCGAGCTAATCGAGCGGGCGCTCGCGGATGCGAGGACCCTGCGCATCGGGCGGATGCGTGGCGCCGGCGCCGCCTACTTCGCGGCGCGGATGCGCGGCGCGTTCGCGGGGCCGCTGCTCGTGATCGCGCCGACCACCACCCGCGCCGAGCGCTTCGCCGCGGCGCTGCGCGCGCTCTCGCCGGGAACCGACGTGCGGCTGTTCCCGCGCTACGACATTCCGCCCTACGACCGCTTCTCGGTGCACCCCGAGGTCGAAGCCCGCCGGATGAGTCTGTTGTACGGCTGGCTGTCGGCCGACGCGGACACACCGCTGACCGTCGTGTCTTCCTGGTCCGCGCTGCTGCGGCGCACCCCGTCGCGCGCGGAGCTGCGCTCGCGCGTGACTCACTTGGAGCGCGGTCTGTCGGTCGACCGCGACGCGCTCGTCGACGTGCTGGCACAGGCGGGCTACCAGCGCACGAATCTCGTCGAAGAGCGCGGCGAAGTCGGCGCGCGCGGCGGCATCGTCGACTTGTTCCCGCCGCAGCTCGACCGCCCGGTGCGCATCGAGTTCGACTTCGACGCGATCGGCTCGATCCGGCGCTTCGATCCGGCGACGCAGCGCTCCGAGGGCGAGCTCGAGCGCGTGATCGCGATTCCGCCGCGCTCCTATCGGCTGCCGAACGATCGAGACACGTTGATTCACGAGGTGCGGCGCCTCGGCCGCGAGCACAAGCTGCCGGAGTCACAGATCTACGCGGTGACCGAGGCGTTCGCGCGCCGCGCGCTGCCGCCCGGGGTCGAGAATCTCGAGGCGCTCCTGCACGCGGACATGGAGACCGTCTTCGACTACCTGCCGCCGGCGACGCGCATCCTGGTCGACGATCCCGAAGTCGGCCGCGCGCGCGCGCTCGCCTTCATCGGCGAGGTGTTCACGGGTCACGAGCGGGCCGGAGCGCAGGACCGGCTGGTCTGCGATCCGCTCGCCCTCTACACGACGGACGAGAGCGCCTGGCAGCGCGTGCTTCGACACCGACCGGTGTTGCTAGACCCGATCGGCGTGATCGATCCGACCGCGGACGAGGAAGTCGTCGACGCGCGCGGCGGCGACCACCGCGAGCTGCGGCGCGAGATCGAGGAGCAGCGCGGCAGCGGGCGCGCGCTCGAGCCGCTGACGCAGCGGCTCACGGCCTGGACGGAAGGGAAGCGGCGCGTGCGACTCACGTCGCCCACGCCGGCCGCGGCGGAGCGCCTGGTCGACATCTTGAAGGACTACGGCCTCGCGCTGCCGGTCCGCGCGCAGACGGCGGAGGCGGCCTGGCCGGAGTGGCCCGAGCCGGGGCAGATCGACGTCGTGGTCTCGCCGCTCGCCGACGGTTTCGAGCTGCCGGACGACTCGGTCGTCGTGGTGACCGAGCAGAACGTGTTCGGCGAGCGCCAGCAGCGGCGCGCCATGCGAGTCACGCGCCAGTCGAGCGCGGTCGAGCGACTCGCGCAGGTCCAGGAGGGCGACTTTCTGGTGCACGCGGAGCACGGCATCGGCCGCTTCGGCGGACTCACACGAATCTCGGTCCTGGGCGGCGAACAGGAGTTCCTGCTGCTGCTCTACGACAAGGGCGACAAGCTCTACGTGCCGGTCTCTCGGCTCGGACAGGTGCAGCGCTACGGCGCGGCCGACGACGCCGCGCCTGCGCTCGATCGGCTCGGCGGCCAGAGCTGGGCGAGGACGAAGGCGCGCGTGAAGCGCGCGGTGCGCGAGATGGCCGACGAGCTGCTCGCCGTGATCGCCGCGCGCGAGCAGCTGCCCGGCTTCGCCTTCGCGCCGCCCGACACGTCGTACGAGGAGTTCGAGGCGCGCTTCCGCTTCGAGGACACGCCGGATCAGCGCAAGGCCACCGACGACGTGCTCGGCGACATGCAGCGCGCGCGCCCGATGGACCGCCTGGTCTGCGGCGACGTCGGCTTCGGAAAGACCGAGGTCGCCTGCCGCGCCGCCTATCTCGCAGCGGCCAGCGGCAAGCAAGTCGCCTTCCTCGTGCCCACCACCGTGCTGTGTCAGCAGCACGCCGAGACACTCCGCGAGCGCTTCGCGTCGACGGCGATCGCGATCGCCCCGCTCTCGCGCCTCTCCTCGCCGAAGCAGCTGAAGGACGTCCGCGAGGGCCTCGCGTCCGGCAAGATCGACGTCGTCGTCGGCACACACCGGCTGCTCTCGAAGGACGTGGTGTTCCGCAACCTGGGTCTCGTGATCGTCGACGAAGAGCACCGCTTCGGCGTCGCGCACAAGGAGCGCCTGAAGCAGCTGCGCAAGCTGGTCGACGTGCTCACGCTCACCGCGACGCCGATCCCGCGCACGCTGCAGATGGCGTTCTCCGGCATGCGCGACCTGTCGGTGCTGCAGACACCGCCGCCGGACCGGATCGCGGTGCGCACGCAGGTAGCGCGCGTCGCGGAGGACCTGATTCGCGAGGCGGTCGACCGCGAGCTGCGGCGCGGCGGCCAGGTGTTCTTCGTGCACAACCGGGTCGAGACGATCGGCGAGATCGCCGACTACCTGCAGCGCGTCGTGCCGAGCGCGCGCATCGTCGTCGCTCACGGCCAGATGTCCGGCGCCGCGCTCGAGCGCACGATGCTCGCGTTCCTGCGCCGCGAGTTCGACGTGCTGGTCTGCACCGCGATCATCGAGTCGGGCCTCGACATCCCGAACGCCAACACGATTCTGATTCACCGCGCCGACATGTTCGGGCTCGCGCAGCTCTACCAGCTGCGCGGCCGCGTCGGCCGCAGCAATCGCCGCGCTTACGCGTATCTGCTGCTGCCCGCGTCGGGGCAGATCAGCGAGGAGGCGCAGCGGCGCATCGAGGCGATCCAGGACCTCTCGGAGCTCGGCGCCGGCTTCCGCCTCGCGACCGAGGACCTCGAGATTCGCGGCGCGGGCAACCTGCTCGGCGGCGAGCAGTCGGGTCACGTCGCGTCGGTCGGCTACGACCTGTACATGGAGATGCTCGAGCAGGCGATCGCGCGCTTGCGCGGCCAGGAAGAGGCAGACGCGATCGAGCCCGAGATCCGCCTGCCGCAGCCGGCGCTGCTGCCCGAGAGCTACGTGCGCGAAGTGAGTCAGCGCCTGGCCCTGTACAAGCAGCTCTCGGGTGCGCGCGACGACGGCGAGCTCGCCGCCTTGCGCGGCGACCTGCTGGATCGCTTCGGCCCGCTGCCGGTCGAGGCGCAGAATCTGCTCGAAGTGATTCGCCTCAAGATCCGCTGCCGGCGGCTGGGCATCGTGTCGGTCGAGGTGAAAGGCGGCGAGCTGCAGCTCAAGGTGGGCGAGCGCGCGCAGATCGACCCGAGCCGAATCGTGCGCCTGATCGGCCAGCCCGGGGCGCAGCTCCGCGCGCATCCGGACCGGCGCCTGGGCCTGCGGCTGCGGACGCCGGCGGACGCCCTGGCCGAGAGCCTCGCGCTCGTGGACCTTCTGGTCCCGCCGGCTGCCGAGCAGCGAGAGGAGCGCGGAAATCCATGAAGAGCGCCGTCGCGCTGCTGATCGCATTGCTGGCCGCCGGCTGTGGCTCGCGCTCGGACAGCGACGCCTGGGCTGCCGAGGTCGACGGCGTTCAGGTCCCCGCCGCGGAGCTGCGCCGCCAGGTCGACCAGCGCATGGAAGACAATCCCGACGCCAAGCGCGAGGACGTCGCGACCGACGTCCTGCAGCGGCTCGTGTCGGACCAGGTCGTGTTGAACTACGCGAAGAAGCGAGGCGTCGACGTCTCGATGGAAGACGTCGACGCGCGCCTGCGCGAGCTGCACGGCGAGAGCTGGAAGGATCCGGACCCGCGCTATCGCGAGTCGGTCCGGCGCGAGATGATCCTGGAGCGCACCGCGCTGGCCGAGCTGGGTGCCCGGGCGCGCGCCCCCGAGAGCGCGCAGCGCGCCTACTTCGAGGAGCACCGAGCCGAGTACGCGACTCCGGCGCGCGTTCAGATCCGGCAGATCGTCGTCGCGGAGCGGCCCAAGGCCGAGGCGCTGCGCACGCAGCTCCTGGCCGGTGCCGACTTCGCCGAGCTGGCGCGCGCGAACAGCATCGGTCCCGAGGCCTCGGACGGCGGTTTGCTACCGCCGTTCGCGAAGGGCGACATGCCCGAGGCGTTCGACCGCGCGTTCGAGCTCGAAGTGGGCGTCCTGTCGCCGGTGATCGAGTCTCCCTACGGCTTTCATCTGTTTCGCGTCGAGAGCAGACTGCCGGCGCACGATGCGACCTTCGACGAGGTGCGCGAGAAGATCGCCCTCGTGCTCGGGGAGCAGACGCTCGAGGACCTGCGGCGCGAGTGGGTGCGGGGCCTGCGCAAGAACGCCGAGATCCGCGTGAACGACCGCGTGCTGGAGAGCCTGCGATGAAGAGAGCGATCGCCCTGCTGCTGGCCGGCTTGGCCTGGGCGCCGGCGGCGCGCGCCGAGGTCGTGGACGGGGTCGCGGCGATCGTCGGCGACGAGGTGATTCTGCTGTCCGAGGTGCGCGAAGCCTGGCACGGCTACGTCAACCGCGTGCGCGAGCGGGGCGAGTCACTGAGTCAGGAAGAGGCGCTCGAGCTGCGGAACACCGCGCTGCAGACGCTGATCGACGAGAAGATCGTCCTGCAGCTCGCGAAGAAGCAGAACCTGACCGCGAGCGAGGAGGAGATCGACGAGTCCGTGGCGAACATCGCGCAGGACTCCGGGGTCAAGGTCGACGACATCTACGCGGCGGCCCTGAAGCAAGGTCTCGACCGCAAGACCTACCGCGAGCAGCTGGGCCGCCAGGTCACACGCATGAAGATCGTCCAGGGCGCGGTCCAGGGGAAAGTGCACGTCAGCGAGGAAGACGTGCGGAAGCTCTACGACGAGCGCTACGGCAACGCAAAGCCGGGATTGCGAATCCGCGTCCTGCACATCCTGATTCCGGTGGCGCCGGACGCGCCGGCGGCGAAGCGCGCCGAGGCGAAGGAGCTGACGGAGCAGCTCCGGGCGAAGGCGCGCGAGAGCGGCGACTTCGCGGCGCTCGCGCGCAAGTACTCCGCGGCGCCGACCGCGGCGCAAGGCGGGCTGACCGTGTTCCGCGAGCAGGACGCGCCTCCCGACATCAAGAACGCGATCTCCGGCTTGAAGCCGGGCGAGATCAGCGGGGTGATCGAGACCGCGCACGGCGAGAATCTGTTTCAGTACCTCGACAGCTTCGACCCCGCTGACGTGCCGTACGAGAAGGTCGCCGACCGGCTGCGCGCCGAGCTGATGGAGCAGCAGACCATGCCGGCGTTCGAGAAGTGGATCGCCGACGTGCGAAAGGCCCGCTATATCGAGGTGGTCGCACCGGAGCTTCGTTGAGCGAACGCCCCCGCACCCCCCGCCCGCGCATCGGCATCACCGTCGGCGATCCCGCAGGGATCGGGCCCGAGGTGGTCGCGGCCGCGCTGCGCGCTTTCGCGGCCGAGGCCGTGGAGCTCCGCGTCTACGGCGACGTCGAGGCGGTGACTCGCGCAGGCGGCTCGCTCGCGCAGGCGACTGCGCGTGCCTTCGCGAGCGCGCGCGTCGAGCCCGGCCGGCCGCTGGCGGCCGCGGCGCGCGGGATCGTCGACGCCGTGAAGGCAGCCGCGCGCGACTGCCTCGCGGGCGAGCTCGACGCGATGGCGACCGCGCCCTTGTCGAAAGAGATCATCGGCGCCGGCGGCTTCAGCTATCCGGGCCACACCGAGCTGCTGGAAGAGATCGCGGGGAGCGGGCGCGCGGTCATGCTGCTCGTCGGGCGCGGTCTGCGCGTTGCGCTCGCGACGATTCACTGCGCGCTGCGCGAGGTGCCGGAGCGAATCACTCGGGCCGGGCTGCTCGAGGTGCTGGAAGTCATGCAGCGCGACCTCGCTGCGCGCTTCGGCCTGCGCTCGCCGCGGATCGGCGTCTGCGGGCTGAATCCGCACGCCGGCGAAGGCGGCCGCTTCGGCGACGAGGAGGCGCGCGCCATCGCGCCCGCCGTGGCGGACGGGCGCGCGCGCGGAATCGACGCCCGCGGTCCGTTCGCGGGCGACAGCCTGTTCCACCGCGCGCTGGCGGGCGAGTTCGACGCCGTGCTCGCGATGTATCACGACCAGGGTCTCGCGCCTCTCAAGACGCACGCGTTCGGGCAGGCCGTGAACGTGACCCTCGGCCTGCCGCTCGTGCGCACCAGCGTCGATCACGGAACCGCGTTCGACATCGCGGGCCAGGGCAAGGCGGACGCAAGCTCGATGATCGAGGCGGTAAGATTGGCGGTCGAGCTTTCGCGGAACGAGCGGGGGGGCAAGAGAGAGTGAGCACGGAACCCAACGAGATCGTGGTTCGGGGTGCGGCCGAGCACAACCTGAAGTCGATCGACGTGCGCATCCCGCGCAACAAGCTGGTCTGCTTCACGGGGCTGTCGGGCTCCGGCAAGTCGTCGCTCGCCTTCGACACGCTCTACGCCGAGGGGCAGCGCCGCTACGTCGAGAGTCTCTCCGCCTACGCGCGTCAGTTCCTCGACCAGATGAAGAAGCCGGAGGTCGACTCGATCGAGGGGCTCTCGCCGGCGATCTCGATCGAGCAGAAGACCACCAGCCGGAACCCGCGTTCCACCGTCGGAACCGTCACCGAGATCTACGACTATCTGCGCCTGCTCTACGCGCGCGTCGGCGTGCCCCACTGCGTGAACTGCGGCAAGCCGATCCAGGCGCAGACCGTGAAGCAGATGTGCGAGCGCGTGCAGTCGCTGCCCGACGGTACCCGCATCCAGGTGCTGTCTCCGGTGGTTCGCGGGCGCAAGGGCGAATACCGGAAGGAGCTGCGCGAGTTCCAGCGCCAGGGCTTCGTGCGCGTGCGCATCGACGGGAAGGACCATCAGCTCGACGAAGCGCCCGAGCTCGACCGCAAGAAGCGGCACGACATCGACCTGGTCGTCGATCGCCTCGTGATCCGCAGCGATGTGACTCAGCGCCTGGCCGACTCGCTCGAGACCGCGCTGCGGGCGAGTCAGGGCTTCGCGAAGGTCGACATCGGACCGGGCGGCGAGGAGGTGCTCTTCTCCGAGCTCGCGGCGTGCATGGACTGCGGCTCGAGCTTCCCGGAGATCAATCCGCGGCTGTTCTCGTTCAACAGCCCGCAGGGCGCGTGCCCGGGCTGCGACGGGCTCGGCACCAAGGACTTCTTCGATCCCGAGCTGCTCGTGCCCGACCCGAACGTGTCGCTCGAGGACGGCGCGATCGCGCCGTTCAAGGGGCGCGGCCACGCGACGAGATACTACACGTCGATGCTGCGCTCGCTGTCCGCGCACTACGGCTTCTCGCTCGACACGCCGTGGAAGAAGCTCGCGCCCGAAGCGCGCGCGCAGATTCTCTCCGGCACCGACGAGAAAGTGACCTTCCGCTTCGGCCGCAGCCGCAAGTGGAGCTTCGACCGCCAGTGGTCGGGCGTGATCGGCCTGCTCGACAAGCGCTACCGCGAGAGCGAGAGCGATCTCGTGCGCGAGGGCCTGCGCGAGTACATGAGCAACAGCGCGTGCGAGGCGTGCCAGGGCGCGCGGCTGCGCCCGGAAGCCCGCTCGGTGCTGGTCGCGGGAGTCAGTCTGCCGGCCGTCGGCAAGCTTTCGGTCGCGCAGGCCGTGGAGCACTTCGAGAAGCTGAAGCTCGGTAAGCAGGAGCTCGCGATCGCCGAGCGGCTGATGCGCGAGATCCGCGAGCGCCTCACGTTCCTGTGCAACGTCGGGCTCGAGTATCTGACCCTCGAGCGCACGGCCGCGACGCTGTCGGGCGGCGAGAGCCAGCGCATCCGGCTGGCGACCCAGGTGGGCTCGGCGCTCGCCGGGGTCCTGTACATCCTGGACGAGCCGTCGATCGGTCTGCACGCGCGGGACAACAGCCGGCTGCTGCGCACCCTGATCTCGCTGCGAGACACGGGCAATACCGTGATCGTGGTCGAGCACGACGAGGAGACGATTCGCGCGTCCGATTGGGTGATCGACCTGGGTCCCGGCGCCGGGCGCCACGGCGGCGAAGTCGTCGCGGAGGGCGCGCCGAGCGACATCGAGAAGGAGCCGCGCTCGCTCACCGGCCAGTTCCTGTCGGGCAAGCGCTCGATCGCGGTGCCGAAGCTGCGCCGCCCGGGCTCGGACAAGTTCGTGACCATCGTGGGCGCGTCCGCGAACAACTTGCGCGACGTCACGGTGCGCTTCCCGCTCGGCGTGCTCACCGTCGTGACCGGTGTGTCGGGCAGCGGCAAGTCGACTCTGGTGAACGACACGCTGTACCGCGCGCTGGCGCACAAGCTCTTCGACGCGAAGGAGAAGGCCGGCAGACACAAGCGGGTCGACGGGCTGCCGCACCTGGACAAGGTGATCGACGTGTCGCAGGACCCGATCGGCCGCACGTCGCGGTCGAATCCGGCGACTTACACCGGCATCTTCACGGGAATCCGCGAGCTGTTCACGCAGCTGCCCGAGTCACGCCAGCGCGGCTATCAGCCCGGGCGCTTCTCGTTCAACGTGAAGGGCGGGCGCTGCGAGGCCTGCCAGGGCGACGGCATCCTGCGCATCGAGATGCACTTCCTGCCCGACGTCTATGTGACCTGCGAAGAGTGTCAGGGCAAGCGCTACAACCCGCAGACGCTCGAGGTGAAGTACAAGGGCAAGTCGATCGCCGACGTGCTCGAGATGACGGTCGACGAGGCGCTCGAGTTCCTCGAGCACATCCCGACGGTTCGCCCCGGCCTGCAGACCCTCGCCGAGGTCGGCCTCGGCTACGTGCACCTGGGCCAGCAGGCGACCACGCTTTCGGGCGGCGAGGCGCAGCGCATCAAGCTCGCCAAGGAGCTCTCGAAGCGCGCAACCGGGCGCACGATGTACATCCTCGACGAGCCGACGACCGGGCTGCACTTCGCCGACGTCGAGAAGCTGCTCGACGTGCTGAGGAAGCTGGTCGAGCGCGGCAACACGGTGGTCGTGATCGAGCACAACCTCGACGTGATCAAGACCGCCGACTACCTGATCGACCTGGGTCCCGAGGGCGGCGACAAGGGCGGCGAGATCGTCGCCACGGGCACGCCCGAAGAGGTCGCCAACAACCCGCTGTCCTACACCGGACAGTCGCTGCGGCCGATTCTGTTCGCGTCATGATTCCCGAGCAGGATCCCGAGCCGCGTCCGCCGCTGTCACTCGAGTTCGTCTTCGTGCTCGCGCTGCTCGCGCCGCTCGGTCACTTGCTGTGGGTGATCCTGCTGGGCCAGATCGGCATGCGGCTGATCATCTCGGCGATGGGCATGGGCGCGCTCGTGACTTACGGCGGCCTCTTCGCGCTGTGCGCATCGCGCTTCCGCCTGCCGCCGTCCCGCCAGCTCGCGTTCGTGACCGCGCCCGCGAGCGCGTGGCTCGCGGTTCTCTTTCTCGCGGCCTCGGTGGTCGTCACGAGCGAGATCGACAACGTGGTGAAGAGCTTGCTGCCGCCGCCGCTGATGCCGGCGCAGCTTCCGGAGGTGCCGCCGTACTTCGGAGCTGCGCTCGCGCTCGTGCAGATCGGCGTCTTCCCGCTCGTCTACGACGTGTTCTTCCGAGGCGTGCTGCAGCCGATCGCGACGACACGGATCGGTGTCATCCCCGGGGTGATCCTGAGCGCGCTGCTCTCCGGCTTCGCGAGCGCTTTTCTGCCCGCCGTCACGGCGCTCGGGCTGTGGGCGCTCGTTCCGGCGCTGCTGAACGCGCTGATCCTCTGCATCCTGCGCCAGTCCGCCGGCTCGCTGTGGCCCGTGCTGGCGCTGAGCAGTCTCTGGGGCGCCGTACAGATCTGCGCGAATTACCAGGTCTTCGGCCTCGCCGGCTTCGACGCGGGCGGAGCTCACACGCCGGCGATCTGGGTCGCTGGAGCCGCGCTGCTCACGGCGGTCGGCCTCGGCCTGTGCCGCGCGGCGGCCCGCGCCGGCGCGGCGAGATCGTCGAGTCCCGCGCGGGGCTGAGCCGCTCGCGTGCGGTTAAGCCCGCGCGCCGGCGCGCGCGAAGATCCGCCGGCCCCACGTGATCCGGTCCCAGACGCGCTCATGCACCAGGTACGCGATCGTCGTGTACGCGTTGCTCAGCAGCGTGAAGCCGACGGCGACCTCGAGCCGGTGCGTGAACAGGTAGATCGTGCCGAAGTCCAGGACCAGGACGGACGCCCGATAGCTGAGTGTCTTGACGAGCGAGCGGGCCAGGGTCTCGTCGGCGTGGTGGGTGTCGGTTCCGAGGCGCTCCATTGCCGGAGCTTCGCACAACGCCGTATCCTGCGCAGATGGCCGCGATCGTCTCGGCGCTCGCCAGCAGCGCGAGTCACAGCATGGCGAAGGGGAAGCGCGACGGGCTGCGCCTGCTCGCGGGGCTCGGCGTAGAGGGCGACGCGCACCTCGGCGTCACGGTGAAGCCTCGCTCGCGCGTGGCGCGCGACCCGAATCAGGCGAACCTGCGCCAGGTGCACTTGATCCACGGCGAGCTGCACGACGAGCTGCGCGCGCTCGGCTTCGCGCTCGAGCCGGGGCAGATGGGCGAGAACGTGCCCACGCGGGGTGTGTATCTGCTCGCGCTGCCGACCGGTGCGCGGCTGCACCTGGGCTCGAGCGCGGTGGTCGAAGTGACCGGCCTGCGCAATCCGTGCGGGCAGCTCGACGGCATCTCGCCCGGCCTGATGGTCGCGACCCTGGCGCGAGATACTGCGGGCGCGCTGGTTCGCAAGGCCGGCGTGATGGGCATCGTGATTTCCGCGGGCGAGGTGCGCGTGGGCGACCCGATCGGGATCGAGCTGCCGAGCGAGCCGCACCGCCCGCTCGAGCCGGTCTGAACCGCGCGGGTGTCGCCCGACGTCGCCGTCTCGGCCTCGGTGGCTGCGGCGCTCGCGCTGGGATTCGCGTGCGAGCGAATCTCGCCGCACGAGCCGCTCCGCCCGACCTGGACCGTGAACCTCGGCGTGTGGCTCGTGGCGCTGACTCTGCGCGCGCTCGCGTTCCGCGGAGCGGAGTGGCAAGTGGCGGCCTGGGCGGAGGCACACGCGTTCGGCCTCCTTCACGCCGCCGGCGCGCCCTTCGCGCTCGCGCTGGCCGCGACGGTGTTCGGGCTCGACTTCGTCTCGTATCTCTGGCACCGCGCGAACCACTCGCTTCCGGTTCTCTGGCGCTTCCACCGCGTGCACCATGCCGACCCGGCGGTTCACGTGTCGACGGCGCTGCGCTTTCACGCGGGCGAGATCCTGCTGTCGGTCCCGGTGCGACTGACTGCGATCGCGCTGCTGGGCGCGCCGATCGCCGGCGTCGTGCTCTTCGAGGCCCTGTTTGGCGCTGCCAACGCGCTCGAGCACGGCAGCCTCGATCTGCCGGCGCGGCTGGAGCGCGCCGTCGGTCTCGCGCTGATCACCCCGGCGCTGCACCGCCGACACCACTCGGTGTTGCGCAGCGAACACGACTCGAACTACGGGACGATCTTCAGCTTCTGGGACCGACTCGGCCGCAGCGCGCACGCGAGCGCGTCGGCCGATCACTTCGCGCTCGGCCTGCCCGACGGCGCGACCGGCGACCCCCGCTCGCTCGGCGCGATGCTGGCAGAGCCCTTCCGCGCTAGGCGCTGATCGACATCGGCAGTCCCTGCCGGTCGAGCTCGGGGTTCGCGGGGTGAACCACGGCGATTCCCGCGGCGATCCGCTCCGCGCTCCAGAGCGCGGCGAAGGCGTCGAGCACGTCGTCGGCCTGGCAAGTGAGTCGCCGGCGGTCCGCGAGCGCGCGGTCCGCGGCGTCGCCGCACCAGCCGCGGAGCAGCGCGAGTCTCTCGTCGTGCCCGGCGGGCTTCCGCTTGGGCGCCGCCAACGACCGCTCGCCGTTCAGGTAGTAGAAGCAGACCTCGGGGTGGACCTCGCGGACCGCCGCGCGCGCCTCCGCGCTGCGGCGCAGCAAGCGATCGACCTCGGCGATCTTCGGCACGATCATCCAGGTCTGCTTCGAGATGCGCTTGCGCTCGAGGCGCTCGCGCAGCCGCGACGCTTCCTCGTAGGAGTCGACCTCGAGCAGCGCGCGCAGCGGAGCGGGAAAGACGCTCGAGGCTCGCGCTCGGCCCAGCAGCGCGCGCGCCGCGACGTCACAGGCCCGCGCGCCGCGCTCCGGCAGTCCGATCGGAATGTCGACGGCGACGACGTCGGGCGCCGCGCCGCCGAGAAACAGCTCCTCGAGCCGCGCGACGCGGCGGCAGCGAATCACTCCGCGCTCGCGCGAGGCCGCGATCCAGCCGCCGTTGCAGCCATCGACTCCGAGCACGCTAGCCAAGGCCGAAATCACCCGCGAACGCGCCGGTCAGCCAGCGGTCGACTGCGGCGCACGCGTGCGCGACCCGCTCGGCCCGCGAGCCTCGCAGCAGCTCGAAGCGGTGCGGGCTCGCGCGCAGTCGCTCGACGAATCGCTCGGTCATCCACGCGCGCAGATGCTCGCCGTCGCGGATCTCGTCCGCGGCGAACGGGACGTCGTCGGGGTGAGTCACGAGATAGAGCGAGGGGCGCGCGATGGCGAGCGACTCGACTTCCGCGGCGCGCCGATCCAGGTAGCGCTCGTGCCAGACGGCGGTCGCGAAGGTATCCGTGTCGCAGACGAGAACGGGCCCGCCGGCCCGCGCCTCGCTCGCTTCGAGTGCGTTCTGTCCGCGCGCGATCGCGACGAAGTCGCCGGTCGTCCAGGTCAGGTCGTCCATGCCGGGTCGGAGGGCGCCCGAGCCAGCCTCGGCGCGCGCGAGCGCGAGCTTCTCGAGCGTGTAGTCGCGGCCGAGCTCGGAGACCCAGCGCGTCTCGGCGAACGCGCCGCCGCGCGCGGCGAGTCGGTCGCGCAGCTCGCGCGCGAGCGTGGTCTTGCCCGTCGACTCGGCGCCGATGATCACGACCCGCTTCGCGAGGTCGGCCCGCACCGGCGGCGCGAGATACTCCCAGAAGGCGATCGGGTCACTGCGAACCTGCGCACTCGACACCGGCAGCAGGCCAGGCCCGATCGTGTCCTCGCTGAAGAGGGCGTCGACGGCGGCGACCTCCGCGAGGCAAGTGACTTCGACGTTTGGCTCGGGGGTGTGAACTTCGCGCAGCCAGGCTGCGCGTCGCTCCAGCGGAATCCGCTCGCCCGGCGCCGCGACGACCTGCACGGTGACGCGCTCGCACGCGCGCGCCGCCGTGCGCACCAACAAGTGATGGCCCGCGTGCGGCGGATGGAAGCGGCCGCGCACCAGGCCGTGCTTCGCCTTCACGGCGCCGGCCCCGCGAGCGCGCGCTGCTCGCGCAGGAGCCGCATCCACTCGCGCAGACCGAGGACGCAGAGCAGCAGAAACAGCGCGTACAGAAGGGCCGTCGGGTAGAGCGCGCGCGCGACGTAGAGCGGCACCGAGATCACGTCCACGGCGATCCACAGCCCCCACGATTCGACGACCTTCTCGGCCTGCGCGTACGTGGCCACCAGACTCAGCACGAGCACGCTCGCGTCCCACAGCGGAACGGGTGAGTCGGTCTTGCGCGCGAGGATCAGCGCGGCGAGCGCGGTGCCCGCGAGAGACACGGCCGCGTAGCCGGCGAGCTCGACCGGCGCGGCGCGCCGCACGGGCAGCCCTCCGCCGCGCTCGCCGGGCCGGGTCCAGAGCCACCAGCCGTACCCGTTCAGCGCTGCGAAGACGACCTGGAGCAGCGCGTCGCCGTACAGCCGCGCGCGTGCGAACACGGCGAAGAAGAGCAGCGTATTCGCGATCCCGAGCGGCCAGTTCCAGATGTTGGCCCGCGCCACGAGATAGACGCACGCCAGCCCGGTGGCGTCACCGACGAGCTCCGTCCAGGTGACTGCGCTGCCCGCGACCACGAATGCGACCGGATCCACGCGCGCAGAGTCCCGCGACGCGGGCGCCCGGTCAAGGAACGACGGCGTCCCCGAGCACGCGCTCCACGCGCGCGCGGACCGCCCGCTCGACGGCGTCGGGATCGCCGCTCGCATCGAGCGGAGTGAGTCCCAAGCGCTCGTACTCGGCGTCGACGCGGAACAGGAAATCGGCGCGCTCGAAGCGCTCCTCCGCCGCCTTCCCCATGCGCGCGAGCGCGGTCGCGACCGGCACGCGCAGCCAGAGCACGAGATCGGGCTCGGGAAACTCCGCGGCCGCGAACAGCTCGCGCAATCGCACGCGGTCGATCCCCTGCGCCGCCTGGTAGGCGCGCGTCGAGTCGCGGTAGCGATCGCAGACGACGACCTCGCCGCGCTCGAGCGCCGGGCGAATCACCCCCGCCACGTGCTCGCGCCGGTCTGCGAGAAACCAGCCGAGCACCTCGTCTGGCGCGGCCTCGAACTCGCCCCGCCCCCACGCGCGGTAGGTCCGGCCCCACTCGCCGTCGGTGGGCTCGCGCGTTGACACCACAGCGTGTCGCTCCGCGCGAAGCCAGGTGGCCAGGCGGCGCACCTGCTCGGACTTCCCCGAGCCGTCGATGCCCTCGAAGACGATGAACCGGCCGCGTCTGCTCACAGCGCCCACCGCGGGAGTCTCTCTCCTGGAAGCCGGATGGGGAAGGCGCACGCCTCACCCCGTTGATCGCACGCCATTCCCCGTATCCCCATCCGGCATGGGCTTCCGGGGATCCCTGGTCCCGTGAAAGGGCATCCCGTTCCACCCGGCCGTCTGCTTCAGCAACGGCCGTGCCGCGGCGAAGTGCGCGAAAAACGAGAGCGCCCGCGCGTCTCTGTGAACGCGCGAGCGCTTCGAGGTGAACCGGGCGATCGGTTCTAGAATTTGCCCTGGATCAGGAACGCGATCACGAACGCGAGCAGCGCGATCGACTCGATCAGCGCGAGGCCGATGATCATCAGCGTCTGGATCGCGCCCGCGGCACCGGGATTCCGCGCGACACCCGCCGCAGCGTTGCCCGCAGTGAGTCCCTGGCCGATGCCCGCGCCGAGCACCGCGAGTCCGATCGCGAGGCCGGCGCCGATCGCCATGCTCCCGCCCGCGGCGCCCTCCTCCGCCGCGAACGCGAGGTCCGGGGCGAGACACAGAGCGACGAGAGCCAGAGCGAAGTAAAGCGCGCGCATTCCACTTCCTTTCAGTGAGATTCCTCGGTGCCCAAACCTATGTAGAGCATCGTGAGGAACGTGAATATGAACGCCTGCACGAAGCAGACGAAGACGCTGAGTGCGAGCACGATCCACGGAAACAGGATCGCAACCGTGGCGCCGAAGCCGCCGACGAAGATCGCCACCAGCGTGTGGTCGGCGAACATGTTGGCCGTGAGCCGGATCGTGAGCGACACGAAGCGGACCAAGTGACTGAACAGCTCGACGGGGAACATCAGCGGCGCGAGCCACCAGGGTCCCGGAGCCATGTGTTTGGCCCAGCCTGCGATCCCGTTCACGCGCATCGCGGCGACTTCGGAAGTCACGACCGAGAGGATCGCCCAGGAGAGATTCGTCTCGACGTACGACGTCGGCCCGCCCAGGCCCGGCACGGTGCCCATCAGATTCGCGATCAGGATGAACAGGCCGAGCGTCCCGAGCAGCGGCATGTATTTCTTCCAGTCGTGGCCGATCGCGTCGTGCGCGAGCGAGCAGATGCCCTCGAACAGCACCTCCACGACGTTGCGCAGCGAGAACCGCGCGTCGGGCACGAGGGCGTCGGGACCGATGCTCGCGCCGACCCGCCACGCGACCAGCAGCGTGATCAACACGGCGGCAACCACCGTCTGCACGATCACCGGGACGGAGGCCTCGAGCGCGCCGTAGATGGTCGGGGCGTGGTGCATCACTGACTCGATTCGACCGCGCGGCTCGCGCCGTGCCAGAGCGCGGCCGGCACTACGGCGAGCAGCCCGATCACGAACGGCGCCGGCGCCGCGCCCGCGTAGCCGAGCGCCGCGAAGACCGCGGCGCCGAGCAAGAGCAGTCGCAGGAACAGCACGAGCTGTGCGGCCGGACGCGCGGCCCGTCCGCCGATCACGAGGCGCACGCTGCCCTCTAAGACCGCGAGATTCACGACCTGGATCCCTCCCGCCAGAGCCAGGCTCAAAACGGCGTGGCATCCATACGGAATCGCCCCCGCGATTGCAAGCGCGAGAAGCAGCGCGTGCTTGACCTGCAACGAAGCGCTGCGGAGAGGACTCACGGTGGAGGCGCGTTCGACTTCGCCAGCGCGATCAAGCGGCGGAATGCGTTCACCACGCCGAGCAGCAGAAACACGAACGTGAAGATCGGCGAGAGTCCCGTCCACTTGTCCACGAAGATTCCGAGCACCACGCCGACCACGACCGAGAGCGCCGCCTCCCAGGCGGTCTCGGCGCCGCGGCCCATCTTGATCGGACTGAGGCGCGGCGGGCGGCGCTCGGGCTCCACGCGGGTCAGATCTTCCGGAACGCGCGGCGCGCCGCTTCGAGAGTCTCGTCGATCTCCGCGTCGCCGTGCGCGGCAGTCACGAAGCCGGCCTCGAAGGGCGAGGGCGCCAGGTAGATGCCCTGCTCGAGCATCGCGTGGAAGAAGGTCCGGAAGCGCGCGGCGTCGGCCTTCTGCGCGTCCGCGTAGCTCGTCACCGGCCCGGGGTGAAAGAAGAAGCCGAACAGCCCGCCGACGGCGCTCGCGCTGAAGGGAACGCCGGACTCGCGCGCCAGCCGCTCGAGCCCCTGCGCGACCCGCGTCGCGGTGAGCTCGAGCGCGTCGTAAGTGCCGGGTCGGCTCGCGAGCTCGAGCACCGCCAGACCGGCCGCGGTGGCGAGCGGATTTCCGGAGAGCGTGCCGGCCTGGTAGACGGGCCCCTCGGGCGCCATGCGCTCGAGCAGTGCGCGCCGACCGCCGTACGCGCCGACGGGCAGCCCCCCGCCAATCACTTTGCCGAAGGTCGACAGATCGGGAATCACTCCGTAGCGCGCTTGCGCGCCGCCGAGCGCGACGCGAAAGCCGGTGATGACCTCGTCGAAGATCAACACAGATCCGTGTCGGTCGCAGAGCGCGCGCAGGCCGCGCAGGAAGCCCTCGGCGGGCAGCACCAAGCCCATGTTCGCGGCGACCGGCTCGACGATCACGCCGGCGATCTCGCCTCCCCGCTCGGCGAACAGCGCCTCGACGCGAGCGAGGTCGTTGAACGGCAGCACGATCGTGTCCGCGACGGCGGCGCGCGGCACGCCGTCGGTGCCCGGGATGCCGAGCGTCGCAACGCCGGAGCCGGCGGCCGCCAGCATGTGGTCGGGGTGACCGTGGTAGCAGCCCTCGAACTTCACGATCCGATCGCGTCCGGTGGCGCCGCGCCCGAGGCGGATCGCGCTCATCGTGGCCTCGGTCCCCGACGACACGAGCCGCAACATCTCGACGCCCGGCACGAGCTCGACCACGCGTTCCGCGAGCGCGATCTCGGCTTCGGTCGGCGCTCCGAAGCTGGTGCCGCGCGCGGCCGCGGCGCGCACCGCCTCGAGCACGATCGGGTGCGCGTGACCCACGAGGATCGCGCCCCAGGAGGCGACCCAGTCGACGTAGCGGTTGCCGTCCTCGTCCTCGATGCGCGCGCCCGACGCCGAGCGGATGAAACGCGCGTGACCGCCGACGTACCCGAACGCGCGCACCGGACTGTTCACGCCGCCGGGAATCACCTCGCGGCCGCGCTTCATGAGGCGCTTCGAGCGCCCCGTCTTCACGGGCCTTCCGCTCCCGAGTCAATCTCGTCGTCGGGCTCTTCGGCGAGCTTCGCGACCGAGACGACGCGTTCGCCGTCGGACGGCTCCATCAGGCGCACGCCCTGCGTGTTGCGGCTCATCGTGGGAATCTCGGCGACGCGCGTGCGAATCATCTTCCCGCCGTTCGTGATCAGCATGATCTCGTCGCCGTCACTCACTTGCAGGATCCCGACGACCTGGCCGTTCCGCTCGCTCGTCTTGATCGTGATGATTCCCTGCCCGCCGCGGTTCTGCTCGCGGTAGTCCTCGAGCGGCGTCCGCTTGCCGAAGCCGTTCTCACTCACCGTGAGGATCGTCTTGCCGGGCTTCAGGACTTCCATGCCGACGGTGGCGTCGCCCTCGCGCGTGGAGATGCCGCGCACGCCGGTGGCGCTGCGGCCCATCGGGCGGACTTGCTCTTCCTTGAAGCGGATCGACTTGCCGTCCTGAGTCGCCAATAGAATTTCTTCTGCGCCGGTGGTGCGCGCGGCGGCGATCAGCTCGTCGCCCTCGGAGATGTTGAGCGCGATGATGCCGCTCGGGCGCGGGTTCGAGAACGCCGCGAGCTCCGTCTTCTTGATCGTGCCCTGGCGCGTCGCCAGCACGACGAAGCCGCCTTCGTCGAAGTTGCGCACCGGCAGGATCGCCTGGATGCGCTCGCCTTCGCCCAGGCGCAGCAGGTTCACCAGCGCCTTTCCCTTGGCGGCGCGCGAGAGCTCGGGCAGCTCGAAGACCTTCAGCCAGTAGACGCGGCCGAGATTCGTGAAACAGAGCAGATAGGCGTGAGTCGAGGCGACGATGACTTGCTCGACGAAGTCCTCGTCGGCCGTGGATGCGGCGACCTTGCCCTTTCCGCCGCGCTTCTGAGCCCGGTACAGGCGCGGGACGTGGCGCTTCGCGTAGCCGCGGTGGGTGATCGTCACGACCATGTCCTCTTCCGCGATCAGATCCTCGGTCGTGAAGTCCTCGACCGGCGCGGCCAGCTCGGTGCGGCGCTCGTCCGCGTACTTCGCGCGGATCTCGCTGAGCTCCTCGATGATCTTGGCGGTGACGAGCGGGTCGCTCGCGAGCAGCGCCTTCAGCTCCTCGATCAGCGCGCGCACCTCGGCGAGCTCGTCGAGGATCTTCTGGCGCTCCATGGCAGTCAGTCGCTGCAGGCGCAGCTCGAGGATCGCCTGCGCCTGGCGCTCGCTCAGTCCGAACCGTGACTCGAGTCCGGCCCGCGCCTCGGCCGGGCTCTGACTGGCGCGGATCAGCGCGATCACGGCGTCCAGGTTGTCGAGCGCGATCGCGAAGCCTTCCAAGATGTGTGCGCGCGCCTCGGCCTGGCGCAGGTCGAACGCCGCGCGCCGGCGCACGACCTCGCGGCGGAAGTCGAGGAAGTGCTGCAGCAGCGGAATCAGGCCGAGTGTCTGCGGCCGGTTGCGCACCAGCGCGACCATGTTCACGCCGAACGTGGTCTGCATCGGGGTGAGCTTGAACAGCTGGTTCAGCACGACCTGGTCGTCGGCGTCCTTCTTCAGCTCGACCACGACGCGCATGCCGCGGCGGTCGGACTCGTCGCGCACGTCGGAGATCCCGTCGATGCGCCCGTCGCGCACCAGCTCGGCGATCTTCTCGATCATCGACGCCTTGTTGACCATGTACGGGATCTCGTCGACGACGATGCGCTGCTTGCCGCCGCGGGCTTCCTCGACGGCAGCGCGCGCCCGCACGGTGAGCAGGCCGCGGCCGGTGCGGTACGCCTCGCGGATCGGGCCGGCGCCGCAGATCAGCGCGCCCGTGGGGAAGTCCGGGCCGGGCAGCTTCTCCATCAGCTCGTCGAGCGAGGCGCGCGGGTTCTGCGCCAGCATGACGAGCGCGTCGACGGTCTCGCCGATGTTGTGCGGCGGGATGTTCGTGGCCATGCCGACCGCGATTCCCGACGAGCCGTTCACGACCAGATTCGGAATGCGGGTCGGCAACACGATCGGCTCGCTGCGCGTGTTGTCGTAGTTCGGGACGTAGTCGACGGTCTCGCGCTCGAGATCCGCGAGCATCTCGGTCGCGATCCGAGTGAGTCGCGCTTCGGTGTAGCGCATCGCTGCGGGCGGATCGCCGTCGATCGAGCCGAAGTTGCCCTGGCCGTCGACGAGCGGGTAGCGCATCGAGAACGGCTGGGCGAGGCGCACCAGCGACGGGTAGACGACGGCTTCGCCGTGCGGGTGATAGTTGCCCGAGACGTCGCCGGAGATCTTGGCGCACTTCCGGTACGGGCGATCGTTCGAGAGATTCAGGTCGTTGAACGTGACCAGGATGCGGCGCTGCGACGGCTTCAGCCCATCGCGCACGTCGGGCAGCGCGCGGCTGATGATGACCGACATCGAGTAGTCGAGGAACGAGCGGCGCATCTCGTCTTCGATCGCGACCGGGGTCGGCGGATTGACCGGCGGGAGCTCGGGAGTCTCGGGCGTTTCCGACATGGTCAGTGACTCAGATGTCGAGGTTCACGACGTTGAGCGCGTTCTTCTCGATGAACTCCTTGCGCGGCTCGACGAGGTCGCCCATCAGGATGCTGAACGTCTCGCTCGCGCCCGGCGGGTCCTCGACCGAGACGTGCAGGAGCGTGCGCCGCGCGGGGTCCATCGTGGTCTCCCAGAGCTGCTCGGCGTTCATCTCGCCGAGGCCCTTGTAGCGCTGGATGTACTGACCTTTGCTCGCCAGGCGGAGCAGCTCGGCGAGCAGGTGGCGCGGCGTCGGAATCTCGCGCGTTTCGCCGCTGGTGACGAGTCGATACGGGGCGGTGCCGACGTTGCGCGCGTGCTCCGCGAGTGACACGAAGCGCCCGTAGTCGGGCGACTCGAGCATGCCCTGGTCGAACTCGACCGAGCGCTGCACCGCCGTGTTCGGCATCTGGACCGTGGGCGTCCAGCGGCTGTGCTCGGCGTCGTGGACCCACTCGATGCGCACGGGCAAGGTTTCCGGGTAGGCGCGCTCGAGATACCCGATGAGTCGCCGCTCGAAGCTCGAGCGCTCCTCCGCGCCGGCGAGCGCCGCGGAGGTCGTGAGTCCGCTCGCCGCGGCGGCTTCGACGACGCGCGAGTCGATCGCGCGGCGCTCCATGGCCGCGCCCACGCGCTCGCAGCGCTGCGCGTCCGACAGCAGCTCGCGCAGCGTCGCCTCGAGCAGCACCTCGTCCTGGCCGGCGGAGAAGACCTGCGCCTCCGCGAGCCCGATGCCGAGCAGGTGGTGCGAGAGCTCCGTGTCGGTCTGGATGTACTGCTCGCTCTTGCCGCGCTTCAGCTTGTACAGCGGCGGCTGGGCCAGGTACAGGTGCCCGCGCGTGATCAGCTCCGGCATGTGCCGGAAGAAGAACGTCAGAAGCAGTGTCTGGATGTGCGATCCGTCGACATCGGCGTCGGTCATCAGAATGACCTTGTGATAGCGGAGCTTGGTCGCGTCGAAGTCCTCGCCGATGCCGACGCCGAGCGCCGCGATCATGGTCTGGATCTCGTTGTTCGCGAGCATGCGGTCCAGCCGCGCCTTCTCGACGTTGATCAGCTTGCCGCGGATCGGCAGGATCGCCTGATTCGAGCGGTCGCGGCCCTGCTTCGCCGTACCGCCCGCCGAGTCACCCTCGACGATGAAGATCTCGGAGCGGGCCGGATCGCGCTCCTGACAGTCGGCGAGCTTGCCCGGCAGACTCGCGCCGTCGAGCGCGCCCTTGCGGCGGGTGAGCTCGCGCGCCTTCCGCGCCGCCTCGCGCGCGCGCACGGCCTCGGTGCACTTCTGCGCGACCGTCTTCGCCACGATCGGGTTCTCTTCGAGATACGACGAGAGCGTGTCGTAGACGAGGTTCGCGACCAGGCCAGTCACTTCGCTGTTGCCGAGCTTGCTCTTGGTCTGGCCCTCGAACTGCGGGTGCGAGAGCTTGACCGAGACGACCGCCGCGAGTCCCTCGCGCGTGTCCTCGCCGGTGGCGGTGACCGCCTCCTTCTCGTTCAGGTGCTCCGAGATCCAGCGGTTCAGCGCGCGTGTGAGTGCGTTGCGGAAGCCCGTGAGGTGCGCGCCGCCCTCCACGGTGTTCACGTTGTTCGCGAAGCTGTAGACGCTCTCGTTGTACCCGTCGTTGTACTGGAGCGCGATCTCGATGTGGACGTCGGTCGTGACGATCCCGTCGCCGGTCGACTGTTCGTAGCTGCGGTCGCCCTGCAGGAAGATGACCGGGTGCAGCGCGACGGTGCCGCGGTTCAGATACTCGACGAACGAGGCGATGCCGCCCTCGTAGTGCAGCTCGTGCTTCTTGCCGCTGCGCTCGTCATCGAGATAGATGCGGATCCCCGCGTTCAGGAACGAGAGCTCGCGCAGCCGGTTCGCGAGCGTGTCGAAGCTGTACTCGGTGATCTCGAAGATCTTCGGGTCGGGGTGGAAGGTGATCTTCGTGCCGGTCTTGTCCGTGACACCGACGACGTGCAGGTCGTCCTGCGGCGCGCCGCGCTCGTAGCGCTGCTGGTAGACCTTGCCGTCCTTCTTGATCTCGAGATCGAGCTTGTCGGAGAGCGCGTTGACGCAAGACACGCCGACCCCGTGCAGGCCGCTCGAGACTTTGTACGCCTTGTTGCTGAACTTTCCGCCCGAGTGCAGCGTGGTCATGACGACCTCCGCCGCCGGGCGACCGAGCTTGGCGTGTGGGTCGACGGGAATTCCGCGGCCGTTGTCCTCGACGGTCACCGAGCAATCGGTGTGGATCGTGACTCGGATCGTGTCGCAGAAGCCGGCGACCGCTTCGTCGATCGAGTTGTCGACGACTTCGTAGACCAAGTGATGCAAGCCACCCGGTCCGGTGGAGCCGATGTACATCGCCGGCCGCTTGCGGACCGGGTCGAGACCCTCGAGAACCTCGATGGATCTCGCGTCGTATTCGGTCATTCGTGTTTCAAAACCCCTGGGACCTGGCGCGTTTGAGAAGCCGTCGCGGATGGGGGAGGACCGAAGCCCTGTGCGCGGGACCCGGCGATGGACACCGGTGCTCGAGACCCTGTGGAATGCAGGGGGTCCCTCGCGACGCAAGGTGCTGCAAACGCTCGGTAAACTAGCTGAATCGAGCGCGTTCGGCTACAGCCGCATCGGCATGATGACGGCGCTCTCATCGGCGTCGTCCGCAGGCCTGATTTGCGCCGGGCTGAGCTCCTCGGAGAGCTCGATGGCGACTTCCTTCGCGGTCATCGCACCGAGCACGTCGAGCAGATACCGCGCGTTGAATGCGGTCTCGAAGCGCTCGCCCTGATACTCCACCGGGAGCAGCTCGCGCGCCTCGCCCAGGTCGGGGTTGCTGGCCGAGAGGTCGAGCTGTCCGTCGGCCAGCACGAAGCGGAACCCGCGCGACCGCTCGTGCGCCATGAGCGCGATGCGCCGCACCGCGTGCAGCAGCTTTTCGCGCTCCACCAGCAGCCGAACGCGGTGGCTCTTGGGGAGTATCTGCCGGTAGTTGGGAAACTCGCCGTCGATCAGCCGCGTGGTGAGCAACAGATCGGGCCGGCGCACGTGGAGAAATCCATCGGCGGCGCCGATCTCGAGCGAGCCGTCCGCCTCGTCGCACAGCTTGCGGATCTCGGCGATGCCCTTGCGCGGCACGATGATGCCCTTCGCCAGGAAGCCCACCGGGTTGGGCACCGCGCGCTCGATGAGCGAGATCCGGTAGCCGTCGGTGGCGACGAAGCGCACGCGCTTCCCGTCGGCGCTCTCGATGAAGACGCCGTTCAGGTTGTAGCGGGTCTCGTCGCTCGACGTGGCGTACAGCGTGTGGTCGATCAGCTCCGCGACGAGGCCGGTGTCGAGCTGGGCGAAGGTCGTGCTCTCCGCGCTCGGAACGCTCGGATACTCCTCCGGCGACGTCGACAAGAGATTGAACTTCGCCGGACCGCAGGTCAGAGTGACTCGCGCGTCGTCGGCGACCAGCGAGACCTCGGGGTGCTCGAGCTCGCGCGCGATCTCGTACAGCTTCTTCGCGCCGAGCGTGACCGAGCCCGCGATCTTCACCTTCGCGGGGTGACGCGCGACGACGGCGACTTCGAGATCCGTCGCCGCCAGGGTCAGACCGTCGTCGCGCGCTTCGATCAGGACGTTCGCCAGGATCGGCATCGTCCCTTTTCGCTCGACGATCGCCTGCACGCGGCCGAGTCCGCGCAACAGCTCTTCGCGTTCGATGCTGAGCTTCATAGCAACCTCCGCCCCTCTGCTCCTGATCTTATGACATGAAATGCAGGAGTAGGAGAGAGCCCTGTGGAAATCTGGAAAATCCGCGTGCGGGAGCAGCCGCGCAGGAGATTTTCCTCACGCCGCTGCGACGCAGCAGGTGGCTCTGCGGTGGACGCGCGCGGTGGGCGGCGAGCGAGCTGCTGTTTTCCACCGCTCATCCACCGCCCTCGGAGAGCCGCAGAAGATCCTTCTCGATCAGCACGACGGCCGCGCGGAGACTCGCGTTCTCGGACAGCTGCGCCTGCACGATGCGGTCCGCGTGGAGCGCGGTCGTGTGGTGGCGCGCAAAGCGGCGGCCGATCTCCGGATACGAGAGCCCGCAGTGGCGTCGCATCAGGTACATCGCGACCTGGCGCGGCGTAGTCACTCGCGCGCTGCGGCTCGACGAGCGCAGCTCGCGGACGCGCAGGTTGAACTGGCGCGTGACGGCGGTCAGAACGTCGTCGGGCGAGGTCGCGAGCGGCTTTTCGCCCGCGCCCGTGAGCAGGTGCTTGACCACGTCGAGATCGGCGAGCGCGCTCGCCGCGGCCGACGAGCGCGTCATCAGGCGAGTCAGCAGGACGTCGAGCCGGCCGAGGTGCGCGCGCAGCCGACTCGCGATGAACGACGCGACGGCGGCGCTCGGCTCGACGCGCCAGCGCCGCGCGTGCGCGAGCACGATCGCGACCCGGGTCTCCCACTCGGGCGCGCGCACTTCGAGCTCCGCGAAGCGGGCGAGCTGACCGCGCAGCGAGGCGACCATTCCCGAGGTGCGCTCGATCGGCTTCGAGAGCGAGATCGCGATCGGAACACCCCGCGCGCCGAGCGTCTCGAGCGCCAGCGCGAGCTCCTCCTGGGTCGCGTCGCGGCCCACGAGCTCGTCGAGATCGTCGACGACCAGCGCGTCGACGGAGCCGATGCGCTCGCGAAACTCGTCGACGGAGTCAGCCCAGATCGCGCGGATCAGCTCCTGACACAGCTGCTCTGCGCTGCAGCAGAGCACGCGCTCGACGCCGCGCGCATCGCCGAGCGCGCTGGCGATCGCTCGGAGCAGGTGCGTCTTGCCCGAGCTCGCGCCGCCGTGGAGTGCCAGCGCGCCACCCGACGCCGGCGCGTCTCGCGCGAACGCCGCCGCTTTCGCGCGCGCCTTCGCGTTCGCCGGGCTCGCGACGAAGGTCGCGAGCGTGTAGCTCGGGTCGCCGCGCTTCGATCCGAGATCCTCGACGGGCACGAGAGCGAGCGCCGTCGCACCGTCGGTGAGATTCGCGAGCGACACCTCGAGCACCGCCAGCTGGCCGCCGCGCAGCCCGGCGTCGAGCTGCGCCGAGTCGATCGCGACGCGGAGCTCCGACCCCGTGCGCTCGAGGCAGCGCGTGCTCTCCGCGAGCGAGTCTCTCGTCGCGGCGCCAATCCTCGGCGAGGGCGTCTGCAGCACCGACTTCCAAAGGGAAGCGGCCTCGTCCGGGCGGACGAGCTCAGTCATCTTCGCAGTCATCGGGGGAGTCGGACCTTTCGCGAGGCGCGAACGAGTGGGATGAGAGTTGCTTATCAAAGCGGCGCGCAGCAATGCAAGAACGAGACGCGAACTTTTCCGCGAGCGTTCACCCGCGATCTGCGCGCCCGCAGCGTTGACACTCCCGGGACCTGGTGCTTTCATACACGCCCACCGGCGAGCCAGGCTCGCGAGGCAGCTCCCCATGAAGCGCACCTTTCAGCCCAGTCGTATCCGCCGTGCGCGCAACCACGGTTTTCGCGCGCGCATGAGCACGAAGGGCGGACGCCGCGTGCTCTCGCAGCGCCGCGCGAAGGGTCGTCACGCGCTCACGCGGGTGACGAAGAGGAAGTAGCGATCCGCACGGCATGGCCGACTCCCGCGGCGCACTCAGGCGGCGGATGCGGCGGCGAGATTTCCTCACTTCGACCAGCGAGGGAACGCGCCGACCGACGAAGCTCTTCATCACGTTCGTCCGCGATCGTGGCGACGGGGGAGACGGCCGTCTCGGCGTCACCGTCACCCGCAAGGTCGGCGGTGCAGTGCAGCGCAATCGGATCAAACGGCTCGCACGCGCGTGGTTCCGGGCGCGCAGTCATGAGTTTGGGTCGTGCGACTTGGTGTTGATCGCGAAGCGCGAGTTCCCGACCTGGCTGCGCCTGGCGGACGTCAGCGAGGATCTCGACCCCGCGCTGTTGCCGGGACGTCCGCGATCGCCCCTCGCGTCCTGATCGCGCTGGTGCGGCTCTACCAGATGTCACTTTCTCCGCTGCTGGGTCCTGCGTGTCGGTTCCAACCCAGCTGCTCGAGCTATGCGATCGCGTCGATCGAGCGGCACGGGGCTTGGCGCGGCAGTGCGCGCGCGCTGCGGCGACTGGCGCGCTGTCACCCGTTCGGCAGCGGCGGGCTCGATCTGCCCTGACGGAGGAACGGTTTGGATCGTTGGCAGATCGCTGCGATCGCGCTCGCCGTGGGGTTGCTCGCGGCGTCGCTCCTGTTGCGTCCGACGACTCCGCCGGGACCCGCGCCTGAGGCGATGCGCCCGAGCTCGGAAGCTCCGCGCGAAGAGTCGCCAACGGAGTTTCGCGCAACCGCGCCGAGCGCGGAGTCGGCGGGGCCCCGCCAGGAGCAGCTTCTGACGCTTGCCAATGACGCAGTCGAGCTGCGCGTCAGCGATCTCGGAGGGCGCGTCGAGACGATCGACTTGCTGAAGTACCGCGCCACCGTCGCGCCCGATTCGGGGCCCGTCGAGCTCGTCACGGTGGCGTCGCGTGGCGCGATGTTCTTGTTCCTGGGGCCCGAGCCGCTGCGGTCGTTCGAGGCAGTGCCCTGCGAGATCACCTCGCGCACGCCGACCCGGGTGGAGCTGCGAGCGGTTCGCGACGGCATCACTTTGACGCGGCGCATCGAGCTCGATGACTCGGGCTATGGCGGCAGGCTGACGGTCTCGATCTCGAATGCGGGCGCTGCCACCGTCCAGCCGAAGCTCGAGCTCGTGTTCTACGGCCAGGAGCGGGCGGCGACCGCGCCGGACCACTTTCCGCACTACAGCCTCGCGGCCTCGGTCGACGGGAGCGTGAAGCGGCTCCCGGTCCAGGGAGTGGGCTCGACTGGATTCGTCGGCAGCCTGCTGGGCCGCGGCCCGCCGACCGGAACCGCATACCCGGCGCCGGCCGAATGGGCGGGCATCGACAGCCAGTACTTCCTGCTCGCCGCGGTGCCGCAGAATCCGCGCGACGCGTCGGCGTATTTCGGCCCGCTGGGCGCGGACCTCGGCCAGGCGGCGCTCGCGCTGCAGCCGTTCGACGTTCCTCCCGGGACGGGCATCGAGCGGAGCTATCGCCTGTACTTCGGCCCGAAGATCGAGGCGAACACGAGCGCGGTCGATCCCCAGCTCGCGCACGCGACGGACGCCGGCTGGCCGTTCGTGCGGCCGCTGGTCGCCGCATTCGGGTCACTCCTGCACTGGACCCACGACCACGTCGTGCCGAACTACGGAATCGCGATCATCCTGCTGACGATCCTCGTCCGCATGCTCACCTACCCACTCACTCAGCGCTCGATGAAGTCGATGAAGAAGTTCAGCTTGATCGCGCCGCAGATGAAGGAGATACAGGAGAAGCACGCGAACGACCGCGACAAGCTGCAGGAGGAGCTGATGAAGCTCTACCGGCAGAAGGGGATGAATCCGCTCGCGGCGATGGGCGGCGGCTGCGTCCCGATGATCATCCAGATGCCGGTGATGATCGCGCTGTATTTCGCGCTGCAGACTTCGATCGACTTGCGCCACGCGCCCTTCGCGCTGTGGATCCGCGATCTGTCTGCGCCGGAGGACTTCTTCGCGGTCGCCGGAGTGCCGTTCCGACTGCTCCCGCTGCTGATGGGCGGGTCGATGCTCTTGCAGCAGCGACTGAGTCCCGCGCCGAACGCGGATCCTCAGCAGCGACAGATGATGACACTGATGAGTGTCATGTTCACGTTCATGTTCTACCAGTTCCCCGCCGGCCTCGTGCTGTACTGGTTCGTGAGCAACCTTCTTGGAATCGCACAGCAGCTGCTCGTGAACCGCGCGCCCGCGCCGACGACAACCTGATCGGAGTGACCTCATGAATGCATCCGTAGACGACGTGCGAGAGTTCGTTGCCGAGACTCGCGAAGCCGCCCTTGCGCTGGCCGAGAGCTATTTCCGCGCTTCGGCGGATCAGCTGGAGTACTGGGTGGTTCCGCCCTCAGTCGAGATCTCGGGACTCGGCGGCCGCGTGTTGATGATCGCCGCGCCTCGCTCGGAGCGGTCGAACCGCACGCCCGAGCCGCGCCGCGAGGAGCGGCGGCCAGCTGAGCGCGACCGAGACCGGCCGCGCGACCGCGACAGGGATCGCGGCGATCGAGAGCGCGGGGGCCGAGATCGCGGTGGCTCGCGCTCAGGCGCAGAATCGTCGCGCCCTGCTCCGCCGCCCGCGCCACACCCGAGTGCACCTCCAGCGCGTGAGCCTCGCCACGAGCCGAACGACGAAGTCACTCCCGCTCCGAGCGGTGCGCTCGGCCAGGTCGGGACCTTCGTCGCCGGCATCCTCGAGCGCATGAAGCTGCGCGA
Organism: Myxococcota bacterium; assembly: GCA_044450765.1. Classification (GTDB taxonomy): domain Bacteria; phylum Myxococcota_A; class UBA9160; order SZUA-336; family SZUA-336; genus VGRW01. Next base: position 37,609 of record JBIOJK010000003.1, on the reverse strand, counting down.
TGTGACCGTTTCGGAGGCGCAGACCGACGAGGGAGAGATCGTCGTCACGCTCGCCGGGCGCTCGATCACGTCGCTGGCGGAGCGCGAGCCGCGACTCATCGCGGCGCTGTCCCATCTCGCGCACCGGGCTGCCGAGGCGCTGATCGACGACGACACGGCGGCGCTGGTCGAGGTGCGCGGCATCCGGCGAGCGCCGCGTGAGGAGACTCGCGAGCGGGGTGAGCGCGACGGACGCCGCGATCAGCGCTCGAACGGACGGGGTGGAGAGCGGCCCGGACGGGGTCGCGACCCCGAGGACCGAGACATCGACGAAGGCGAGCTCGAGCGACTCGCGCGCGATTCCGCGCGCTCGGTGCGCGAAACAAGCGAGCCGGTGCTCCTGCCCCCGATGAACTCTCGCGAGCGCTGGTTCGTGCACAACGCCCTCAAGGACGAGCGAGGAGTGCGCTCGGAGAGCGAAGGCGAAGGCGCGAGGAAGCGAATCAAGATCTTCCCGGGGTGACCAACCAGGCGGCGCTCCGCGCCGGCCTCGAAGTCTTCACCGCCGAGCTCGCGCGCTGGGGCCAGCGGATGAACCTGGTCGGGTCGACGGAGCCGGCTGCGCTCGCGCGGCACGTCGAGGACTCGCTCGCGGCCGCGGCGCATCTCCCGCCGAATTCTCGGGTCGTCGATCTCGGCAGCGGCGCCGGCTTTCCTGGAATTCCCATCGCGCTTGCGCGCCCGGATCTTCGCTTCGTCCTCGTCGAGGTCCGAGAGAAGCGCCTCGCGTTCCTGCGCCACGTCGCACGGGAGCTCGCGCTCTCGATCGAGATTTCCGGGACCTCGATCGAGACACCGCCCAGCGTCGGATTCGACTTCGCGCTCCTCCGCGCGGTCGCCAAGCCCGAGCGGAGCGCGGAGCTGGCTCTCCCGTGGGTCGTCGCGACGGGCGAAATTTGGGTCTGGGCATCGGCGACCGCGGACCTGCGCGGCGCGCGACCGCTGCCGCTCGCATCGGGCGGCAGGATTCTGCGGGTGCGTGCGGCGGATTTTTCCCGTGGAACGGATTGAAGTCGCTCGGGTTCCACTCCTAGCACGTGGAACTCTGGGGTAGACTCTCCCTGCGAGCTCGCTCGCGGGGTGGAAGAGTGGCCCGGATCATTGTGGTCGCGAATCAGAAGGGCGGCGTCGGGAAAACTACGACCGCGGTCAATCTGGCTGCGTCGCTCGCGGCGGCTGAAACCCCGACCCTGCTCGTCGACTTCGATCCGCAGGCAAATGCCACGTCCAGCTTGGGCTTCACGCCATCCGATCTGAAGAGCGACGTCTACGACCTCTTGCTCGGGGAAGCGACCGTGGCCGAGGTGGCGATCGAGACGCAGCTGCAGTTCCTGCGCCTGATTCCTTCGTCCACTGATCTCGTCGGCGCCGAGGTGGAGCTGGCAGCGGCGCCGGAGCGAGAGCGCCGGCTGACGAAGGCGCTCGAGGGCGTGGGCGACACCTATCGCGTGATCCTGATCGACACTCCACCGTCGCTGGGGCTCTTGACGCTGAACGCGCTCGTCGCCGCGGACTCCGTTCTCGTCCCGCTCCAATGCGAGTATCTCGCGCTGGAAGGGCTCGCGAAGCTGACCCAGACGATCGATCTCGTCCGGGCTTCGCTGAACCCACGCCTGGCGATCGAAGGACTGGTGCTGACGATGTACGACGTGCGCAACAACCTCGCGCTGCAGGTCGCGAAGGAGACTCGCGAGCACTTTGGCGAGCGGGTCTTTCGCACGGTGATTCCGCGCAACGTGCGGCTGTCGGAGGCCCCGAGCCACGGCAAGCCCGCGTTGCTCTACGACATCAACTCCAAGGGCGCACTGAGCTATCTGCAGCTCGCCGAGGAGCTTCTGGAAAGGATCAAGGATGGCGACTCGTAAGGGGCTCGGCCGTGGTCTCTCCGCCCTCATTCCGCCGCCCGCCCCACCTGTGACGCGCGTCGAGCGGACCGCGTTAGACGCGGATGACGCGTCGGCGGCGCCGCTCTTCATCGCGATCTCGAAGATCGCGCCGAATCCGGGCCAGCCCCGCAAGCTGTTCCGCGATAGCGAGCTCTCCGCGCTCGCAGCCTCGATTCGCGAGCAGGGAATCCTCCAGCCGCTGGTCGTCCGCCGACGTGGAGACGGCTACGAGCTGATCATCGGGGAGCGTCGCTGGCGGGCTGCTCAGCTCGCCGGCCTCGACGAAGTTCCGGCTGTGATTCTCGACGCGACGGATCGCCAGGTCGTCGAGATGGCGCTCGTCGAGAACGTTCAGCGCGCCGATCTCAACCCGATGGAGCTGGCCGAGGCGTTTCGGGTCCTGATCGATGACGAGGGAATGACGCAAGAGGAGGCCGGTCGACGCGTCGGATTGGACCGCTCGAGCGTGGCGAATCACCTACGACTTCTCGAGCTCCCGCGAGACATTCAGCAGGACCTGATCGACCAGCGACTCACCATGGGCCACGCAAAGGCGATCCTTCAAGTTCCGGTCGAGCAGCGCGTCATGGTTCGCGACCAGATCATTCGCACCTCGCTGTCCGTTCGTGCCGCCGAAGAGCTCGGGCGCCGCGCGGCGTCGTCGGCGCCGCGCCACCCGCGCCCCGGCCCGGTTCGCGACGTCCACGTGGCGGATCTGGAAGAGCGGCTTCGCAAAGCCATGCAGACCAAGGTGCGGATCATCGGCCGCCGCGCGCGCGGTCGCATCGAGCTCCACTACTTCGGCGAGGGCGAGCTCGAACGCCTCTCGGGGCGACTGCTGGGAGAGGAATCGTGAAGCCCGATCTGCAGACGTTCCTCGACAGCGGCACCTCGTTCGAGGGGAAGATCTCGTTCACCGGCGCTGTGCGCATCGACGGGCATTTTCGCGGCACCGCGAGCGCCGACGGCACGCTGATCGTCGGCGAGACAGGAACGATCGACGCGAAGCTCGAGGTTCGCGAGCTGATCGTGCTCGGTTCGGTCGTCGGCGAAGTGACTGCGAAGCAGCGCGTCGAGGTCGGGCCGCAGGGCCGGATCGACGGGGTGCTGCGCACGCCCAGACTGCGCGTCGCCGACGGCGCTCAGGTCAGCGCGCGGATCGAGATGGGCGAACCCGCCGCGACCCCGAGCCTGCGCCGCTGATTCGGCGCCAGCGCTGCGGGAGAGCAGCGAAATGTGGCAGCGGCGCTGATTGACTTGAGTTCCTCCTTTGCCATATTCGCGCACGCTTCGGGGAGGGACTGCGCTGCCGGATCCTTCCTGGCCACGGGTGCGACCAAAGGGAGATCTGCTTGCGCGCCGCCGCGGACATTGCGCTCTCGGTGTCGCTTGCCGCGGCTGCGGCCGCGATCCCGACCGCTGCGTCCGCCGCAGATCTCAACCTGATCCCGCACTGGCCGTACGTCGCGACGAACGTCGTCGTGTTCGGCCTGCTGATCTATCCGGTGAATCGCCTCTTGATCGCGCCGCTCCTGAGGCTCGCCGAGGAACGCGAGCGGCGCACCGCGGGCGCCCTCGACGAAGCGAGCCGACTCGATGGCGAGGCGAGCGCGTTCGGGTCGCAGCTGGAGGCGCGTCTGGTCGAAGCGCGCAAGCGAGCGCAAGCCCGCCGCGCCGCGATCATGGCCGACGCGGAGTCACAGGAGCGGGCGCTGCTGGAGGCTGCCTCCGCCGACGCCGCGCGCAGCTTCGACAGCGTGCGCGCCTCGATCGCTGACGATCTCGCGAGCGCGCGACTCACGCTCGAGACGGACGCACGCTCGCTCGCGGACGAGGCAGCGGCTCGACTGCTCGGTAGGCCGGTCTGATGCGCGCGACCTTCCGACAGGCGCTGATCGCGGGCGCACTCCTGCTGGCCCGACACGCCGTCGCGGCGGAGCATGCGGCGCACGCAGAGCACGCCACGGACTGGAGTCTGCTCGCGTTTCACGCGTTCGGCCTCGCGGTCTTGATCGGCGTCCTCGTTTACTTCTTGCGCCAGCCTGTCCAAACGTTCTTGCGGGATCGCAGCGACAGCGTCCGTCGCCAGCTCGACACCGCACGCACGGCGCTCGAGCGCGCCCGCAGCGCGAACGACGAGATTCGCGCGCGGCTCGAGCGCATCTCGGAAGAGAACGAAGCGCTGGTGCGCGAGGCCGCCGAGATCGCCGAGCGCGAGCGCGACCAGGCGCTCGAGCGCGCGCGCAGCGCCGCCGCGCGAGTGCGCGAGGAAGCGCGGCGCGCGGCCGACCAGGAGATCGAGCGCGCGCGGGCCGAGCTGCAGCGCGAAGCAGCGCGGCTGGCGATCTCGCTGGCGGGCGAGATCGTGCGCCGGCAGCTCAGCGCCGACGACGAGCGACGCATGCTCTCGGAGTTCGTCGAGCGCATCGGACGAGTCCCATGATCGGCGCCGGCGAAATCGCGCGCCGCTACGCGCGCGCAGTCTTCGGCCTCGCGGACGGCGCGAAGGAGCACGCGCGCCTGCTCGCCGAAGTTCAGTCACTCGCCGTCGAGATCTCCGGGAGCGACGAGCTCACCCGCGTCCTCTTGATGCCGATCCACACGCGCGCCGAGCGCAAGGCGATCGTCCACGAGCTGTGCGACCGCCTCGGGCTCTCCGTCGAGATCCGCGCGACCGCCGAGATACTCGTCGATGAGAACCGCCTCGCGTTGCTTCGGGCGCTGTGCGACGCGCTGAAGGAGCTGGTCGACGCCGAAGCGGGACGGATCGGCGCGCGCGTCGTCTCGGCGCGGCCGCTCGACGCCGCGGCCCAGCGCCAGATTCGCGACGCGCTCTCGCGGCGCGTGAACGCCGAGGTCGAGATCGAGTTCGCCGTGGATCCCGATCTGATCGGCGGCGTGATCGCGCGCATCGGCGACTTGTCACTCGACGGCAGCATTCGAACGCAGCTCGAACAGCTCGGGGAAACTCTCAAGAAGGGGCCCGCTACATGAAGATCAAGGCAGCCGAGATCAGCGAGATCATCCGGCGGCAAATTCGCGACTACGACCGCGAGGTCGACGTCGCCGAGACCGGCACCGTGCTCTCGGTCGGAGACGGCATCGCACGCGTCTACGGCCTTGCGAACGCGATGGCCGGCGAGCTCGTCGAGTTCGCGGGCGGGCTGCGCGGCCTGGTGCTGAACCTCGAGGACGACAACGTCGGCATCGCGATCATGGGCAGCGGCGAGCACATCCGCGAAGGCCACATCGTGAAGCGTCTCGGCGAGATCATCGAGGTTCGCGTCGGCCCGGAGCTGTCCGGTCGCGTCGTGAACGCGCTCGGCGAGCCGATCGACGGCAAGGGGGCGATCCGCACGAGTCACACGCGCCGCGTCGAGCTGAAGGCGCCCGGCATCGTGAAGCGACAGCCGGTGAAGGAGCCGCTGCAGACCGGGTTGAAGTGCATCGACGGAATGACTCCGATCGGCCGCGGCCAGCGCGAGCTGATCATCGGCGACCGCCAGACCGGCAAGACCGCGATCGCGCTCGACACGATCATCAATCAGAAGTCGACCGGTGTGAGATGCATCTACGTCGCGATCGGTCAGAAGCAGTCGACCGTCGCGCAGGTCCTCGGGAAGCTGACCGAGTTCGGCGCGATGGAGTACACCACGATCGTCGCGGCGACCGCCGCCGACTCCGCGCCGCTGCAGTACATCGCGCCCTACACCGGCTGCACGATGGGCGAATATTTCCGCGACAAGGGTGAGCACGCGCTCATCATCTACGACGATCTCTCGAAGCACGCGACCGCCTACCGCCAGCTCTCACTCCTGCTGCGCCGGCCTCCCGGGCGGCAGGCGTATCCGGGCGACGTCTTCTATCTCCACTCGCGCCTGCTCGAGCGCGCCGCGAAGATGAGCAACGAGGCCGGCGGCGGCAGCCTCACCGCGCTGCCGATCATCGAGACACAGGCGAACGACGTCTCGGACTACATCCCGACCAACGTCATCTCGATCACCGACGGGCAGATCTTCCTCGAGTCGAACCTGTTCAACTCCGGCCAGCGCCCGGCGATGAACGTCGGCATCTCGGTCTCGCGCGTCGGCTCGAACGCGCAGGTGAAGGCGATGAGGGCGGTGGCCGGGACGCTTAAGACCACGCTCGCGCAGTACCGCGAGGTCGAGGCTTTCGCGCAGTTCGGCAGCGATCTCGACAAGGTGACTCAGGAGCAGCTCGCGAACGGCCAGCGACTCACGCTGATGCTTCGCCAGCCGCAGTACAAGCCGCTTCCGGTCGCGGAGCAGGTCGTGCAGGTCTACGCCGCGACGCCGCGCGCCGACGGCAAGCCCTCTTGGCTGCGCGCGCTGCCGACCGACGACGTGACTCGCTACGGCAACGAGATGCTCGACTTCATGCGCGCGAACCACGCCGAGATCCTCGCCGAGATCACCTCCACGGGCGCGCTCGGCGACGCGCTGAAGCCGAAGCTCGAGCAGGCGCTCGACTCGTTCGCGAGGGTCTTCCAGCCGAGCGGCAGCGCGGCGTAGGCGTTCGTGGCCAACATCCGAGAGATCCGCGCCCGGGTGGGCGCGATCAAGACGACGCAGAAGATCACGAGCGCCATGCGCATGATCTCCGCGGCTCGTCTCGCGCGCGCGCAGCAGGCCGCGGAGGCCTCGCGCGCCTACGGCGAGAAGCTCACCGAGATCTTCTCGTCGGTCGCCAGTGGCCTGGAGAGCGACGCGCACCCGCTGCTCGCAGCGCGCGAGCGCAAGCGCAAGCTCGACGTCGTGGTCGTCACCAGTGACCGCGGCCTGTGCGGCGCGTACAACACGAACCTGCTGAAGCACGCGCTCGCGGTCGTCGCAGAGCGGCGCGCGGGCTTCGAGTCGGTCGCATTCGTGCCGCTGGGAAAGCGCGCGCGCGACTTCTTCCGCCGCCGCGGCGTCGAGGTCCCGCGTTCCTGGATCGGTCTCGCGAGCCCGACCGCCGAGAACGCGCGCGAGATCGCGACCTATTTGATCAGTCGCTACCTCGCGGGCGACAGCGACGAGCTGATCGTGGTCTACGGGCGCTTCGTCTCCGTGCTGACTCAGACGCCGACTCATTTGACCATCCTGCCCGTTCTCGCCGCGTTGCCGGCAGCGGCTCCTGCCTCCGCGCAGCTCCCCTACGAGATCGAGCCGGATCCGGCGTCGCTGCTCGCCGCGGTGCTGCCGCGGGTGGTCGAGTTCGCCGTGCTGCGCGCGCTGCTCGAGAACGCCGCCAGCGAGCACGGGGCGCGCATGACCGCGATGGAAGCCGCGACCGAGAACACTCGCGAGCTGATTCGCAGCTTGACTCTGGACATGAACAAGGTGCGCCAGACACAGATCACGACGGAGCTGACCGAGATCGTGGCCGGCGCCGAGGCGCTCTAGGAGTATGTGAGATGGGCGAAGGCAAAGTGCTTCAGGTTACGGGAGCGGTGGTCGACGTCGAGTTCCCGCCCGGAACGCTGCCGGAGATCTACAGCGCGCTCACGATCTCGAACCCCGCGATCGACGAGCGCGCCGACAACCTGGTGATCGAAGTCGCGCAGCATCTCGGCGAGAACGCCGTTCGCTGCATCGCGATGGACACGACCGACGGACTCGTGCGCGGCATGAAGGTGCGAGACACCGGCGCGGCGATCACGATGCCGGTCGGTGCCGGCACGCTCGGCCGCATCATGAACGTCGTCGGCGAGCCGGTCGACGAAGGCGGCCCGATCAAGTTCGAGAAGCGCCTGCCGATCCACCGCGATCCGCCGCCGCTGTCCGAGCAGTCGACCACGATCAAGCAGTTCGAGACCGGGCTGAAGGTGATCGACTTGCTCTGCCCGTTCCCGCTCGGCGGCAAGATCGGCCTGTTCGGCGGCGCCGGCGTCGGCAAGACCGTGCTGATGCAGGAGCTGATCCGCAACATCGCGACCGAGCACTCGGGCTATTCGGTGTTCGCCGGCGTCGGCGAGCGGACGCGCGAAGGCAACGATCTGTGGCTCGAGTTCAAGGAGTCGGGAGTCATCGAGAAGGCTGCGCTGATCTACGGCCAGATGAACGAGCCGCCGGGGGCGCGCGCGCGGGTCGGTCTCTCGGCGCTCACGGTCGCCGAGTATTTCCGCGACGACGAGGGCCGCGACGTGCTGCTCTTCATCGACAACATCTTCCGCTTCACGCAAGCCGGCTCGGAGGTCTCGGCGCTGCTGGGCCGCATCCCGAGCGCGGTCGGCTACCAGCCCACGCTCGGCACCGACATGGGCGCGCTGCAGGAGCGAATCACTTCGACGCGCAAGGGCTCGATCACGTCCGTGCAGGCCGTGTATGTCCCCGCGGACGACCTCACCGACCCCGCGCCAGCGACCACGTTCGCGCACCTCGACGCCACGATCACGCTGTCCCGGCAGATCGCGTCGCTCGGGCTGTATCCCGCCGTCGATCCGCTCGACTCGACCAGCCGCATCCTCGACCCGCTGGTCGTCGGCGAGGAGCACTACCGCGTGGCGCGCGGCGTCCAGCAAGTGCTCCAGAAGTACAAGGAGCTGCAGGACATCATCGCGATCCTGGGCATGGACGAGCTGTCCGACGACGACAAGATCACCGTCGCGCGCGCGCGCAAGATCCGCAACTTCCTCGGTCAGCCGAACTTCGTCGCGGAGCAGTTCACCGGCCTGCCCGGCAAGTACGTGAAGATCGCCGACACGATCAAGAGCTTCCGCGAGATCCTCGAGGGCAAGGTCGACGACATTCCGGAGCAGGCGTTCTTCAACGTCGGCGACGTCGACGACGCGCGCGAGAAGGGCGAGAAGCTCAAGGCGATGGCCTGAGCCGTGGCTCTGTCGCTCTCGATCGTGACTCCCAGCCGCGCGGTGCTCGCGACCGAGGCCGACTCGGTCGTCGCGCCCGGCAGCGAGGGCGAGCTCGGCATCCTGCCGGGTCACGCGCCGCTGCTCGTCGCGCTGAAGCCGGGCGTCGTGCGCTACACGGCGGCGGGCCGCGCGAGTCGCATCGCGATCGCCGGCGGCTTCGCCGAGGTGACACAGGAGCGTGTCACGGTGCTCGCGCCCTCGGCCGAGACACCCGAGCAGATCGACGCGGCCGAAGCCGAGACGCGCCGCGCGCGCGCGGCCCAGGCGCTCGACGCGGCGGGGATCGCGGCGCCTGCCGAACAGCTCGCCGAGCTGCGCGAAGCGCTCGAATTTGCCCAGGCGCGCGTCGACGCGCAGAAGGCCTGAATTGGAGTTCGACCCGATCACGGCGCCGACGGTCGAAGTGGCGCCGAATCGGGAGTCCGTGTTCCGGCATCCCGCGCAGATCGCGGCGGCGAACGCGAAGCTCGCGGAGCTCGAGCGGCGCACGGGACGCAAGCCGAACTTCCTGGTGATCCTGATGGACGACGTCGGCTGGGGTGACTTCGGCTGCTACGGCGGCGGAGTCATGACCGGCGCGCCGACGCCGCACATCGACCGCCTCGCGCGCGACGGGCTGCTGCTCACGTCGTGCTACTCCGAGCCGTCCTGCACGCCGTCGCGCGCTTCGCTGATGACGGGCCGGGTGCCGATGAGGCACGGCCTGCTGGTGCCGCCCATGTACGGCATGCCCGGCGGGCTCGCGGGCGAGGTGACTCTGGCGCAGCTGCTGTCCGACGCGGGCTACGCGACCCAGGCCGTCGGAAAGTGGCACATGGGCGAAAACCTCGAGTCACAGCCTCAAAACGTCGGCTTCGACGACTTTTTCGGCTTTCTCTCCGTCTCGGATATGTACACGGAGTGGCGCGACCCGTATTTCTTCCCCGAGATCGTCTACAGCGACGCGCGCACGAACTGGATCAAGAACGAGCCGTTCAACAAGTGCTGGGTGCACGCGCAGCGCGGCGGCCAGCCGCAGGTAGTCGAAGAGGTCACGATTCCCGTGCTCTCGCGGCTGGACGACGAGTGGGCGGGTTACTCCGAGCGCTTCATCGAGCGCATGAGTCGCGAGCGAAAGCCCTGGCTCTTGTACCATTGCACGCGCGGCGCGCACTTCGACAACTACCCGCACGAGAAGTTCCGCGGGAAGTCACCCTCGAAGCACCCGTACAAGGACACGATCATCGAGCTCGACGACATCGTCGGCCGGCTCGTGCGCGCGCTCGAGCGCACGGGGCAGCTCGAGAACACGCTCGTGTTCGTCTCGTCGGACAACGGCCCCGAGATGGAGACCTGGCCCGACGCCGCGTTCACGCCCTTCCGCTGCGCGAAGGGCTCGACCTGGGAAGGGGGAGTGCGCGTGCCGGGCGTGATGGCGTGGAAGGGAATGATCGAGCCGCGCGCCTCGGACGGGATCTTCGCGCAGCTCGATCTGTTCGCGACGTTTCTGACACTGGCGGGTGTCGGCGACCGCGTGCCCGGCGACCGCTTCGTCGACTCGATCGATCAGACCAGCTTCCTGCTCGCGCCCGACGGGCTCTCGAACCGCAAGTTCCACTACTACTGGCTCACGCTGCACCTCTCGGCGATCCGCGTAGGCGAGTACAAGTACATGAGCACGTCGATCTCCGACGACTCGACCGACGTCGTGAATCCCGGCGGCTTCACCGGCGTGCTGCAGCAGTACCCCTATGGGCGGCTGTACAACCTGTATCTCGACCCGAAGGAGACTCACAGCTACCTGATCCGGAAGCTGGTCTACATCGAGGTCGTGATGCGCGGGCTCGCCCGCCACCGCGCCACCTTCCAGAAGTGGCCGAACAGACCGCCGCAGGTCACCGCGCGCGGCCGCTAGCGCAGCGCGGCCGCCAGCAGGCGCGCGATCTCGGCCGCGTCCGCGTTGGTGAGCTCCGGAAAGATCGGCAGCGAGAGCACTTCGCGCGCGGCCGTCTCGGTCTCGGGCAACGACGGCGCGCCCCCCGCGTACATCGGCAGCGCGTGGTTCGGAATCGGGTAGTAGACCTGAGTCGCGACGCCGGCTGACTCGAGCGCGCGCTGGATCGCCGCGCGCTTCTCCGCCGGCACGCGCACGGTGTACTGGTGGAAGACGTGCGTGCAGCCGGGCGCGATGCGCGGGATCCGCACGCCGGTGACACCAAAAAGTGACGCATCGTAGGCGGCAGCCACGCGCCGTCGCTCGTCGTTCCAGCCCGCCACGTGCGGCAGCTTCACGCGCAAGAGCGCCGCCTGGATCTCGTCGAGCCGCGCGTTGTAGCCGATCTCCGTGTGCACGTAGCGCTCGCGCGAGCCGTGCGCGCGCAGGCTGCGCACCGAGTCGGCGACCGCCGCGTCGTCGGTCGCGATCAGCCCGGCCTCGCCGAACGCGCCGAGATTCTTCGACGGGAAGAAGGAGAAGGCCGCCGCGTTCCCCAGCCCGCCGACCTTGCGCCCGCGGTAGACCGCGCCGAACGCCTGTGCGGCGTCCTCGAGCAGCGCGAGCCCGCGCGCGCGCGCGAGCGCGGCGATCGCGTCCATCTCGGCGGGGTGACCGAAGAGATGCACGGGCACGATCGCGCGCGTGCGCAGACTGATCGCCTTCGCCACGGAATCGGGCTCGAGACAGAACGTGGTCGGCTCGATGTCCGCGAAGACCGGCGTCGCGCCGACGAGGCTCACCGCCTCCGCGGTCGCGAAGAACGTGAACGAGGGCACGATCACTTCGTCGCCCGCACCGACGCCGAGCGCGCGCAGAGCGAGCACGAGCGCGTCCGTGCCCGAGCCCACACCGACCGCGTAGCGCGTGCCGAGAAAGTTCGCGGCCTCGCGTTCGAATGCCTCTACGTTCGGCCCGAGGATGAAGCGACCCGAGCGCAGGACGCTCTGAACTGCCTTCTCGAGCTCGGGCCAGAGTCGCTCCGTCTGCGCGCCCAGATCGACCATGGGAATCTTGCGAGTCACTGCAGCACCCCTTCGATCGCGCGCGCGATTCCCGCGCGGAAGTTCTCGAGCGAGAAGCGCTCGGCGTTGAGCCGGATCGCCTGCGGATCGAGCTTCGCCTCGAGCTCCTCGAACTCCTGCACCGCCGCGGCGAGTGACTCCGCCGTCGGCTCGGCGAAGAACACGCCGCTGGGCGTCCGCCCGGATGCGTCGCGCGGGCCGACGACCGTCTCGGTCGCGCCGCCGCGGCCGAAGGCGATCACCGGCTTTCCCGCGGCCTGCGCCTCGACGGCGATCATGCCGAAGTCCTCGAGCTGCGGGTACACCAGGGCGCGACAGCGCGAGTACAGGTCGTCGAGCTCCGCGTCCGAGACGCGGCCCAGGAAGCGCACGTTCGCGGGCGCGCCTGCCTGGAGCGACGCGCGCGTCGGCCCGTCGCCGGCGATCACGAGCGGACGGTCGAGCCTGCGAAACGCCTCGATCGCCAGGCCCTCGGCCTTGTACGGCACGAACCCACCGAGCATGAAGTAGAAGTCGCCGGGGCGCGTCTCAAGCCCGCGAAAGCGCGCGACGTCGACACCGGGATAGACCACGCTCGCGTCGCGTCCCCAGCAGCGCCGCACCCTGTCCGAGATCGCGTGAGAGATCGCGACCACCTCGGTCACGCGCGCGGGGGAGCTGGTGCGCCGGTCCCAGCGCCGCAGATACGCGAGCAACGGCGCCGCCAGCAGGCGGCGGGCGCCGCGGCCGAGATACTCGTCGGCGAGGTCCCAGGCATAGCGGATCGGCGTGAAGCAGTAACACAGATGCGGCGTGCCGTGCGGAACGCGCGCTCCCTTCGCGAACGAGTGGCTGGTCGAGATCACGAGGTCGTAGCCCTCGAGCCGGAAGCGCTCGACGGCCCACGGAAACAGCGGCAGGAGCTTGCGGTAGTGCCGCGCGGCGCCAGGCACGCGCGACAGCGGGCTGGCGGAAATGCGGAGGCGCTCGATCTCGGGAGTCACACTGCCCGGGACGTGGATCAGGGTGAAGAGATCCGCGTCCGGAAACAGCCGCGCGAACTCGAGGAGGACCTTCTCGCCCCCGCGAAAGCCCGTGAGCCAGTCGTGCACCAGGGCGACGCGCATGGGCGCGCAGGTTAGCGCAGCGTCCGGCTCAGGACTTCACGACGCTCGCGACCAGTTTCGCCTTGTTGCCCTCGATCGCGACGCGGAACTTCACCTTCGCGCCCGGGTGCTTTTGCTTCAGCGCGGCGGTCTGCTTCTTCACGATCTCGGAGAGCTTCGCGCGGTCGGGCGCGGGGCCCGAATCACCGGCGCGCTTGCGCGCCGCGACGAGCGCGTCGAAGAGCTTGTCGATCGCGCCCGGCGGAGCAGTCGGCGGCGCCGCCGGCTTCAGCGGATTCGGCGTCTCATCCGATATTCCGCGCTCGCGCTCGTGGAGCTTCGCGCGAAACAGGTGTCCCTTGTAGGTGCCCTGCTCGATCTGCCGCAGCGTGCGGCCCCACTGCTGCCGGTAGACCTGGAATTTCGAGTTCAGCGAGTTGAAGCGGAATTTGTGGTGTGTCTTCCGCAGTGTCTGATTCGCGTACTTGATGATGACCTTCTGGATCCGGCCCTGCAGAACCTCGGGCGGCCGCTTCAGGATCCCGAGAAAGTACTGGTCGTACTCGACGCGCAGGCGCTTCAAGCCCTGATCGAGCTCGTCGAGCTCCTCGTCGATCTCGTCCTGTTGGCCGCGGCCCATTCGGAATCGGTTCGGCCAGCGGCGGCGGCGGCTTGAGTCAGGCGCTGCCGGCCGGCGTCAGGCGCGACGCGGCTCTTGCCCGCGGGCACCCGTTGCCGGGCGGGCTCGAAGCTCTCGTCGAGTGGAGAGAACACTCGGCAACTGTCTGAAATATCACAGGATTTACCATGTGAGCGCTTTGACATGAACCCGGGCCGCGGGTAGACTCGGCAGCCTACCCAGGGGCAAGCGAGTTGAACGAGAGCCGCGACCTCGACCGCATCATCGCGTTCCTGCACGACGATCTCGAGCAGGTCGAGCGCGTCATGCGCGAAGCGCTGCGCTCGGTTGCGCCGGTCGTGCCCGCGATCGGCGAGCACACGTTCGGCGGCGGCGGCAAGCGCATTCGCCCGGTGGTCGTGCTGCTGGCGTCGCGGCTGTGCGGCTACCGCGGACCGCGCGCGATCCAGATCGCCAGCGCGGCCGAGTATCTCCACAGCGCGTCATTGCTGCACGACGACGTCGTCGACGCGGCCGAGACGCGGCGCGGCCGGCCGAGCGTGAACGCGCGCTTCGGCTCGAAGCTCGCGATTCTGGTCGGCGACTTCCTGTTCGCGCGCGCGTGTCAGACGCTCGTCGAGGACGGCGATCAGGACATCCTGGCGAGCTTCGCCGACAGCATCCGCGCCATGGCGGAAGGCGAGGTGCTCCAGCTCACGCGCAGCTTCGACCCGGAGATCACCGAGTCGACCTACATCGACGTGATCGGCGGAAAGACCTCGAGTCTCCTGGCGGCGTCGGCCGAGTCGGGCGCCGTGCTCGGTGGAGTCACCCGCGCCGAGCGCCGCGCGGTGCGCGACTACGGAGCGCAGCTCGGGCTCGCCTTCCAGCTCGTCGACGACGCGCTCGACTACGCGGGCCAAGAGCTCGACCTCGGCAAGGCTCCGCTCACCGACGTCGCGGAGGGCAAGCTGACCCTGCCGCTGATCGCGACCTTGAAGCGCTGCTCCACCGGCGAGCGCGAGGCGCTGTCCGCGCTGCTGAAGTCGTTCGCGCTGCAGAGCGCCGACGGCCGCGTTCCGGACCGGGACGAAGTGCGCCAGGTCGCGGAGTGCGTTGCGAGACACCACGGCGTCGAGAGCACCTTCGAACGCGCCCGCCAGGTCTGTGCGCAGGCGCGCGCGCGCATCGAGCCGTTCGTCGACTGCGAGGCGAAGCGCGCGATGCACGCGCTCGCCGACTTCGTGGTCGAGCGCAGTCACTGAACCGGAAGTTCCCCGCCTCACCCCGCGAGCCTCACCCCAATCACCAAGAGGAGGATGCGCAACATGCGTCATCCAATCGCGGCGGCCCTCGGGGCGCTCGCACTGGCTCTGCTCCTGAACACCACGGCCACCGCGGCCGGCAGCGACTCCGCGGCGCGAGGCACGAGCCCCGCGCTGAGCGGCGTCGTCAACGTGAACTCGGCCACGGCGGAGGAGCTGTCGCTCCTGCCCGGGGTCGGCCCGGCGAAGGCAGAGGCGATCATCCGCTACCGCACCGAGCACGGCGCGTTCAAGCGGGTCGAGGACCTGTCTCAGGTGAAGGGCATCGGCGAGAAGCAGCTGGAGAAGATCCGGCCGCACGTCGCGCTCGAAGGCAAGACGACCGCGCAGCCCGCGAAATAGCGGCGGTCCGGAGGCGCGGCTGGACGCGTTCGGCTGCGCCTCCGTCATCCCCGCCGCCGTGCTAGAACACCGGCGTGCGCGCCTCCGTCCGCGTCGTCTGTCTCGTTCTGGCGCTCGCGGCCTGTCGCGAGCAGGCGGGCGCGCGGGCGACCGCCGAGTCGGGTGAGCTGCGCGTGATCTCGCTCTCGCCCTCGACGACCGAGATACTCCTCGCGCTCGGCATGCGCGACCGGATCGTGGGCGTCGACCGCTTCTCGCGCGAGCTTCCCGAATGCGGCTCGATCCCGTCGCTGGGCGGACTGTTCGCGCCGGATCTCGAGCGCACGCTCGAGCTGCGCCCCAGCTTGGTCGTCGGCGTGCAGAGCGAATCACAAGCCGGGTTCTTCTCGGAGCTGCGCGCGCGCGGGATCGCCGTGCGCGAGATCGACACCGGCGGGTCACTCGACGCGGTGATCGCGAACTACGAACGCGTGGGCGGGCTCGTCGGCCGCGGCGCGCAGGGCCGCGAGCTGGCCGATCGCGTGCGCGCCGAGCTGGCGGGGGTCGCGCGCTCCGTCGCAGGGCGGCGCCGGCCGAGCGTTGCGCTCGTCGTCGAGCGCGAGCCGCTCTACGTCGCTGCCGGCGGCAGCTTTGCGAGTGCGCTGATCGAAGCGGCCGGCGGGCGCAACGTGTTCGCGGACCTGGCGCGCAGCTACCCGCAGGTGTCGCTCGAGTTACTCGCCGAGCGCGCGCCCGAGGTCCTGATCGACTCGACGCGGCAGGAACAGGGGCCCGCCGCGCGCGACGCCGCGCGGGCGTACTGGGGTCGCTTTGCCTGGCTGAAGCGCGTCGAGCTCGTGCCGCCGGGGGTGGCGACCCTGCCGGGCGCGAAGCTCGCGCAGGGCGCCCAGCTCCTCCGCGCGCGCATTCACCCGGAGCTCGGGTCGTGACTCGACGCTCGCGCGGGTCGCTGTTGGGCGCGCTTGCGCTGCTGCTCGCCGCCGCTCTGGGTGTGAGTCTGCTGGTCGGCTCGGCGCAGCACGCGACGCGCGAGATCGTGCTGCAGATTCGCCTGCCCCGCGCGCTGCTCGCCGCGCTCGTCGGCGCGGGCCTCGCGACGGCCGGCACGCTGCTCCAGGCGCTTTTGCAGAACCCGCTCGCCGACCCGTACGTGCTTGGAATCTCGGGCGGCGCGGCGCTGGGCGGCGTCGCCGCGCTCGCGCTCGGCGGCGGCCTGTGGCTCGGCGCTGCGGCGGTGCCGGCGGTGGCGTTCGCGGGCGCGCTCGGCGCGAGTCTCTTGCTCTACGCGATCGCGGCCGCCGGCGGGCGCGCGCCCGCTCACAGCCTGCTGCTGACCGGCGTCGTGTTCAACGCCTTCGCGTCGTCGCTGATCGTGTTCGCGACCAGCGCCGCCGATCTCGCGAGGGTGGCGGGTGTGTTCCTCTGGCTGATCGGCTCGATCCGCTCGGTCGAGCCGGCGCTGCTCGCGGCAGTCGCGGCGCTGCTCGGGCTCGGCCTCGCGATCGCCCTGCGCTTCGCGTACGCGCTGAACCTGATCGCGCAGGGCGACGAGACGGCGTCGCAGCTCGGGGTAGACGTGCCGGCGGTGCGCCGCTGGATCCTCGCCGGGACGGCACTCATGATCGGCGCGTCGGTCTCGGTCTCCGGCCTGATCGGCTTCGTCGGCCTGATCGTGCCGCACCTGCTGCGGCTCGCGTTCGGATCCGACCACCGCCTGCTGGTTCCGGCGTCGGCGCTCGCGGGCGCGGCGTTCCTGGTCGTCGCCGACACACTCGCGCGCGTCGTGCTCGCGCCGACCGAGCTTCCGGTCGGCGCGCTGACTGCGCTGGTCGGCGGCCCCCTGTTCCTGGTCCTGCTGCGGCGTGAGCTCGCCCGACTGCCCGCGGCGTGACCCAGTCGCTGGTCGAGGCGCGCTCTCTCTCGCACGCATTCGGCGCCGCGCGCGTCTTGCGCGGCGTCGACGTGTCGCTCGGCCCCGGCAAGCTGCTCGTCGTCGTCGGGCCGAACGGAGCGGGAAAGACGACGCTGTTGCGCGCGCTCTCCGGCGTGCTGCGTCCCGACTCGGGTGAGGTGACACTTGGCGGTGTCGCGATCGCGGAGCACACACGGCGCGGCGTCGCGCAGCGCTTGGCGGTCGTGCCGCAGGAGAGCGCGATGCAGTTCCCCTTCAGTGTGCGCGAGATGGTCGCGCTCGGGCGCGCGCCGTTCCTGGGCGCGCTGGGCCGTGAGTCGCCGGACGACCTCGCGCGCACCGAAGCGGCGCTCGCCGCGCTCGACCTCGGCGGCCTCGCCGAGCGCGCCTACCCGACCTTGTCGGGCGGCGAGAAGCGGCGCGTCCTGCTCGCGCGCGCGTTCGCGCAGGGCGTCGACACCTGGCTGCTCGACGAGCCGACCGCGCACATGGATCTCGGCCACGGCCTCTACTGCTTCGAGTGGCTGCGCGCGTGGCTGTGCGCCGCGCCCGGGCGCGGAATCCTGCTGGTGACTCACGATCTCGGGCTCGCCGCCCGCTTCGCGGACGAGATCGTCTTACTCGAGCGCGGCGCGGTCGCCGCCCACGGCGCGCCCGGCGACGTGCTCACGGCCGAGTGCATCGCTGCCGTCTACGGCGTCGAGGCGCGGGTCGAGCGCGACGCCGAGGGCCGGCTGCTCCTGTCGCCGCTGCGCGCGCTCCGATAGACTGCGCCGCCATGAGTCGCATCGGAGAAGTGCGCGCGCGCGAGATCCTCGACTCGCGCGGAAATCCGACGCTCGAGGTGGAGCTCCAGCTGGACTCCGGCGCGCGCGGCCGCGCCGCGGTGCCATCGGGCGCGTCGACCGGCAGCCGCGAAGCCCTCGAGCTGCGCGACGGCGGCGCGCGCTATCGCGGCAAGGGCGTGATTCGCGCTGTCGAGAACGCGAACGGCGAGCTCGCGCGCGCGGTGCGCGGGCTGGAGCTCGGCGGCCTGCGCGAGCAGGCCGCGCTCGACGGCCGCATGTGCGAGCTCGACGGCACGGACGCCAAGTCGCGGCTCGGCGCGAACGCGATCCTCGGGATCTCACTCGCCGCCGCACACGCCGCGGCCGCCGACGCGGGCCAGCCCCTGTATCAGTGGCTGGCGGCGGGCCGCGACCCGGTGCTGCCGGTGCCGATGATGAACGTGCTGAACGGCGGCGCACACGCGGACAACAGCGTCGAGTTCCAGGAATTCATGATCCTGCCGACGGGTGCGCCGAGCTTCGCAGAGTGTCTGCGCATGGGCGCGGAGATCTTCCACGCGCTGGGCGACACCCTGCGCGACGCGGGGCTCTCGACCCTGGTCGGCGACGAGGGCGGCTACGCGCCGGACCTGCCATCGAACGAAGCCGCGGTCGAGCTGCTCCTGCGCGGGATCGAGCGCGCCGGCTACCGCGCGGGCCGAGACGTCCACCTCGGGCTCGACGTCGCGGCGAGCGAGCTCTTCGACGACGGAAAGTACGTGCTCGAATCCGAAGGCGCGGCGCACACGCGCGACGAAATGGTGCGGCTCTACGAGGACTGGGTCACGCGCTACCCGATCGCCACGATCGAGGACGGGCTCGCGGAGGGCGACTGGGAGGGCTGGAAGCTGCTCACCGACGCGCTCGGCTCGCGCGTCCAGCTCGTCGGTGACGATCTGTTCGTCACGAATCAGCGGATCCTGCACGAGGGAGTGACTCGCGGCGTCGCCAACGCGGTGCTGATCAAGCTGAATCAGATCGGCACACTCAGCGAGACACTCGAGACCATGGCACTCGCCGACTCGGCGGGCTACGCGAACGTGATCTCGCACCGGTCGGGCGAGACCGAGGACACGACGATCGCGGACCTCGCGGTCGGCTGCGCGGCGGGGCAGATCAAGACGGGCTCGCTGTCGCGCACCGACCGCACGGCGAAGTACAACCAGCTCCTGCGCATCGAGGCGGAGCTCGGCGCGCGCGCCCGCTTCGCGGGTCGCGGCGCGCTGCGCCGCCTGCTTTGACCCTCTCGCTCGCGCGCGGGCTCGCGCTGCTCTGGCTCGCCTACATCCTGCCGGGCGACCGGGTCGTCGGCATGCTGGCCGAGGCGCGCGCGAGCCGCACGCCGCTGCGAATCGAGGCCAAGCTCCAGTCGCGCGACTCATCCGCGCCGGGCAGCTTGGTGATCGAGCTCCATCCCGACCTCGGCTCCCGCATCTCGGACGATCGCGGCGGCCGCTGGCTCGTGAGCGGCGGTCGCGCCAGTGCGGGAACCCAGCTGCCCGCGCCCGCGTGGCTGCCCGATCTCTCGCCGCTGGTGCTGCGCCGCGAGTCGGAGCTGCGCGGCTGGCTAGCCGCCGAGGGTGTCGACCTCGAGCGCAACGAGCTCGCGCGCTGCGGCGACGGCGACTGCTGGGTGCTGGGCACGCGCGTGTCGCCCTCGCAGCTCTGGATCGAGAAGCCGGCGCTGGAGCTGCGCCGGATCGTGCGCGCCAAGGCGCCCCGCGTCGCGTTCGACCAGTGGCAAGAGTTCGGGAAGATCCGCTTCCCGGCTCGCATTGAGATCACTGATGATTCCGGGCCGATCGCGACCTTCACGGTCCAGAGTGTGGTCGCGATCAACCTCGCGCCCAGCGATCTGACGGCCGCCTGGGTTCAAGCTGCGGCGCCCGCCCGATCGCGCTGATCCGTCGCGAGAATTTTCTCGTCAGGCGCGAAGCGAGATCGGTAGAATCCTGCGCCGTGCCTCAGCGCATGAAGCTGCGCGTCCTGATCGTCGACGACGACGAGGACATCTGTCTCTACCTGCGCGAGTTCCTGACTCGCGAGGGCTTCAAGGTCACCACCGCCTCGAAGCCGGCGGACGCGCTCGTCGAAGTTCGCCAGGGCCGACACCAGATCGTGCTGCTCGACGTGCGGCTGCCGGGGGTCGAGGGCGTCGATCTGCTGCGGCAGGTCCGCGCGATCGACTCGGACATCTGCGTGATCGTCATGACGGGCTATCCGTCGGTGCAGAGCGCGGTCGAATCGATGAAGGCGGCGGCCTTCGACTACCTCGAGAAGCCGTTCGATCTGCACGCGCTGCGCGACGTGCTCGAGCGCGCGATCCGCGAGAAGGGGCTGATCGTCGACGCCGAGGAGCGCATGAATCAGATGCTCGGCGCGCGCATTCGCGGGCTGCGCAAGAGCCGGACGCTGACCCTGCGCCAGCTCGCGAACAAGACGGCGCTCTCGGTCAGCCTGATCTCGCAGATCGAGCTCGGAAAGAGCGCCGCGTCGGTGGCGACCCTGCGCAAGCTCGCAACCGCGCTCGGCGTCTCGCTCTCCGGTCTGTTCGAAGGCGTCTGACTTCGGCTCACGCGACCGAGGCGACCGCGGGCTCGGCAGCGGTGTTGCGGAGCAAGATGCGAGTCACGTTTCCGTCGAGCTCGAGGCGACCGCCCTGACTTTCGATCAGGTGGCGAGTCACGAGCAGCACGAGCGGATCGAGCTCGGCTCCGCGCCGGCCGATCTCGATCTCGATCTGCACCGGGAAACCCGCCTGCTTGCCTTGCAGAATCTTGATGCCGACGCGTCCGCCGGGACCCGCGAGCTCCGCGCCCGACTCGAGCAGCCCGCGGAACGCGCCGCGTATCCGGTCCGAGTCGACGTACACGGGCTGGCGGTTGAGCAAGCTCCACGAGGCGCCGACGGTGCCGTCGCGCAGGAGCGGAATCTGCTCCGCCGCCTCCTGGAGCAGCGCGATCGGCGACGTGGGCGAGGCGCGCATCGGGCGCGGCCGCGAGACGAGCATGCGCGTCTGCCACGCGACGCGTTCGAGGCGCTCCAGCGCGTCGCTCGGCGCATCGCTCGCGCGGCGCAGGAGGCGCAGCGGCTCGCGGATCGCCTCGCCGATCAGCGCGAGCAGGTGCGGCGCGGCGGCGCGCTCGGCGCTCTCGTCCGCGCCGATCTCGCGCACCGGGATCAGCGATTTCACCTCGGCCGGAGCAGCCGTCTCGATTGACGCGACGCCCGCGCGCGGCGCCCGCCGTCGCAGCCAGAGCGCCGCGCTGCCGAACCCCAGCGCGAACCCCACGAGCGCAATCAGCAGCTCGGCCAACGGCTATGCCGCCTCGATGATCGTTCCCACGCGCGGTACGTCGGGCGGCAGCAGCGACATCGCGATCGCGAGCGCCCACGGCAAGTGGCCCTCGGTGCGCGATCCATCCGGGTGTCGGAAGTGAATCCCCGTCTCGTCGAGCCAGACGCGAATCGTCTCACCGCCGATCACGAGCTCGAGTGGCACTCCGCGCCGGCGCGGTGCGTTGCGCTCCATGAAGGCCTCGCGAGGGGGGAGAGTTGCGATGCATCATAGCGCGAGCGCGAAGCCGTGCGAGGGCTTTCTCAGCGCGGCATGATCTGCGCGACTCGGACCGCGAGATCCGAAGGGGGGAGAGATGCGACGATTTTGTGCGCGAGCACCGTGGATCGCGCTGACTGCGCTCGCGGTCGCCTGCGGAGGACCCAGCGAAAAAAAAGCACCCGACGCGGCGGCGGCGAGCGCGGCGAACCCGGCCGCGCAACCCTCCGCCGCGAGCGAGCCGCCGGTGCGCGGCGACTGGCTCGTGATGCACTCGCTCGCCGATCCGGAGAGCTTGAACCCACTCACCGCGAACGACGCGGGCGCGAGCGCGGTGCTGAGCTGGATCTTTCCGCCCCTGATCCGGGTCGACAACGCGACGCTCGAGCTCGCTCCGAGCATCGCGAAGTCTCTGCCCGAGGTGTCCGCCGACCACCTCGTCTACCAGTACACGCTGCGCGAAGACGTCACGTTCAGCGACGGCAAGCCGGTGACTGCCGATGACGTCATCTTCACCCTGAAGGCGATGCGGCATCCGCGGGTCAACGCGCCGCACCTGCGCAACTACTACGAGTCAGTCGCCGAGGCGAGCGCGCCGACGCCCTACAGCGTCCGGATTCGGCTCTCGCAGCCGTATTTCATGAACGACTACGTGCTCGGCGGCATCGCGCCGATCCCGCGCCACTACTACGACCCCGACAACCTGCTCGACGGGATCGAAGTCGCCGACCTGAACAAGTACGACGACCTCGCGGCCGACAAGAAGGAGCGCGCCGAGCGCTTCGCGAAGCAGTTCAACGAGAGCTACAACCGCAGCCCCGTCGGACCGGGGGCGCTGGTCCTGGAGAATCCCGCGCGCGACTACGTCACCGGCGAGAAGATCGAGCTGCGGCGGCGCGAGTCGTGGGCCTCGGGTCACACGGAGCTCGGCGATCCGTGGGTCGAGCGGATCGTCTACCGGGTTCTGAACGACTACGACGCGGCGCTGGTCGCGCTGAAGGCGGGCACGGTCGACGTGATGGGCCTGCGGCCAGTGCAGTATCTGAAGCAGACCGGCGACGCGAAGTTCGCCGAGCGGATCGAGAAGCACGTCGACCTCGCGGGCAGCTTCACCTACCTCGGCTGGAACGAGCGCCGCGCCATCTTCCAGGACAAGCGGCTGCGGCAGGCGCTCTCGTATCTCGTCGACAAGAAGAACATCTGCGAGAAGGTGATGCTCGGCCTGGCCGACCCGGTCGAGTCGCCGATCTACCCGCGCCGGCCCGAATTCGACAAGGACCTCGCGCCGTGGCCGTTCGACCCCGCAAAGGCCAAGGCGCTGCTCGCCGAAGCCGGCTGGACTGACTCCGACGGCGACGGCGTGCTCGACCACGACGACGGCCACGGCGGCCGCACGCCGCTGCGCTTCGAGATCCTGTCGAACTCGGGCAACGAGGACCGGAAGAACCTCGGTCTGGTGGTGATCGACGAGTTCAAGCGCGCGGGCATCGACGCGAGCTTCCGCGCGGTCGACTGGTCGATCATGCTCGAGAAGGTCAAAGCGTTCGACTACGACGCCGTGATCCTCGGCTGGACCTCGAGCGGCGCACAGCCGCCCGACCTGTACCAGATCTGGCACTCGTCGCAGGCGGTGCCGGGCGGCTCGAATCACATCTCGTACAAGAACGAGAGAGTCGACGAGCTGCTGACCCAGTATCGCACCGAGTTCGACCCGGCCAAGCGCAAGCAGATGTACGACGAGGTCCAGCGGATTCTCTACGACGAGCAGCCCTACACGTTCGTGTACGCGCCGAAGTCACTCGCCGCGTACGACAAGCGCTTCCGCGGGGTGACTTGGTACCCGACCGGCGGCAGCTACGAAGCGGAGTGGTGGGTGCCGACCGGAGCGCAGAAGTACCACTGATGAACGGCGCGCTGCTCGCCTACGCCGCGCGCCGCATCGCGCTCTCGTTTCCGACCTTCCTCGGGATCACCTTCATCGGCTTCGCGATCATGCACCTCGCGCCCGGAGACCCGGTCGAGCTGTTTCTGTCCGGCGGGGTCGCCTCGGGTCAGACGGGAATCAGCACGCAGAAGCTCGCCGACGCCGAGCGCGCGAAGGCGGAGCTGCGCCGCGAGCTCGGCCTCGATCGCTCGATCCCGGTGCAGTACGCGGACTGGATGACAAAGCTCCTGCGCGGAGATCTGGGCCGCAGCTTCAAGGACCGCCAGCCGGTCTGGGACAAGATCCGCGAGCGGATTCCGATCACGATGGCGATCGAGTCGCTCGCGCTCCTGGTCACCTATCTGGTCGCCGTGCCCCTGGGAATCTACTCGGCGGTGCGGCCGGGCAGCCGCTTCGATCGGATCTCGACCGGCGTGGCGTTCGGCCTCTACTCGCTGCCGAGCTTCTGGATCAGCGTGCTGCTGATCGTGTTTCTCGGCGGCGGCGACTATCTCGCGTGGTTCCCCCCCGGCGGTCTGCACTCACTCGCTTACAGCGCCGAGTGGCCGCTCTCGCGCCGCATCGGCGAGCTCGCGCACCATCTGGCGCTGCCGCTCTTCGTCACGACTCTGGGCAGCTACACCGAGATCTCCCGCTACCTGCGCTCGTCGATGCTCGAGAACGCGCGCCAGGACTTCGTGCGCACCGCGCGCGCGAAGGGCGTCCCCGAGCGCAGCGTGATCATGAGACACATGCTGCGCAACTCGCTGATTCCGATGGTCACGATCGTCGCGGGCGTGCTTCCCGGCCTGATCGGCGGCTCGGTGCTGATCGAGGGGATCTTCTCGATCCCGGGCCTCGGCCAGCTCGGCTACCAAGCGGTGTTGGCGCGCGACTATCCGGTCGTGCTGGCGCTGTTCGCGACCGCCGTGGCGCTCAGCTTGCTCGGGATCCTGCTCGCGGATCTGCTGCTGGCCCTGGTCGATCCGCGGATCACCTACTCGAGCTCCGGCGGATGAGTGACTCGCGCGACAGCTCGGCCGCGCGCGTCTGGCGCGAGCTCTTGCGGCGCAAGCGCGCGGTCTTCGGCCTGTCCGTGGTGGGCGCGCTCGTGGCGCTGGCGCTCAGCGCGGACCTGGTCGCGAACGACAAGCCCTACTACTTGAAGCTCGACGGCGAGAGCTATTGTCCGATCGCGATCGACTACGGCGTCTGGCTCGGCCTGCGGCAGTGGCCGGCGCCGCTCGTGAATCAGCGCTTCGCCGCGCTCGCCGAACGCGCCGACAGCGTGCTGTGGCCGCCGATCCCCTACAGTCCGACGGTGCCCGACATCACGGGCGACGTGTTCGCGGCGCCGTCGCGCGCGCACTGGCTCGGCACCGATGGGATCGGGCGCGACGTCGCGGCGGGCATGGTGCACGGCGTGCGCGTGTCACTCAGCATCGGGCTGATCGTGGTGGCGATCCAGGCGTCGATCGGCATCGCGCTCGGCGGGCTCGCGGGCTACTACGGCGGCGTCGTGGACTTGTTGCTATCGCGACTGCTCGAGCTGATGCTCAGCATCCCGACGTTCTTCCTGATTCTCGCCGTCGCCGCGACCTTTCCGCCGTCGATCTACTTGATCATGGCGATTCTCGGACTCACCGGCTGGGTCGGCATCGCGCGACTCATTCGCGGCGAATTTCTCAGGGTGCGCGCGATGGACTACGTCGCCGCGGCGCGCAGTCTCGGGGCGACGGACGTGCGCATCATGATCCGCCACGTCCTGCCGAACGCGATCGCGCCGGTGCTGGTATCGATGTCGTTCGGCGTCGCGAGCGCGATCCTCACGGAGTCGGGGCTGTCGTTCTTGGGCATCGGCGTGCCGGCGGAGATCGTCACGTGGGGCTCCATCTTGTCCGTCGCGCAGTCGAACACCACCGCCTGGTGGCTCGCCGTCTTCCCGGGAGCCGCGATCTTCCTCACGGTCACTGCCTACAACCTGCTCGGCGACGGCTTGCGCGACGCCCTGGATCCGCGCGAGCAGGGGACGTAGAGTCCGCCCGTGCGAACGCTCGAGAACTACGCACCGCGGCGCGGGCTCTCGATCCCGATCGTCTCCTGTCTCGACCCCGACGGCGAGCCGAACGACGCGGATCAGCGCCGCCTGGTGCGCTATCTGATCCAGGGCGGCCGCGGCGCCGACGTGCTCTTCGCAATGGGCACGACGGGCGAGTGGAACAAGCTCGACCAGCGGCGCCGGCATCGCGTGATTCGCGTCGTCGTGGAGGAGGCCCGCAAGCACGAGTCGCGCCTGGTCCAGGCGGGCGAGCTGCCGGTCGAGGCGTGGGTCGGACTCACTGCGCCGACGCGCGCCGAGACGCTCGAGACGCTCGAGCTCGCGCTCGAGATCGGCGCGCACGCCGGGGTGATCGCGCCGCTCGCGATCAAGGACGTCGAGGACCCCGTGCGCTTCCTGCAGCGCGACGTCGCGGACCTGCTCGATGCGCGCAACCGCGGGCTGCCGATCTTCCTGTACGACAACGCCGACATCTCGGTCGGCCCCGATCAGCACCTGCGCACGCGCGCGGTGAAGCTGCTCTCGCGGCTCGACTTCGTGCGCGGGATCAAAGTGTCCGCCCCGCCGCGGCGCCTCGGTCACTACACGAAAGCGGCCCGGCAGTTCCGCGACCTGGGCGCGTTCGACATCTACGTCGGCGAGGCGCTGCAGATCCTGCGCATGATGCGACCGCGCAGCGGCTTCTGGGGCAAGCTGCGGGAACACTGGAACCGCTTCCTGCTGCACGACTTGCTGCCCTCGGGGGTCGTGTCCGGCCCGGCGAACCTGCTGCCGCGCGAATGGCAGCGCGCCTGGCGAGTCGCTTCGGCCGGCGACGTCGAGCGCATGGATCAGCTCGAGGCGCTCTTCCAGCGCTTCGCGGCGAGCTACCGCTTTCCAGAGGGCAAGCGCAGCCTGGCGGCGCTGAAGCGCGGGCTGCTGCGCCGCGGCGTGCTGTCGAGTGACTCGGTCGCGCGCGGCACCGCCGCGTTCTCGGTCGAGCAGGCCGCGCTCTTCGACTCGGCCATGGAAAAGCTCGACGACGAGATCGCCGCCCGCCTGCCCGAGCGCTGGCGCTCCGACCCCGCGCACGCGGAGAAGCCGTGAGTCAGCGCGCGCGCCGCTTCGACGTCGCCGGCACCGGCAGCATGGTGGTCGACGAGATCCACCTCGCCAAGCGCATCGTCGCCGCCGAAGAGAAGGGCCTGCTGCGCGCGGACGCGAGCGGCCGGATCGTGCAGCGCCAGGTCGGGGGAGTCACTCTGAATCACTTGGGCTGGGCGCGCGTGCTCGGCCTGCGCACGGCGATCTTCGGCAAGCAGGCCGACGACCCCAACGGCCGCTTCCTGCGCGCGGGCATGGAGCGGCTCGGGATCGAGCACCACATCGACCTCGGCGGGAGCGCTTCGTCGTTCGCGCAGATCTACGTGGATCCCGACGGCGCGCGCGCGATCTACATGGCGCGCGGCGCGACGGCGGAGCTGACCCCCGACGAGATCGAGCAGAAGCACCGCTCGGTGATCGAGAGCGCGGCGATCGTCACGACCGAGGTCTCGCAGGTGCCGCTCGCGACCGCGCGGCGCGTGCTCGAGATCGCGCGCGCGGCGGGCGCGCAGACCGTCGTCGACCTCGACGTGCCGCTCTCGGACGCGGTGCCGGCGCTCGGCAGCGCGGCGGAGCTCGAGGCGGTTCTCGGACTCGCGGACATCCTGAAGCCGTCGCTGGCGGCGCTCGACGGACTCGTCGCGCCGGGATCCGCGCGCGTGCGCGCGCGCGCGCTCGCGGAGCGAACGGGCGCGAAGCTGGTTGCGCTGACGCTCGGTGCGGCCGGGTCACTTCTGTTTCGCGAGGGCGAGACGGTGAACGCGCCCGCGGCGCAGGTCAGCGTCGTCGATACGACGGGCGCGGGCGACGCGTATCTCGGCGGCTTGCTCGCCGGGCTTCACGGCGGGCTCGACCTGGAGAGCGCGGCGCGCCTCGGGAACGCGTGCGGCGCCGCCTGCTGCGAGCAGATCGGCGCGTTCCCGGATCGCGCGCACGAGGCCCGCGCGCGGGTGCTCGAGCTGTACGCGTCTCTCGGCGGCAGCGAGCTGCACCTGGCGAAGCTCGCGCCCGAGCACGCCGATTCGCGGCGGGCGCTCGAGCACTTCCTCGAGGTCGTGCCGCGCGAGGTCGCCGCAGCCGGCGCGCGCGTCGACCGAGCGGCGCTCGCCGACGCCGCGGAGCTCGTGCTCGCTGCCGAGAGTGCGGGCGCGCGTGTCCACGTGACGGGGATCGGCAAGCCCGAGCACGTGGCGCGCTACATCGCGTCGCTGTTCTCCAGCACGGGCACCCCCGCCGCGTTCCTGCACGGCACCGAGGTGACACACGGAAGTGTCGGTCAGCTCCGGCCCGGCGATGTCGTCATCGCGATCTCGAACAGCGGCTCGACCGAGGAGCTGCTCCGCGCGGTCGAAGCGCTGCACCGCTTCGGCGCGCGCATCATCGCCGTAACCGCGCGGCGCGACTCGCCGCTGGCGCGCGCGGCGGACGTCGCGCTCGAGGCCGGCGTCGGCGAAGAAGGCGACTCACTCGGCCTGGCGCCGCGGGCCAGCGTGCTGGCCCAGACGCTCGTGCTCGCCGCACTCTCGGTCCAGCTCCAGGAAGCGAAGGGCTTCACGCGCGAGGACTACGCCCGGCGCCATCCCGCGGGCGAGCTGGGCAAGAAGAGCCGCTCCTGAGGCGTGCGCTCGCCGGGCGAGCGCGCGGTCACCTCTCGAGCTCGAACTGCTTCGGAGCTTCGGCCTCGGGCGCTTCGGCGTCGGGCGCCGGCGGCGGCGCGACCTCTGCAGGCCGAGCGGATCCTCGATCCGCAGCCCCTGTTGCGCGCCTGACTCAGCGTCGCGCGCGCGGACGGCGAGAATGCCGTTCTCGTCGATGCGGAACGCGACCTCGATCTTCGGCTCCATGCGCCGCGCGGGCGCGATTCCCTCGAGGATGAACGAGCCGAGCAGCTGGTTGTCGTGGATCGCTTTCGAGCGGCCCTGGAACACGCGGATCTCGACCTCGGCCTGCCCGTCCTGATTCGTCGTGAACACTCGCTGGTGTTCCGTCGGCACGACCACGTTCTGATCGATCAGCACCGTGAAGATGTCGCCCACGGCGGCGATGCCGAGCGGCAGCGAAGTCACGTCGCGCAGGTCGACGCGGCGCGCGCTCTTGTGCTCGGCGGCGCTCTTCAAGTTGGCGACGACTTCCTGCTGGGCGCCCTTGGCCGCGAGCAAGCTGTCCGACAAGCGTTCCTTGGCGATGTCGAGCAGCTCGGCGGCGGCGCCGGTCGGCAGCTCGTCCGCCAGCTTCTCGATCAGCTCGGCGGCCTTGTAGTCGATCTGCAGCAGCTCGTCCTTCAGACCCTTCACCGCGCTCGGGAGATCGTCGTCAGCGACGGCGCCTCGCTCGATCAGCTCGCTGAACTCGCTCGGCGCCTTCTTCTTCTTCGCGGTGGTCCTGGTCTTCGTCTTCGGACCGGGCGCCGCGGCGACCGGCGCCGGAGCGGACGGCGTCGGCTCGCTCTTCGCCTTGGGCGCCGCGGTCTTGGGCGCGCCCGGCTTCGGCGCGGCGGTCTTCGGGGCAGCGGTCTTGGGCGCGGTCTTCGGCCCCTTCGTCTTGATCGCAGTCTTCCCGGCGGTCGCCGGCGCGACGGTCAACGGCCGCGCGGCCTGCCCCGGCTCGTCAGTCACTCCGAACGTGATCGGACCGAGCGTGCTGATCGGACCGCCGTCGGTGCGGTCGGCGAACTCCTGCGGCACCGGACCGTCGCCCTCGGTCGCCTTCAGCAGCGACGCGAGTCGGGCGGCCAGCCCCTGGTCGTCGAGCGGCCTGGCGCGGATCTGCTCGACCTCGTCGAGGATCTTGCGCGCGACCGCGGTCTCGCGCAGCGCGACCGCGTAGGCGTCCTCGGCGGCGTCGACCGCCTCCTCCTTGAGGCTGTCGGCGGTGAGTGAGTACGCGTAGAGCGCGGCGCCCATCGCGACGACTTCGTCGGGGTTGATGTCGCGGCGCGGCTCCTTGGCGAAGAACTTCTTGACCGCCTCGCGCACCGCGAGCATGCGGCTCTGTCCGCCGACCAGCAGGACCTCGCCGATCTCGCCCCTCACCACGCGCGCGGTCGTGATGCAGCGCTCGCAGAGCACGAGCGTGCGCTCGACCAGCGGCTGACACAGCTCGGCCATTTTCGCCCGCGTGAGTGCGCGCTCGAAGTTCGGGCGCGTTCCGTCGGGCATGCGCGTGAGGAACGGCAGCTGGATCCGCGCGCTGTCGACGTCGGAGAGCTCGACCTTCGCCTTCTCGGCGGCTTCCTTCAGGCGCAGCCGCGCCGAGGGATCTCCGGAAAGATCGCGCCCGAACTCGATCTTGAACTCGCGCTCGAGCCACTCGGCGATCGCGTAGTCGAAGTCCTCGCCGCCGAGATACGAGTCACCGTCGGTGGCGACGACTTCGAAGGTGTCTCCGCGCGCGCGCATGATCGTGACGTCGAAGGTGCCGCCGCCGAGGTCGTAGACGGCCAGCGTGAAGTCCTTGTGCTTCTTGTAGCCGTAGGCGAAGGCGGCGGCGGTCGGCTCGTTGATCAGCCGCAGCACCTCGAGCCCCGCGTACTCCGCCGCGAGCTTGGTCGCCTTGCGCTGCACGTCGTTGAAGTGCGCCGGCACCGAGATCACGGCCTGCTTCACCGGCTCGCCGAGATTGTGCTCGGCGACCTCGCGCACGCGCTGCAGGATCTTGGCGGAGACCTGGACCGGAGTGAGCTCCACCCCGCCGACCTCGAAGAGCACGCTCCCGAGCGGGCTGGCCTTCAGCGCGTACGGCAGCCGCGCGCCGGCCGCG
Organism: Myxococcota bacterium; assembly: GCA_044450765.1. GTDB lineage: Bacteria > Myxococcota_A > UBA9160 > SZUA-336 > SZUA-336 > VGRW01. The sequence continues at coordinate 7,325 of JBIOJK010000003.1, read as the reverse complement.
CGCACCTCGTCCGAATCGAACGGGTGTCCGATCAGCCGCTTCACGGCCAGGATCGTGTTCTGCGGCGAAGTGACCGCGTGGCGCTTCGCGGCCGCGCCGACCAGCTCGCGGCCGCCCTGGATCGCCACGCACGACGGGATGGTCGTGCGCGACTCGTCCGCCAGCACGACCGCCTTGCCCTCGTCGACCACGGCGACGCAGCTGTTCAAGGTGCCGAGGTCGACTCCGATCGCCCGTCCCGCCATCGCGTCCATATCGGCGATTCGCGCGCGCCCCTTACAGGGAAACGCAGCTTTGGCGGCGCTGGCAGCCGAAGGCCCGGGGGCCTACCGTACGGCGCTCCGACGGGGATGTAGCTCAGCTGGGAGAGCGCTGCGTTCGCAACGCAGAGGTCGGCGGTTCGATCCCGCTCATCTCCACCACCGCTCGCGTCGTCGGCGCGAGATAGAGCCGCTCGACCTCGCCGGCGACGGCCTTCGCGATCAGGCCGTAGCCCTCGGCGTTGGGATGGCGCTGGCGCCGGTAGAGGATCTCGTCCTCTTTCCCCTGCCACGGCTCGAAGGTCGGCTCGAGGTCGAAATAGTCGAGGCCGACCTCCTTCACTGCGGCTGCGAACATCGGCTCGATCTTCGGGTGGAAGCGCTCGCGGTAGCGGGCGATGTCCTGCGCGTCGGGCAGCAGGATGACGAGCACCGGCGTCCGGTGCTCGCGCGCTCCCTGACCGATGTCCGCGAGCGCGGTGCGCACCGCCTCCCAGCCGCGGTTGCCCGGCCGGTAGTCGCCGGTCCAGTCATTCTCGAGCAGCGCGCGTCCGCCCTTGTCCTCGACTCCGACCTTCGCTGCGGCGCGCACGCGCAGCGAGCCGATCTTCTGCTTGAGCGTGCGCCGCGCCCCCTTCAGGAACTGGCGCAGATACAGGTGCTCGGGCAGCTCGTAGAGCTCGAGCAGCAATGGGTGCACGTCGCGCAGCGCCTCCCGCTTCTTGTACTGGTACAGCTTGTTGTGCGTGTCGTTCACCGGATAGAAGTTCAGCAGCACGAGATCGGGTGAGTACTTCCAGCCCTCGGCCTTCAAGTACGCGGCCTCCTGATCCGTCGAGTAGCCGACGACGCCTGCGTTGATCACCTCGACTCGGCGCGTGTCGCCGCGCGCCCCAGCGCTCGCGTTCAGCAGGCGCTCGAGCTGGCGCGGGTAGGCGTCGGGCTCGTTCATGCGAAAGCCGAAGGTCCACGAGTCGCCGAGCGCGAGGACGCGGTACACGCCCGCGCCCTTCTCGTACGGAATCTCGGGATTGCGAAGCCCCTTCGAATTGATCGTGACGGGAGCTTCGAACTCGGAGCCGCTCCAGCCGGGGCGCATGCGTTTTCCGACGGTGGAGTCTTCGACGTAGAGATCCGGTCGCGGCAAGACTCCCGCGCCGAAGATTCGGAGAAGAACTTCGCAAGCCGCGAGCGCGAGCACGAGTGAGAGAAGTGCGAGGCCGAGATTTCGGATCATCGAGTGATACCCATCACGACTGCGTGGAAATCGAGACGTTAGCGTCCGAGGCCTGCAATTTCGCGGGGCTTCGACGTGGGTAGGGGAGTGCGGCGAGCTTTCGTGCTCGCCGCGTCAGCACTGGGACTGATCTCGAGCGTCGCGCCGACGAGCGCGTCGGCCGCTCTGCGCAGTGCGACCGTCGTCTTCAGCTATCCGCCCAGCGGGAACTTCGCCGGCGTCGCGCTGTACTACGCGGCGAGCCGCGACGATCTCGCGGCCGCCGTGAACCTCACGCGCATCGATCTCGGGCTGCCGGGCGCCGACGGCCAGGGCTTGGTCAGCGTGTCGGTGCCCGGCTTCGACGACTCGCGAGACTACTACGTCGCGCTGCGCTGCTACGACGCGCAGGCGAACGAGTCGGGCAACTCGGCGGTCGGAGTGATTGCGGCGGCCGTCGCGAGCGCGGGCCCGCTGTACCAAGAGGACTTCGAGTCGTACGTCCCGGGACAGGACCCGGCCGGCTGGGTCGATTCGGGGCCGGGCACGACGGCGCCCGGCGATGCGGCCTTCTTCGAGACGGCACAGCTCCCGGACGGGACGATCGCGTTCGAGGCGAAGGCGGCGGGAGGCGAGATTCACTCGCACTACGACGTGCCGGGCACCGCGAGCTGGTCGTCGTACGAGTACTCGGGTCGACTCCAGAGCGACTCGGCCAGTGACTTCATCGGAGTCACCGTGCTGTCGGCCTATCCGGACGCCGCGTTCTACTACCGGCTGGCGCGCCAGGCGACTAGCGCATTCAGCGTCGCGAAGCGGGGCGGCGGAGGCCTTGCATGCGCGGGCGCCAGCTCGACGCCGGTCGGAGTCTCCGCCGGGGTCTGGTTCCAGTTTCGCGTGCGCGCGACGCGCTTCGACGGGCGAAATCGGATCCGCGCCTCGATCTGGCCCGCGGGCGGCACGGCGCCCTCGGCCTGGCAGATCGACTGCTGGGACGTCGACCCCGAGGGCGCCGCCGCGGGCCGCATCGGCGTGTACAGCGTCGGCGCCGGGAATCGCTGGGACGACCTGCGCGTCGACTCCGTCAGCTCGGACGGCGCGCCGGCGGGCTACGGAGTGACTCCGCCGCCCCCGCCCCCACCGACTTCGCCGCCGCCGAGTGGAGGGGTCAGCGGCGGCTCCAGCGGATCCACGGGCGGCAGCTCGCCGGGTGCGTATACGAGCGCGACCGCCTCGGAGCTCGCGCACTGGTGGCGCCCAGGCGTGGACGTGAGCGCGCTGGGTGAGGACTTCGCACCGTCCGGAGGGATCGACGCGTCCACGGACGCGAGGGGCGTGACTGCGACTGACGTCGCGCTCGGCGGCTCGACCGGCGCGGAGATCGATCTCGACGGCAAGAGCGAGGCGCTCGGCAACTTCGCGCTTCGCCAGTACGGCATCGGCGACCGCTGGTCACTCGGGATTTGGCTGCGGCCAGTGAAGGTGCCGCACATCGGCACCGCCTACGCCTTCGACTTGAACGGCGGCAGCGCGACGAAGGGCAGGAGCGGGATCTCGCTGGTGCTCAACTCCAAGGGCCGCTTCGCGATCACGGTCAGTGACTCGGCCGGGCGCGCGCGCTCGCTGGTCTCGTCGGCCACGGTGACCGGCAGTCAGCTCGGGAGCGCCTGGTACCACGTGGTCGCGGTCAAGGACGGCTCGAACTCACTCGCTCTGTACGTGAACGGCGTATTGGACGTCGGCACCAACATCGGAGTGCCGACGCAGACCGACGCACCGCGCGCGCTGCGCATCGGCGGCCGCGTGAAGACCAAGAACGGTCACTTCTGGAGGGGCGGGATCGGCTCCGTCGCGCTCTGGCACTCGGCGCTGCGCAGCTCCGAGGTCGGCGCGGCGTACGCCCGCGGAAACCGCGGCGCCAACCTGAGCGCGGCGATTCCGGCGCCCTAGAGCTCGTCGAGGAAGGTGATCTCGGGGCGGCCGTCGAGCACGCCCGCGAAGACCGCGCCCTGCGCGCGCAGGTTCTCGCCGTGTTTCTTGAAGGCGTCGTCACTCGCGTACTTCTCGTACACGATGAACACGCTCGGATCGTCCTTGCGCTGGTGAAACACGTAGGCCTGCGTTCCCGGCTCGTTCGCGCGCACCTGCGCGCTGAGCTTGCGAAAGCCTTCCTTCGCTTCCTCGATCTTGTCCTTCTTCACCTTCAACGTGGCCAGCACGCTCGGCATGTCTTGCTCCTCTCCGGCGGTGGGCCGCAAGTCTGCACGAAGCCTTCCCGCGCGGGCAATTCGCGGCCCCGGCCGCGGCCGAGTTGCCGGCGCGTGGACCGCCGGCAAACACGCGCCCCCTATCACTTTTCGCCGACCAGAGCCACCATGAGGGCGATGGGGATCCAGGCGATCTTGGTCGCGGGCGACCGCGGCGCGAGCCGCGCCGTGCGCGGCACCAGCAAGGCGTTCGTCGAGGTCGCGGGGCGGCCGATGGTCGTGCACGTGCTCGAAGCGCTGCTGCACACGCCCGAGGTGTCCGAGGTGTATCTCGTCGGCAATCCGGCGCGCCTCTCGGCCGCCGTCGCGTCGTTCGGCTGTCTGGCGCTCGCGGCCGCGCGCGGCTGCCCGATCCACGTGGTGCCACAGCGCGAGACACTCTACGCGAACGTCTGGTACACATTTCTGCGTACGATTGCGCCGGGTCGCGCGGACGACTCGCACGCCGTGCTCGTCGTGCCGGCCGACATCCCGCTCGTGATTCCCGAGGAGATCTCGGCTTTCGTCGCGCGTGCGGAGGCGAGCGGCGGCGACTACGTCGTCGGTCTCTCGCCCGAGAGCGCGCTCGCGGCGTTCGCGCCGCAGGACGGCGCGCCGGGCATCGAGATGGCGTACTTCAACCTGCGCGAGGGCCGCTTCCGCCAGAACAACCTGCACTGGGTGCGGCCGCTGCGGATGGGCAACCGGCAGTACATCGACGAGATGTACGAGAACCGATATCAGAAGGAGCTCGGCAGCCAGATTCGCCTCGCGTGGCGAGTGATTCGCCGCGAGTGGCGCAACCTGTGGGTGCTCGGCAGCTACCTCGCGATCCACGTCGCCGGCGTGCTGCACCGACGGGGCCACTTCGCGGCGGCGGATCGGGTGCGCGCGAGCGTGCCGCTGGCCTCGATCGAGCGCGCGGCGAGCGCGCTGCTGCGCACGCGCTTCCGGACCGTCACGACCGAGCTCGGGGGCGCGGCGGTCGACGTCGACAACGAAGCCGACCTCGAGGTCGTCGAGAAGATGCTCGAGCGCTGGAAGGCGCTTCAGGTCCGACTCGCCCGCGCCGCCTAGTCGCGGCTATCTTCTCGCGCATGGCGGAGCTCTTCGAATCGGTCGCGGGCGCGCGCGCCGCGTTGCGCGAGCTCGCGGGCCGCGGGCTGGTGCGAGCGACTGGCGCCGATCGCGTGCGCTTCCTCAACGGCATGCTCACGGCCGACGTCGCGGCGCTCGCGCCGGGCGGAGCCGCGCCTGCGCTGCAGCTCGACCGCAAGGGTCACGTCCAGGCCGATCTGTGGCTGCTCGCGGAGGCGGACGCGCTCCTGCTCGACGTCGCGCCCGGCTGCGAGGCCGAGCTGACCGCCGTGCTCGAGAAACACGTGATCGCCGACGACGTCGCGTTCGCGAGTCTCTCCGACGCGGTCGTCGAGCTCGCGCTCGAAGGCCCCGACGCGCACGCCGCGGCGCGGGCGATCGGCGTCGCGCCGCCGCCGGCGGGTCGGTTCGCGCGCGCGGACTTCGCGGGTGCGGAGCTGATCTGGATCGCGGAGGGCGCGCTGACCCCCGAGGGTCTGCGCGTGATCGCGCCGCGCGAGCTCGCGGCGGAGCTCGCCTCGGCGCTCGCGCTCCCCGCCCTCGACGAGGCGCGCGCCGAGGTGCTGCGCATCGCGGCGGCGATTCCCGCGCTCGGCCGCGACGTCAGCTCGCGCAACTTCCCGCAGGAAGCGCGCCTCGAGCGCGCCGTGTCCTTCAAGAAGGGCTGCTACGTCGGCCAGGAGATCGTCGCGCGGATCGCCTCGCGGGGCGCGATCCACCGGGTGCTCGCGCTGCTGCGCACGGAGTCGCTGGTGGCGCCGGGCGCGGCGGTCGCGGTGGACGGCGCGGCGTCGGGCCAAGTGACTTCCAGCGCGGAGTCACTCGCCACGGGCGCCCTCGCGCTCGCGTATCTCAAGGTCGAGCACGCGCGGCCGGGTCAGCGCGTCGTCGTCGACGGCGTCGCGGCCGAAGTCGCGGGCGGCACCACGCGGTCGTAGCGCCCGCGGACGGCCTGCCAGCGCGGGCCGTTCTTCGCGAACACCAACTCGAGTGCGTAGACGACGGCGCCGTCCGGAAGCACTGCGCCCGGCGCGAGTCTCTGGCCCAGCGCGAAGGCGACGCGCGCCGAGACGCGCTGGCGCCCGTCGCTGTCCGGAGTCACCTCGCTGCTCTCGAGCCGCGCGCCGACGGCGTCGTCGCGGTACGCGAAGCGCTCCACCAGCGCGCGCACGTCGAAATAGTCGAGCCCGCGCTCCTCCTTGAACGACTGGGCGACGTGGTCCATCAGAAACGCGGGCTGCTTCGCCTGGATCGAGTCGACGAGAGACGGAATCAAGACAGCGAGATCCTCGTCGACGGGTGGCGGCGCAGCAGCCGGCTCGCTCACTCGTTGGTCGCACGCGCCCAGCGCGGCGAACGCCAGCGCGCAGAGCGCGGCGCGCAGCAGGCGCCTGGCACGTTCCGTCCCCGACATGGGCGCCACTATACTCGGCGCGTGGCCCGGCGAGTCCTCGCGCTGTTCGCGAAAGCGCCCGTGCCGGGATTCGCGAAGACCCGGCTCGCGCCCCCGCTCACGCCGGAACGCGCGGCGGCGTTCTACGAGGCGATGCTGCTCGACATTCTCGACCAACACGCTTCGGTGTCGGACTGCGAGCTCGCGCTCTGGTTCACACCCGACGGCGCCGCGGAGTGGTTCGCGGCGCACGCGCCCGCGGTCTACCGGCGGCTCCCGCAGCGCGGGCGAGATCTCGCCGAGCGCATGCGCGAGCTGTTCCGCTTCCACGCCGCCGAAGGCTGCGAGCGGATCGTGCTGCGCGGAACCGACAGCCCGACCCTGCCCGCCGCGCGCGTCGCGCAGGCGTTTGCGGCGCTCGAGCACTCGCCGCTCGTCCTGTGTCCCGACCGCGACGGCGGTTACAACCTGATCGGCGCGCGCGCGCCGCACGACGCTCTCTTCGAGCTCGCGCTCTCGCGGTCCGACGTGCTCGGCGCGACCTTGGCGCGGGCGCGCGAGCTCGGACTGCCGTGTGAGATCCTGCCCGCGCACCACGACGTCGACACCTGGCAGGACGTGGTCCGGCTCTCCGCGGAGCTCGACCCCGCGCGCACGCCGCGCACGCTCGCGCTGCAGCGCGAATTAATGGCGCGCTGACACGCGCAGACACCAAGGCACGCTGGTTGCACGACGCGCCCCCGGGGCAAACCCACGCGACCGCAATGCGGCGGTCGATCCCAGGGAGGGAGTGCGATGACCAGAGTCAGCCCGAGGACTGCAGCGATCGCCGCGTCGCTGCTTTGCTTTATGCCGCTACTTGCGCGCGCCGACGCGGCCGAGGACAAGCGCTTGGCGGCGATGGAAGCGCGAATCACTCAGCTCGAGGACAAGCTCGCAACCAGCCAGAAAACGATCGACCAGCAGGCTGAATTGCTCAAGTCACAGGCAACGCCTGCCGTGTCCGCGGGCAGCGAGCCCAGCAAGCTCGACGCGTTCCTCAACACCGTTCAGATCAACGGGTTTGTCTCGGCGTCGTACCAGTACCAGTTCAACAACCCCGACAACCCGCT
>JBIOJK010000002.1:0-90774 GCA_044450765.1 Myxococcota bacterium | reverse complement strand
CGCAGCAGCGCGTTGCGCACGGTCGCGACGGCGTCCAGGTGCGCGGGCTCGCCGAAGACGTAGGGCTTGGAGCGCTCGATCGTGATCGGCCCACCGCCGCGGTGAGTCGTCGCGTGCGCGCCGGGTGCGCCCCGCTTCAGTGACCCGTAGATGTCCTCGAGGGCCAGCTCGCCGATGCGCCGGATCGCGCGAGGCGTGAGCTCGAGCCCGTTCTCGCCCGGGCGGATGAAGCCGCCCTCCTCGAGATTGCGGCGCATGTCGCGCAGGATCAGGATCGATTCGACGCCCTCCTCGCCCGCCAGCTCGCGCAGCTCGTCGAGCGAGATCTGGTCGAAGCGGCCCTCGAGCAGATTGCGCGCCAGCCGGCCCAGCCGCTCGATCTCGCGCATCAGCTCGAGCGCCTCCTCGAACGAGAGCGAGTGGCCGCCGCGCAGCATCTGGCGGTTGCGCGCGTGGAATTCCTCGAGCGCGCGCATCTGGTCGAACTCCGACGCGAGCTCGCGGAAGTCGGCCTCGGCGTCCGCGTCGGCCCACTCGTGGCTCTCGAAGCGCTTCAGCGCGTCGGAGAGCCGCCGGGGCAGTGAGTCCTTCTTGGCTTTGAAGTCGCTCCAGCGCTGTGACTCGACGCCGTTCTGATCGGCCTGGGCGCACTCCTCGCGCTCGAGGATGTCGCGGAGCGCCTGCCACTTCTCGTCGAAGGTGTGCTCCATGTTGTGGCCGGCCATGCGCTCGCGCGCCTGCTGGCGCAGCTGCTGCAGGAGCTCCTCGACGCCCATCACGCGGAAGTCCATGCCCGCGAGCTCGAAGCCCTGGTAGCGCATCCAGGAGAGCGCCTCGTCGACGCTCATGCCCTCCATCAGGTGGCGCGCGAGCTCGTCGAGCGCCTGCTCCGCAGCGAGTGAGAAAGCGCGCTGCGTGCCGTCCCATCGGCTGTAGCGAACGCGCGCCACGGTCAACCGTACGTCAGGCGGCGGCCCGAGACCTCGCGGTTCAGCTTGTTCGAGAGGTGCAGGCCCTCGAGCACCAGCTCGACCGCCGCCGCGATCCGCGCCGGGCTCGAGCCGCAGCCGAGCAGCTCGACCGCCTTGCGCAGGCCCGCGATGTTGTCCACGCCGTCGGCGTACTCCACCGACGGCAGCTCGTCGCCGACTTCGACTTTCCAGCCGTCGTCGAAGGCGCGCACGATCGCGTCGAGATCGAAGGCGCCGCAGAGCTCGCCGAAGACCGCGAGCACCGCGTGCTTGACGAGTGACTCGAGAATCTCACTCTCGCTCTTCTCGGCGCCGGCGTACTCGAGCTCCATCTTGCCGCCCATCGACGCGCGCAGCCCGGGCAGATCGGTGAGCCGCGGAACCGCCTCCCCCTCGCCGAGTCGCAGCGCGCGCCGCTCGGCGCAGGCGATGATGGTCTCGTAGTTCGCGATCGACGCGCGCACCGAGACACCGGATATCTGCGAGATGTCGGGGCTCTTGCGGGCCTGGATCGTGAGCTCCGCGATGATCTGCTCGATGAAGGGCGGCACGAACAGCTCGACCGCCTTCTCGCGCGGCTTGCGCCGCTCCTGCTTCATGACCTCGATCTCGAGCTCGCGCGTCGGCGGGTAGTGCGTGCGGATCTGCGCCTGGTAGCGGTCCTTCAGCGGCGTGATGATCCGGCCGCGGCGCGTGTAGTCCTCGGGATTCGCGCTGGCCACGACCAGCACGTCGAGCGGCAGGCGCACCTTGAAGCCCTTCACCTGGAAGTCGCGCTCCTCCATCACGTTGAACAGGCCGACCTGGACCTTCTCCGCCAGGTCGGGCAGTTCGTTGATGCAGAAGATGCCGCGGTTCGTGCGCGGGATGAGTCCGAAGTGAATCGTCGACTCGTCGGCGAGATAGCGGCCCTCGGCGACGCGGATCGGATCGATCTCGCCGATCAGATCGGCGATCGACGTGTCCGGGGTGGCGAGCTTCTCGCCGTAGCGGGCGGCGCGGCCGATCCACGCGATCGGCGTGCGATCGCCGAGCTCCGCCACGCGGTCGCGTCCCCAGCGGCTGATCGGCGCGAGCGGGTCGTCGTTCACCTCGCTGCCCTCGATCACTGGCACGGCGTCGTCGAGCAGCTCGACGAGCTTGCGGATCATCTTCGACTTTCCCTGGCCGCGCTCACCGAGAAAGATCATGTCGTGACCCGCGAGCAGCGCGTGCTCGAGCGCGGGCACGACGCTCTCGGCGTAGCCGATCATCTCCGGCAGGAACGCCCGCTTCGCGCGCAATCGCGCGGCGAGATTCGCGCGCAGCTCCTCGCGCACGGTGCGCGGCCGGTAGCCCGCCGCGACGAGCTCACCGAGCGTGCTGGGTCGAACCACTGTCTCGCCCCTCCGCCCGCATTCCCCCGCGGGCGGCGCATTGTACGACGAACTACTTCTTGTCGTCCGATTCGTCGTCGCTCTTGTCTTCCTTCTCGCGGTCCGTCCCGATGATGAGCTTGAGTCTCTCCTGGATGATCGGGAGCTTCGGATCGTCGAGACGAAGCGTGTCTGAGTTCGGGTATTTCTCGATTTCCTTGCGCACGTTCTGGATGCGCTCGTCGGTCGCGGGGTGGCTCGCGAGGAACTGCGGCATGCTCGAGTGGCCGCCTTCCTTTTTCAGCGTCTCGAACATCGTCACCATGGCGTTGGGATTCCAGCCGGCGTTCGTCATGGTCTCGACGCCGAGCAGATCCGCCTCGCGCTCCGCGTCGCGAGTGAAGGTCGTCATGAACGCCTGGCCCGCGACTTGTCCAGCCAATCCGCCGGCGTTCGCGAGATACGGGTTCCCGGTCAGGATCGCGACCGCGAGGTAGAAGATGTTCGCGACGAACCCGGTGTTGCGCTGGGTGTTCGCGTTCTTCGCGATGTGGCGCGCCGTCACGTGGCCCATCTCGTGGCCGAGCACGCCCGCGAGCTCCGCTCCGTTGTGCACCGCGAGCAGGAGACCGGTGTTCACATAGACGGCGCCGCCGGGGATCGCGAACGCGTTGATCTCCTCGTCCTCGACCAGATAGAAGCGGAACTCGAACGGCGAGGGCCGCGCCGCGGCCGCGAGCGACGAGCCGAACTGGCGCACGTAGGTCACCGAGACCGGATCGCGCACGAAGGTCAGCTGTTTGCGGAGCTGCTGCTGGTACTCGGCGCCGAGCTTCTTCTCCTCCTCGACGGAGAGCGTGCCGCAGGCGCTGAGCGCGCACGCGAGCGCGACGAGCGCAGCCGCGCGCCGCAGCCGGCGCTGAGTCACTCGGCGCCCTCCTCGTCCGCATGAGTCTGCGTCTTCTCGAGGGTCGCGATCACGGCGCGGATGACCGACACGACCGCGGTGTCGAATTGCACGTTGTCCACGATCGGCAGCCCGTAGCGCTCGGCCTCTGCGACCAGGTAGCGCTGGATCGCGAGGATCTCGTCGAAGTGCTCGAGATAGCGGTCCGCGGAGCGGCTGCGCGCCTTCGCGGTGCGCGCCGCGAAGCGGCCGCGGTACGCCTCGGGGTCGAGCGCCCCGGTCATGATGAATGTGACGTGCGCGCGGCCCGCGAAGCGGCCGAGCTCGAGCATGCCCGGCACGAGGTTCGCCCCCTCGATCAGCATGCTCGTGTTCTCCTCCACTGCGCGCTCGAGCAGCGCGTGCACCCCGACCGCGATCTTCTGCGCCTGCTCGCGGAAGCCGACCACGACGGGGTCGCCCACCAGCGACGTCGCTCGCGGCAGCGCGAGATAGGCGTCGAACGTCGAGCAGTGGATCTCGGGCATCAGATCGGGCGAGAACATGAGACGCATGATCTGGCGAATCGAATCGGTGCCGATCACGCGCGGCAGCTCGAGGCGCCGTGCGACCTCGATTGCCAGGGAGGTCTTGCCGGAGCCGGTCGCGCCGCCCAGCAGCACCAGGCTCGGCTTGCCGTCGTCGCGCGCGCTGCGCCAGACGCGGTACCAGCTCGCCGGACCCGGGCCGTCGGTCCTCTCGATCGTGGCTGCGACCAAATGCCGCAGCTCGGTTCGATCGATCGCCGCGCGCCCCTGACTCAGGAGACTCTGCTCGATCTCGCGCGCGACGTCGTGCGCGTCGGTCGGCTCGAGGCCCGCGCCCATCAGCGACACGGCCAGGATGCCCTTCGAGAACGGGCTCCACGAGCCGTCCTCCTCGACCACGCGCGGCGGCTCGATCGCAGTGACCGAGCCGAGCGCGTCGAGGTCGTAGCGGTCGTCGAGCAGCTCGTCGATCAGGCTCGAGAGCTCTTCGATGCGCACGCGCCCGCGCGCGGCGATCCGGTCGCGCACCGCGGTCGCAGTTTGGAACGCGACGTCGAACGGAACGCCGCGCGTCACCAGTGACTGCACCAGGATTCCGCGCATGAAGGGTCGCGGTCCATCCGGACCGACGACGACCAGAACTGGCTCTTCCACGGAGTGCCGACGGTATCAAATGACTGGTTGGCCAGCGAGGATGCGCAGCGCGACTCCGTGGCGAACACCGCGTTCCGACACGGTGAACCGGCTCGCGCGCAGGCGCACGAGCGCCGCTTCGAGACACACCAGGCCAGCGACGATCACGTCCGCGCGGCCCGGCTCCAGGCCCGGCAGGCGCTTGCGCTGCTCCAAGCCGAGCTGCGCCAGGCGCTCGACCCAGCGCGCGAGCAGCGCGCGCTCGATCTGGAAGCCCTCGACCCGCTCGCGGTCGTAGACCTCGAGGCCCAGCTCCAGCGCCGCCAGCGTGGTGGCGGTCCCGGCGACCGCCACGATCGCCGCGTCCCCCGCCAGACCCTCCGGCAGCGCGCGGGCGAGCGGCTCGCTCGCGAGCCGCACGTGCTCGCGCAGCGCAGCGAGATCGGCCGCGGGGATCGGGTGCTGCGGCAGGTGCGCCTCCGTGAGGCGCACGCTCCCCAGCGGCAGCGAGACACCGCGAATCGGGGCGGCGCGCGACTCGCGCCAGGCGACCTCGGTGCTCCCGCCGCCGACGTCGATCACCGCCAGCGCGTCGCAGCGCTGCCCGACACCGAGACGCGTAGCCTCGAGTGTGAGCTCGGCCTCTTCGTCTCCCGAGAGCAGGCGCGCGCCGTCGACCGTGCCGGCGCGCACGAGCGAGTCGAGGAACTGCGCGCCGCCGCGCGCGCGGCGCAGCGCTTCGGTGCCCACGGCGACGAGCCGGTCGACGCCGTCCCAGCGCGCGGCAGCAGCGAACTCAGTGATCGCGTCGCGCGCGCGGCGCACCGCGTCGGGCGCGAGCTCGCCGCTCTCGAACACGCCCTGGCCGAGCCGCGTGATGCGCGCCTCGTCGCGCGCGATCCGCCCATCGGCGTCGAGCACGAGCAGCAGGATCGTGTTCGATCCGAGGTCCAGCACGCCGACTCGGCTCGGTCGCTGCTGTTTCGCATTGGCCATCGCTGTCTCCTGCTGCTAACGTTCGCGGCGTTCGACGGGGGGTAGGGAACTTGAGGGAGATCCTGGGATCTGCCTCGGCCGCAAGGGGAAAGTCATTCCGCGTGGAGCGCGCGGATGGCTAGAGTTCCCTCGGCCGCGAGACTCTTCCACCCCGCGATCCGCGCACGCGTTCTCGAGGCTGTCTCGTAGGTCGGGGAGGGACAGGAATGCGCTGCATTGCGGTCATGAATCAGAAGGGTGGATGCGGCAAGACGACGACGGTCGTGAGTCTCGCCGGGTGCCTCGCCGCTGAAGGCCGTTCCGTTCTCGTCATCGACATGGACCCGCAGGCGCACGCGACGCTCGGGCTCGGAGTCGATCCCGAAGAGGTCGACGAGAACCTGTACGACGTGCTCTCGGAGTCCGAGGGCGCAGGCGCGCGGCTCGGCGAAGTGATCGTCGAGGCGGCCGACAAGCTCGACGTCGCGCCGTCGGGCGTGATCCTGTCGGCGCTCGAGCAGAAGCTGACCGCCGAGGGCGCGCGCGGTCGCACGGAGCGCCTGGCCGGCGCGCTCGCGAAGCTCGAGAAGGCGTACGACTTCGCGCTGATCGACTGTCCGCCGAACGTGGGCATCCTGACCTTCAACGCGCTGCGCGCCGCCTCGGAAGTGATCATCCCGCTCGAGACGAGCTACTTCTCGATGCACGGCGTCGCGAAGCTGCTCGAGACGATCGCGCTGCTCGAGGACCGCATCGGCCACTCGCTCAAGATCCGGATCCTGCCGACGCTCTTCGACGGACGCACGCGCTTCGCCAAGCGCGCGCTCGCCGAGATCCGCGAGACCTACAAGGACCTCGTGTTCGACTCGGTGATCCGCTCCAACGTGCGCCTGCGCGAGGCCGCGCAGCGCGGCGTGCCGATCGCCGCGCTCGACCGGCGCTCGTATGGATTCGTCGACTACATGTCGCTCGCGCTCGAGGTGCTCTACGACCGCGAGGAAGAAGAGCTGCCGGTCGCGCCCGCGCCGGCGCCGACACCGCCGACGGACGCGGAGATCTCGAACGCCGGAGCCAAGGGCGTGGTGTTCACCTTCAAGGATCCGCGCGTGCGCGACGTCCAGCTGGCCGGTGACTTCAACAACTGGATCCCCGACGAGGGCGTCGAGACGCGCCAGGGCCCGGGCGGCACCTGGGAGAAAGTCGTGCGTCTGGGTCCCGGGGTCTACCAGTACCGCTACTTCGTCGACGGTGAATGGACTCCCGATCCGAGCAACCCGCGCCGCGTCGAAGGCCCCGCGGGCGGGGTAAACTCCGTCCTGATCATCAGCTGAGGGCCGCTGGCGCACGGCGCGCCCGGCCCTTCGGACGGAGACGCGCGTTGGCCCGCAAGAATCTCGGCGACGTCCTCCACTATTTCATCCCCGAGGACGAGCAGAGCGCCGCGCTGGAGCGAGGTGCGCCCCCGGATCTAGCGCGCCATCCGCCGAGTGAGGCAGAGCGCTCGTCGCGTGGACCGGCGCCGCGCGTGTGCGTGCCCGCGGGCCCCGACCGATTGCTGTGGTGCGCGCTCGCGCTCGAGCTCGCGGGCGCGCTGGCGGCCGAGCGCGGCGGCGCGCGGGTGGAGATGTCGTTCGCCGCATCGCCGCTGCTCCCCAGCGTGCCCGGAGTGCGACTCCGCGCGCTCGAGCGCGCGCCCGCTGCGCTGGCGGGCGCGCTCGCCGAAGTCCCGGGCGACGAAGCGGTGCTCGTGCTGGAGCGGCCCGAGCAGCTCGCGCAGTTTCTCGCGCAGCCGGAGCGCGCGCTGCTCGACTGCGTGCTGCTCCCGGTCGATGCGTCCGCATCGGGAGTCGCCCGCGCGCTGCGCGTGTTGCGCGAGATCGCGCCGGCGCTGGCCGGGATGCCGGTCTTCGCTTGGGTCGTGGGCGCGCGCAGCTCGCGCGAGGCGTCGGAGCTCGGCGAGAGACTCTGCGCCGCCGCCCGCCGCCAGCACTCGGTCGAGGTCGAGGTCGCGCCCGCCCTGCCGAGCGATCCGGCGCTGTTTCGCGCGCTGCTGCGCGGCGAGTCGGTGCACGCGGCGGACGACGGGACCAGCGCGGGCGCGCGCGAGCTGCGCGCGCTCTCGCGGCGGCTCGGCGAGCGCAGGGCGGCGTGACCGACGCCGCGCGCGCGGGCGCCGCCGGCGAGACACGGTGGAGTGTCCTCTCGCGCGGCGACCGCGTCCGCGGGCGCCTCTGGAAGCCGCCGCGCCGCGGCCCGCACGCGGTCGCGATCCTGTGCAGCGCCGACGGCTGCAGCGGCGGGCCGCTCGTCGAGCGGGCGCGCGCGGCGTGGACCTCGCGCGCGGCGCTCGCGACGTTCGATCTGCCTCTCTGCGGCGCGCGGCGCAGCGACAAGCTGTCCGCGTCGGCGCTCGATCCGAGTCACCCGCACTCGGCCCGGCTGCGCGCCGACCTCGAGGCGCAGACCGCGGCGGACCTCGAGCAAGTGGTCGCGCTGCTGCGCCGTGACCCGGACCTCGACCCCGCGCGAATGTCACTGATTGGTGTAGGTCTCGGAGCGCGCCTGGCGAGCGGCTTCGCGGCCGCGGCGCACGGTCTGGCCTCGGTGCTGCTGGCGCCCGAGCAGAGCGAGCCGTCCGACGACTGGCTGCGCTCCCTCGCCGCTCGGATCGCGCCGAGCTAGCCGGCGCCCTCCGGCGGACCGACCTCGAGCACGAGCAGAGTGCCGGCGCTGACCAGCCACGGCAGGCACAGGAAAGAGAGCCCGGGCAGCGCGTAGAGCGCCAGCGCGAACCCGCCGAAGGAGAGCATCTCGAGCGGGTGCCGCAGAATCCAGCGGCGCCGCGCCGCGAAGCGGACGCCGCGCCGATCGAGCGCGAAGCCCGTGTAGGCGAGCGGCATGAAGAGCGCCGCGAAGACGAGGCTCGCCGCGCCGGCGAACGGCGCGAGCCCGGGCACGAGACCGAGCAGCAGGAGCGCAGTCGCGATCGCGAAGAAGAACGCCGCGCGCTTCGCCTCCTCGAGCACGCTGCGCGCCGAGCGCCGCAGCAGCGCAGTGACTCCGCGGCCCGCTGCGACCTCGCCCCCGCCGGCGAGCTGCTCGACCCGCTCGGAGAGCGCCTCGAGAAATGGCGCGGCGATGACTCCGCCGAGCAGCGTGAATCCGAAGTAGATCGCGAGCGCCAGCGCGGCCAACAGCGCGGCGCGCACCAGCTCGGCCAGCAGCCACAGCGGCCAGGTCAGCAGCGTGCCGTACCAGGATTTGGGCTCCGGCAGCTCGAGAAAGCGCTCGAACGGTCCCGCGAGCGCGTCCAGATTCGCGACGAACACAGCGGCGGCGAGCGCGAACGCCGCGAGGTTCAGGGCGAACGGCACGACCATCCAAGGCCACAGCGAGCGCTCGCGGCGCAGCAGCGACGCCGCGCGCCGCAGCACCCGTGGCGCGGTCGCCGCGCTCATGCGTCGATCAGGCGCAGGATCCGATCGCGCTGGCGGGCGAGTGACTCGTCGTCCGGCGTCTCGAGGTTCAGGCGCAGCAGCGGCTCGGTGTTCGACGGCCGCAGATTGAACCACCAGCTCGGGTAGCTGATCGTGAGTCCGTCGAGCTCGTCCGCCTCGCCGTCGGGAAACGCTGCGCGCACGCGCGCGAGCGTCGCCGGCACGTCGGCGACGCGTCGGTTGATCTCGCCGCTCTGGCGATAGCGGCGAAACGGCCGCCACAGCTCCGACAGCGGGCGCGCTCGCGCCGCCAGGACTTCGAGCAGCAGCAGCATTGCAGCCGCGCCGTCGTCCGCGATGTAGCCCGCGGGGAACCGGAAATAGTAGTGACCCGAGAGCTCGCCGCCGAAGCAGGCGCCGCGCTCGCGCATCACCGCCTTCATGAACGCGTGCCCGACCCGGCCGCGCACCGGCTCGGCGCCGCGCGCGCGCACGGTCTCGGGAACGATGCGGCTGGAGCGCAGGTCGTAGAGGATCGGAATCCCGGGCTTCGCTCCGAGCAGTCTGCGCTCGAGCATCACATCGCAGAACAGCGCGGTCATCAGGTCCGCGGGCACCGCGTCGCCCTGCTCGTCGACGAAGACCGCGCGGTCGCCGTCGCCGTCGAAGGCGATCCCCAGGTCGGCCTGCTCGGCGCGCACGGCGCGCTGCAGGTCGTGCAGGTTCTCCGCCTTCAGCGGATCGGCCTCGTGATTCGGAAACGAGCCGTCGGGCTCGAAATACATGCGCTTCGCCTGCAGCGGCAGGCGGTCGAGCAGCCCGATCAGCGCCTCGCCGGCGATCCCATTGCCGGCGTCGATCACGGCGCGCAGGCGCGGGCGCGCCGGGAACAGCTCGAGCAGCATGTCGAAGTACGCCGGCTTCACGTCGCGCCGGGTAACACCGGCGCGTGTCGGCGGAGCGGGGTCGCCCGCGAGCGCGAGCGCGCGGTCGCGAATCGCGGCGAGACCTGACTCGATCCCGATCGGCAGCGCGTTGCGCCCGCAGAGCTTGAAGCCGTTGTAGGCGCCGGGATTGTGCGAGGCGGTGATCATGGCGCCGCCGGCCGCGCCGCTGGACGCGGTGGCGAAGTAGAGCATCGGCGTCGAGACGCGCCCAATGTCGATCACCGACCGGCCCTCGCCGCAGAGTCCGGCGAGGAACGCGTCGCGCAGCTCGTCGGCGCTGGCGCGCATGTCGTAGCCGACGGCGATGGGCCCGCCTTCGAGGTGGCGCGCGAAGGCGCGTCCGATCGCGAGAGCGCCGCGCGCGTCGAGCTCCTCGGGCGCGAGTCCGCGAATGTCATACGCCTTGAAAATCCCCGGCTTCATCGCGCGAGTGTCCCGGGTCGATCGCTTGACTTCAACCGGCGCGCCGCCGACCTTCCCTCATATGTTTGGTCTCGGCATGGGCGAGCTGCTCGTCATCCTGGTGATCGTGATCGTGATCTTCGGAGCGGGTCGTCTGCCGCAGATCGGCCAAGGTCTCGGCGAGGGAATCAAGAACTTCCGCAGCGCCCTGAAGGCGCCGCCCGAGATCGACGTCACGCCCGAGTCCAAGGACGGCGACCCGAAGAAGCCCGAGAGCTAGCGCCGGGAGCGGCGACTCACTCGGGCTCCGGCGCGGCCGGCACGACCGCGTCGGGCGCGGTCGGCGCGTCCGCCGGCGGCACGGCCGCCGGGGTCGCGAGCTGCGGCTGGACCGCGGCGGGCGTCGCGGGCGCAGGCGCGACCGCGGTCGCAGTGCCGCGCGTCGGCTGCTTGCCCGCGAGCAAAGTGACTTGCAGCCGCCGCGCGCGCGCCGGCGGATCGGGAAGCAGGACGGTGAAGCCGGTGACTTGCGGCCCCATCCCCGAGACTTCGCCCGGGTCAGCCGCGAGCTTCACCGTGAGCTCGTCCGGCGCGATCTCCGCGTCGTCGAGCCGCTCGAGCCAGGCACGGCGCGGCTCCCCGACCCGCTCGCCGGTGACTTCGAGCAGACTCACTTGCACCTCGGGCGGGGGCGCCGCGCCTTCGGGAATCAGGTTGCCGCGCACCACGAGCACGCGTTCACCGAGGCTGTCGCGCGCGACGAACGTCTCGACGTCGGCGGCGGTCCAGCCCGCGGCCTGCTCGACTTCGGAGCCGGCGACTCGCGCATCGCGCTGCATCAGCAGGCCGCGCGCGGTGCCCGCGAGCAAAGTGACCCCGACCAGACATGCGGCGATCCGCGCGATCGTCCCCGCGGGGCTCGCGGCCTCGGGATCGAACGCGGCGCTGCCCGGCGCCTTGCGCTTCTTGGTGTCCGCGGGCGGCTCCGGCTGATCGAAGAGCGTCGCCCGCGTGGCGCCCGCAGGCGCCGAGGGAACGGACGGCTCGGTCACCATGCCGAACGAAGCCGCGGCCTCGAACACGTTCGCCGGCTCCGCCGAGCGAGTCAGCGAGTCCCAGCCGGCGTCGCCCTCCTCTACTTCCTCGCCGAGTGACCCGCCGCCGAAGCCGGCCTCGAGCTCGGGCACGGCTGCCGGCGCCGGAGCCGCGACCCTCGCCGGCTTGTCCTTCGCGGGTCGGATCGACGGCGGGGGCTCGCGCTCCGCGGGCGGCGCGTCGTCGCCGAGAAAGAAGCGGCTGCGCGTGTCGTCCGAGTCGGGGTCCTGGAGCGCCGGGGCGAACTCGACCGGCCCCGACCCGGAGCCCAGGTTCGGCGCGCCGGCGTCGAGCATCTCCTGCGCGGTCTTGCCGGTCGTCGCGACCACGCGTTCCTCGAGCGCCTGTGCGGGAGGCGCGGGCGGAGGCGCTTCGGGAACGTGCGGCGCGGGGGCGGCCGGCTTTTCGGGCGGCGGCTCTTCGGCGACCGGCGACGGACGCGCCGCGCGCGGCGTGGGACGCGAGGGCGTGCTCTGTTCACCGGACTGCTCGTCGAAGAGAAACTCGGGGTTGTCGAGCTCGTCCTCTTCGCGCGGCTCACCGCCGCGCGGCTGCGACCGCGCGCTAACATCGCCGGCGGCACTCGGGCTCGTGGCCGTGCCCGAAGAGGGCGTGATGTGAAAGCGGTGGTGACAGCGCGAGCAGCGCACGCGCGCCCCCTTTTCGGGAATGCGCGCATCCGCAACGTGAAAGCGTGTCTCGCAGTTCTCGCACTGGACGATCATGTCGATGCCCCGGCCGCAGCGTTTCTCGTCGGTGCGGAGCGCTGCGCGCTTGAGGTGCGCGGGTGACAGGAACGCTCGCTGCGCTCCTCTCTCGCCGTCTCTTGCTCGTCACCGGCAAGGGCGGGACCGGCAAGACGAGCATCGCTGCGGCGCTCGGCGTGCTGGCTGCACGCGAGGGCGTGCGGACCGTGGTCGTCGAGCTCGGCTCGTCCGACGTGCTGCCCGAGCTCCTGGGCGGAGCGGGAGACGGCGCGGCGGCGGCGCGCGGCGAGCCGCAGCCGATTGGCGAGCGCCTGTTCAGCTTGCGACTCGTGCCCCAGCGCGCGCTCGAGGAGTATCTCGAGCTGCAGCTCCACGTGCGCCTGTTCGCGCGCGCGATCGTCGGCAACGGCGCGTTCCAGCGCTTTCTCGACGCGGCGCCCGGCTGGCGCGAGCTGATCACGCTGGGGAAGCTCTGGCACCTGGCCTCGCTCGAGGATCCCGGCGGCGGCGCGCGCTGGCCGCTGATCGTGGTCGACGCGCCCGCGACCGGGCACGGCCTCTCGCTGCTTTCCGCGCCGTCGGTCGTGATCGACACCGTGCGCATGGGGCCGCTGCGGCGCAACACCGACCGGGTCCAGGCGCTGCTGACCGACGCGGCGCGCACACTCGTGCTGCCGGTCACTCTGCCGGAGGAGCTACCCGTGAACGAGACACTCGAGCTGCGCGCGCGCGTGCGCGAGCTCGGTGTCGGGCTCGGGCCGGTGATCGCGAACGGGGTCGAGCCGAAGCTCGGGCTCGCCGACCCGGAGCGCGCGCTCGCGTGCCTGGACACGCTGCCGCGCGGCGCGCCTACGCCGCTCGCGGAGCCGGGGATCGTCGCCGCAGCGGTGCGCCACCGCCTGGCGCGCGCTCGGATGCAGGCCGAGTTTCTCGGCGAGCTCGCGCGCGCGACGGGTGACTCGCCGCTCCAGGTGCCGTGGCTGGCGTGCGGCGTGGACGGCCCCGCCGGCGTCGCCGCGCTGGCCCACGAGCTGCGCGGAGCGCTGGCGTGAAGCCCGATCGCTGGCTCGACTGCCGCGTGCTGGTGACCGTCGGGACGGGCGGCGTCGGCAAGACCACGATCGCGGCAGTGCTCGGGCTCGAGGCCGCGCGCATGGGCAAGCGCGTGCTCGTGATGACGATCGACCCCGCGCGCCGGTTGGCCGACGCGCTCGGCACCGGCCCGCTCGACCACCAGGCGCGCGAGGTTCCCGCGGAGCGCCTCGCGGCGCTCGGCGCGCGCCCCGGCGGCAGCCTCTCCGCGCTCATGCTCGACACGAAGCGCACCTTCGACGAGCTGGTAGAGCGGCTCGCACCCGATCCAGCGGCGCGCGCGCGGATCTTCGCGAACCCGATCTACCGCAACCTGACCGACGCGCTCGCGGGCAGCCGGGAGTACTCGGCGACGGAGAAGCTGCTGCAGGTCTACACAGAATCGCGTTACGACCTGATCGTGCTCGACACTCCGCCCGCCGCGCACGCGCTCGAGTTCCTCGACGCGCCGCGCCGCCTGTCGGGCTTTCTCGACGGCCAGTTCCTGAAGCTGCTGTTGCACCCGGCGGCGGTCGTGGGCCGTGCGAGCCTGCGCATCTTCCGCAGCGGGTCCGAGTTCGTGCTGCGCATGCTCGAGCGAGTGACTGGCCTCGAGTTCCTGACCGCGATCTCCGAGTTCCTGCTTGCGTTCGAGGAGTTACTCGCCGGCTTCGGCGAGCGCGCCCGCGAGGTCGAGCGGCTGCTGCGGGACCCGAGCTGCGGCTTCGTCCTGGTCGCGGGACCCGACTTGCAGCAGGCGCGCCGCGCCCAGGCGTTCTGGGAGCGGCTGCAGAGCGAGGGCATCCATCTCGCGGGCCTCGTCCTCAACCGCGTGCACCCGTGGCCGGGCGCCGGCGAGCCGCCCGCGGACGACCCCGCCGAGGTGGCGGAGGCCGAGCGCTGGCTGGCGGACGCGATCGCCTCGGCGGATCGCGAGCTCGACGCGGCCGCTTGCGCGCGCGCGCTGGTCGGCGCGGCGCGCGCGCAAGCGGCTCTCGCGCGCCGCGACGCCGCCGTGCGTCAGCAGCTCGAGCGCTCGCTGCCGCTCGAAGCCGACGCGCTCTGCTCGGTGCCGCTCTTCGCCGAGGACGTCCACGCGTTCGAGGGACTCGCGCGAGTCGCGCGCGAGATCTTCGGAAGCCGCGAGCGTGCCTGACTCTGCGGCGAGCGCGCTCGGCCACCTGCTGCGCGCCGCAGAGGAGCTGGCGCTCGCGCTCGCCGCAGGCGTCCAGGCGCTCCGCGCGAGCGCGCTCGCGCGCTCCGAGCTGCACGCGGCGCTGCGCGCCGAGGAGCGGCGCTGGCGCGCGCGCGCAGCGTCGGATCGAGCCGCCGCGCGCGTCGCGGAGGTGTTCGCCGCGCTCGCCGACTTGTTCGCAGAGCCGCCTCCGCGCGCGCGGCGAGACACCAGCCGGAAGTTTGACCCACCCCCGGCGCGGTGGGATACTCGCGCGCCATGGCGATCCTGATCAAGCGCTACGCGAACAGGAAGCTCTACAACACCGAATCGAGCCGGTACATCACGCTGCGGGGAATCTCGGAGCTGGTGCGCGAAGGGCACGACATCTGCGTGATCGACAACGAGAGCGGCGAGGAGATCACGCCGATCGTGCTCTCGCAGATCCTCGTCGACGATCAGAAAGAGAACCGCGATCGCGACGGGGCCGTCTCGGGCACCTTGCTCGCCGAGCTGATCCAGCGCGGCGGCGATGCGCTGTACAGCTTGGTGCGGCGCGGCGTGGGCGACGTCGAGACGAACCTGAACGAGATGCGCGACAACGTGAAGCGCTGGATCCGCACGCCGGGCGAGGCCGCGAGGTTCGACACCGCCGATCTCCGCGAGACCGTGCACAACGCCGTCGAGCGCGTGCTGCGCGTGGCAGACTTGCCGACGCGCGGCGATCTCGAAGCGCTGAACAAGAATCTCGAGCGGCTGGCCGCTGCCCTCGAGAGCTTCGAGGCGCGACTCACTGCGCTCGACGCGAGCCGCGAGCGCGCACTCTAGGCCTGCGCCGCGTCAGGCGAAGACCGAGCGCCGGCGCGGCAGCTCTTCGTCGAGCAGACTCTGAATTGCGCCGCGCACGCGCTCGCGCGTGCGGTTCACGTAGAGCGGATCGCCGGCCTGCTCCGGCGACACCCCGTCGAACCAGAGCGGCTCGCCGAAGCGGATGCGCCAGCGGCTCGGCAACGGGACCACCCCCAGCGGGCCGAGGAGCGGGAACGTGGGAGTCACAGGCACCGGCACGCCCAGCAGCCGGCGCAGGATGCGCGGCTCGAACAGGATCGGATGGACCTCCTCGGAGCCGACCACCGCGACCGGGACGATCGCCGCGTGCAGCCGCGCCGCCAGCGAGACGAAGCCGCCGCGCGCGAAGCGCTGCAGCCGGTAGCGCTCGCGGAACGGCTTCAGCGCGCCCTTTTGACCCTCGGGAAACGCGATCACCCACTGATTCGCGAGCAGCAGTCTCTCGGCGTTCTCGGCGCACGCGCGCACGGCGCCCAGCCGCGCGAGCCGCGACTGCGAGAAAGGCAAGGTCGCGATCCAATCCGCCACCATCGGTCGCGGCCGGCGCCGCGACGCGTGAGTGCGCTCGACGGCGTGGGCGATCATGAGCGCGTCCCACGGCAGGATGCCCGCGCTGTTCGACACGAACAGCACGCGGGGCACGTCGGGCACGCTCTCGATGCCGGCCACGTCGACGCGCCACCAGGTCTCGTAGAGCCAGTCGAGCCAGCGCCGCGCCCGCTGCAGATAGCGCTCGTCGAGCCCGAAGTCGTCGACCTCGGCCGAGATGTCGCCGGAGCCCGGAATCGCGATCCACTCGCGGAGTGACTCGTAGATCTTCACGACGTCGATCTCGTCGATCCGCGCGCGCAGCTCGCCCCGAACCTGAGCGAAGAAGCCCTCGGCGGGCGGCTCGACGCCCGACCCGGACGTCGATGAGTCGTCCGCGCTCCGTTCCTCGCCGAGTGACTCGCCGGCGAGCGGGCGCGCGATCGGCGGGGGCTCGCGCATCTCGCCGATGCCGAAGCGGCGCTCGAGCTCGCCACGCAGCTCGTGCACCGAGGCGCGCAGCTCCGCGAGCACGTCCGGTGGGATCCGGCGGCTCACCGGTAGCCCCGCAGCCGGCGCGCGACGACGAAGCTCATCCACGCCTCCTGCGTGGTGTAGATCGGCTCGAAGCCGAGCTGCTCCCGAGCGCGTCGCGTGTCGACGACCCACCCGAAGCGCAGGTGATCGTAGAACGCCGCCGGCGAGTCACCCGTGCGGGCGAGTGAGTCGAGCTGTGCGGCCCGGTACAGCAGCGGATGCGGCAGCGGCAGCGCGCGCTTGCCCGCAAGCCGGATCAGGGTCGACAGAGGCAGAACGCCGTCGCCCGCCAGGTTCCAGGGCCCGGGCGCATCGCGCTCGAGCACCAGCTCGACCGCGTCGAGCCAGTCCTCCTCGTGCAGGAACTGCAGCAGCGGGTCGTAGCCGAGCAGAGTCACCACGCGCGAGCTCTCAAGCCGGCGCGTCAGCGACGATTCGAAGCTCGGGCCGAGAATCCAAGCGGGCCGCAGCGAAGTGACCACGACCTCGCGGTGCCTCTGCGCGAAGATCCGGAGCAGACCCTCCATCTCGGCGCGGTCGCGCAGCGCGTGAGCGCCGCGGTGCGGGCGCAGCGCGTGCTCCTCGGTGAGATAGCCGGGATTGTCGGGGTGCGGTCCGTACAGCTGCGCGCCGCTGACCACCACCAGCTTGCGCACGCCGGCCGCCGCCGCGGCATTCATCACGTGCAGCGAGCCGACGACTTCGACTTCGTGCGAGAGCTCGAGGTCGGGATTCGGGTCGGTGAAGAACGCCGCGTGCAGCAGCGCGTCGCAGCCCTCTTTCTCGAGAATCTCGGCGAGCAAGCTGTCCGCCGTGGGCTCGGTCAGGTCGACGGGGTGGAAGCGGACGCGGCCTTCGAGCCGCCGCGGCAGACGCAAGTCGAGCGCGACGATGCGCGGCGGAGCGTCTGCCTCGAGCAAACGCTCGGCGATCCGCGCTCCCGTGAAGGTGCCGAGGCCGGTGATCGCGAGGCCCCGGCGCCCGTACTCTGGCAATCGCCTGGCGGCCACGACGCGTTGTATCGTCCAGCCGCCGGAGGGTGTCAATCACCGCTATGCTGCGCGGGTGATCGACTCACGCCCGCTCGTCGTCCGCGATCCCCGCTTTCGCGAGCACGTGCCTTCGCGGCCACACCCCGAGCGGCCCGAGCGACTTGCCGCAATCGACCGAGCGCTCGATCCGATCGCGGAGAGAACGCGCGCGCTCGCGCCCCGCGAGGCGAGCGAAGACGAGCTGCTCCTCGCGCACGGGCGCGAGTACCTCGCCGCGCTCGCCGGTGTCGAGGGCCGCTCGGGTCAGCTCGATCCGGACACCTACACGTCGCCGCGCTCGCTCGAAGTGGCGCGCCTGGCAGCGGGCTCGCTGGTCGATGCCGCGCTCGCCGTCGCCGCGGGCGATGCGAAGTCGGCCTTCGCGGCCCTCCGCCCGCCCGGACACCACGCCGAGCGCCTGGCGCCCATGGGTTTCTGCGTGTTCAACAACGTCGCGATCGCGGCCCAGGCTCTGCGCGCACGCGCCGGGGTGGAGCGGATCGCAATCGTCGACTGGGACGTCCACCACGGAAACGGGACGCAGCACCTGTTCGAGGCGGAGCGCGACGTTCTGTTCGCGTCGCTGCACCAGTTCCCCTTCTACCCGGGGACGGGCGCGCTCGACGAGCAGGGCAGCGCGCGCGGGCTGGGCGCGACGGTGAACTTCCCGATGCCGGCCGGCTGCGGCGACGCCGAGTACGGTCAGGTCTTCGACGAGCTGCTCGTGCCGATGCTGCTGGCTTGGCGGCCGGAGATGCTGCTCGTCTCTGCCGGATTCGACGCGCACGCGCGCGATCCGCTCGGCGGGATGAACGTGTCGACGGCGGGCTTCGGCGCCTTCGCCGCGCGCCTGCGCGCGGTCGCCGACGAAGTCTGCGGCGGCCGCATCGTGCTCGCGCTCGAGGGCGGCTACGACCTCGACGCGCTGGGCGAGTCAGTCGCCGAAGTCGTGCTCGTGCTCGGCGAGCCGGAGCTCCGGGCGCGGGAATTTCCGCCGCCGACTCAGGGTGGGATGCGAGTGGCAGAGAAAATTCGCGCGGCCCACGTGACTCACTGGTCGGCACTGCGCGTTCATAGCTACGGATAGCCCGAGCCGACCCCAACATCTTGCGCTGACGCGCGCGACGCAACCTATATACAGGGGCCAGATTCGAGGCGCCCCCCGGGTCGCCAGGTGCTCGATTTTTCTCGGAATTTCTTTGCATTTCGGGGTTGACTCGTGGGATCTGGTGGAGGTAGGATCCAACTCAGTGGGATAGGGCCCCAAGGGCTCCAGGTGCTGTTCAGGGGGGGAGCACCGAGTCTTTGGGGCCCCCTTCCCACCGGTGCGCGCGGGAGCCGGTGGACAGATGTTCTGGGGGTGCCACGAGCACGTTCTCGATGAGAAGGGGCGCACGAGCCTTCCGAAGGAATTCCGCGACCTTCTGACTCGCGGCAGCGAGTCACCCTGGCTCACGGCTGGACAACATTGTCTCTCGATCTTTCCGGCCGAGACCTTCAAGCGCCTGCGCGAGCGCCTCGCCTCCGAGGTGCTGAACGACGCTGCGGAAGCGCTCGAGAGACTCATCGTCGGCAACGCGACACCGTGCAGTGTAGACCGCCAGGGGCGGATCCTGATTCCGCCCCCGCTGCGGCGCCGCGCGCGGCTGGAGCGCGAGATCGTCTTCACCGGACTGAACGACCGGGTCGAGATCTGGGACCGCGCGCGCTACGAGGCGGCAATCGCCAACACGCAGGAGAACTACGCGCAGCACTCGCGGCTGCTGCGGGGCGCGACCCGGTGAGCGCGGGTCACACACCGGTGATGGTTGCGGAGGTGCTCGAGCTGCTCGCGCCGCGCCCGGGCGCGCGGATCGTCGACGCGACCACCGGGCACGGCGGCCACGCCGAGGCGATCCTCTCGCAGCTCGGCCCCGCCGGCGTGCTCGTCGGGCTCGACCGCGACGCGGAGATGCTCGCGGTCGCCGAGCGCCGGCTCGCGCGCTTCGGCCCCGCGGCGCGGCTCTTCCACGCGCGCTTCTCGTTCCTGCGCGAAGTGGTCACCGGCGCAGGCGTCTCACCGGTCGACGGCGTCCTGTTCGACCTCGGAGTCTGCTCGGAGCAGCTCGACAAGAGCGAGCGCGGCCTCTCGTTCCGCGACGGCGGCACCCCGGTGCCGCTCGACATGCGGCTCGACCGCAGCCGCGGCGAGACGGCGGCCGAGCTGTTGGCGCGGCTCGAGGAGGCGGATCTCGTCGAGTTGCTCCGCCGCGGAGGCGTGCCCTTCCCAGCACGCGTCGCGCGCGCGCTCGCAGCGGTGCGGCCGATCGAGACCGTGCAAGCGCTGCTCCGGGCGCTCGAAGGCGTGCGGCTGCCGCGCCGGCGACACCATCCGGCGACGCTCGTGTTCCAGGCGCTGCGCATGGCGGTCAACGAAGAGCTCGACGAGCTCGACGCGGGGCTCGCTTCGGCGCTCGAGGTCCTGGCTCCCGGGGGCCGGCTCGCGGTCCTCTCCTATCACTCGGGCGAGGACCGGCGCGTGAAGGCATTTCTGGCGCGCGAGGTGCGCGGCTGCATCTGCCCGCCTCAGCTTCCCGTCTGCGGCTGCGGCCGGAAGCCGCGCATGCGTCTCCTGGGGCGCGGTCGCGGGCCTCAGCCGGCCGAGGCACGCCGCAACCCCCGAGCGCGCAGCGCGCGCCTGCGCGGGGGCGTGCGTTGCTGAACTCGCGCCTGCGCAAGAGCGGTCCCTGGTTCCAGGTGCTCTTGGCGCTCGCGCTCGGTGTGATCGCCGCGTCGGGGGTTCTGGTCTACGTGCGCACGCGACTCACTTCGCTGCGCTACGAGCTCGGCCGGCGCGCCGCCCAGGAGCGCTCGCTCTCGCTCGAAGTCGAGCGGCTGCGCGTCGAGGCCGCGGCGCTCTCCGCGGCCGAGAGAATCGAGCCCCGCGCGCGCGCGATCGGGCTCACCTATCCGCGGCCCGAGCAAGTCGTCGCGCTGGACGCGACCGGTCACTCACTCCACCCGGTCGCCGCCGGGAGAGCGCGGTGAGTCGCCGCCGGCGGGCTCGCCGCCGCGCGGGACTCCGGCCGGGCAGGATCGACGCGATCGCGTTCGCCGCGCTGCTCGGCTTCGCGGCGCTCTTCGCGCGCGCGATCCAGCTGCAGACGCTCGACGCCGACTGGCTCTCGGACCGCGCGGGCCGGCAGGCCTCGACCACCGTCGCGCTCGAGGCGCTGCGCGCGGATCTCGAGGACCGGCGCGGGACGGTCCTGGCGGTCTCGGCGACCGTGGACTCCGTCGCGGGCTGGCCGAAGCGCATCGCCGACGGTCACGCGGCGGCGCGCGCCCTGGCGGGGCCGCTCGGCGTGCCGGCTCGCGAGCTCGAGGGGCGACTCACTCGCGGCAACGGCTTCGTCTGGCTGCAGCGCTGGGTGTCTCCCGACGCAGCGGCGAAGGTGAGCCGCCTCTCGCTCGCAGGGGTCCAGCTGATCCCGGAGCGCCGCCGCTTCTACCCCAACGGCGATCTCGCGGGGCCGCTGCTCGGCTTCGCGGACCGCGACGGCCGCGGCCTGTCCGGGCTCGAGCTCGCCTACGACGGCGAGCTGCGCGGCGCGAGCGCCGAGTTCAGCGCGCGCGTCGACGCTCACGGCAACGTGCTGCCGACGGTGGCGAGCGCACCCGCGGCGCGCACCGGCCGAGCCGTGCGGCTCGCGCTCGACGTCCGCCTGCAGCACTTCGCCGAGAGCGCCCTGGCGGAGGCGCTGCGCAAGACGAGCGCGCGCCACGCGACCCTGGTCGCGCTCGACCCGCAGACCGGCGAGATCCTCGCGCTCGCCGAGGCGCCGGGCTTCGACCCGAACCGCTTCTGGCTGGAGGACAAGTCACTCTACCGCGCGCGCGCGTTCGTCGACGGATTCGAGCCCGGCAGCACCATGAAGCCGTTCTCTGTCTCGCTCGCGCTCGACGCTGGCGTGGTGCGACCGGACGAGGTCTTCGACTGCGAGAACGGCAGCTTCCGCATCGGCCGCCGCACGATTCGCGACTTTCACCCGCACGGGCTGCTCACGGTCAGCGACATCGTGCGCGTGTCGTCCAACATCGGCGCGGCGAAGATCTCCGAGCGGCTCGGCGCGCGCCGCCTCGTCGAAGGCGTGCGCCGGTTCGGCTTCGGCGACGTGCCGGGCAGCGGCTTTCCCGGCGAGATCTCCGGCTCGGTGCGCGAGCTACACGAGCGCCAGGCGGTCGAGCGCGCGAACCTCTCGTTCGGTCAGGGAATCACGGTGACTCCCGTGCAGCTGGTCGCGGCCATGGCGGTGTTCGCGAACGGCGGGCGACGCGTGACCCCCCGGCTGCTCGCGGTGACGCGAAGCGACGGCGAAGCCGTGGCGATCGAGCCCGGACCGCGCGTGATCTCCGAACAGACGGCGCGCGAAGTGGTCGCCATGCTTCGCGCCGTGGTCGAGAGCGGAACCGGGACCGCCGCCGCGCTGCCGAACGTCGCCGTCGCCGGCAAGACGGGCACGGCGCAGAAGGTGAAGGAAGGCACGTACTCACAGAAGGACTACATCGCGTCGTTCGTCGGATTCGCACCCGTCGTGAATCCGCGCTTCGTGATCGGCGTCTTCGTCGACGAGCCGCAGGGGTTGCACACGGGCGGCGTCGTCGCTGCGCCGGTGTTTCGCGAGGTCGCGGCGTACGCTCTCGACCAGCTGGGCAGCGCTGCGCCGGAGCCGAGTGAGCGCCCGACCGCGCCGCGGATCGAGACACGCGCCGACGCGCGTGCGGGGGACTCGGGTTGACGGCGACGCTTGCCGAGCTGGTCGCGGACCTGGACGCCCGCGTCCTGGGGCGCGCCGACGCGCGCGTCGACGACCTCGCGTATGACTCCCGCCGCGTGCGGCCCGGCGCCCTGTTCGCCGCGCTGCGCGGCGCGGAGACCGACGGCCACCGCTTCATCGCCGATGCGCTCGCCGCCGGCGCGAGCGCGCTCTTGGTCGAGGAAGCGCCGGCCTCGCTTCCCGCGGCGATCGGCGTCGCCGTCGTGCGCGATGCGCGCAGCGCGCTGGCCGACGTCTCGGCGCGCTTCTTCGGCCAGCCGGGGCGCTCGCTGATCTTGGTCGGTGTGACCGGGACCAAGGGCAAGACGAGCACCGTGCGGCTGTGTGAGTCCGTGCTGCGAGCCGCGGCCAAGCGCGCGGGCAGCCTCGGCACGATCTCGGTCCGCTATCCCGGCTTCGAAGAGAAGGCGGCGATGACGACGCCCGAGTCACTCGACCTGCAGCGCTGGCTCGCGCGCATGCGCGACGCGCGCGTCGAGGCCGTCGCCATGGAGGTCTCGTCGCACAGCCTCGCGCTGGGGCGCGTGCGCGGCTTGCGCTTCGCGGTCGCCGTGTTCACGCAGCTCGCGAGCGATCACCTGGATTTCCACGGCGACCTCGAGAGCTACGGCCGCGCGAAGTCGCTCCTGTTCGCGCCCGAGCTGCTCGCCGGCACCGCGGTGCTGAACGCGTCCGACCCGTGGACGCCGAGGCTCGCGGAGATCGCGCGCAAGGGCGGCAGCTCGGTCGTGACCTACGGCCGCGGGCCGCAGGCGCATGCGGACTTCACCAGCGTCGAGGAGCACGTCGAGCTGGCGCACTCACGCCTGCGCGTGCGCGGGCCCGACGCCGAGATCGAGCTCGATCTTCCGCTGCCCGGCGACTTCCAGATCGACAACGCGCTCGCCGCGATCGCCGTCGGGCGCGCGCTCGGCATCTCGTGGGACGCGGTGAAGCGCGGGCTCGAGTCGTGCCCGCCGATTCCCGGGCGCCTCGAGCGCGTGGGCAGTGAGCCGCCGGTCGTGCTCGTCGACTACGCGCACACCGCGAGCTCACTGGAGCGCATGCTCTCGCGCGTGCGGCCGCTCGTGCGCGGCCAGCTGATCGCGGTCTTCGGCTGCGGCGGTGACCGCGACAAGACCAAGCGCGCGCCGATGGCGCGCGCCGCCTGCGCGAACGCGGACTTCGTGATCGCGACCAGCGACAACCCGCGCACGGAAGACGCGGACGCGATCCTGCGCGACGTCGCGGTCGGACTGTCGGGTGCGCACGAGGTGATCGCCGACCGGCGCGCGGCGATCGCGCGCGCGATCGCCGGCGCGCGCCGCGACGACTGTGTCGTGATCGCCGGCAAGGGTCACGAGGACTACCAGATCGTCGGGCGCGAGAAGCGGCACTTCGACGACCGCGAAGAGGCGCTGCGCGCGCTTCGCGCGCGAGGCGCGGCGTGAGCTGGCGGCTCGGCGAGCTCGCGCGCAACTGCGGAGGAACCCTGCTCGGCCCGGCCGAGCGCGAGGTCACGAGTGTCTCGACCGACTCGCGCGCGCTGCCTCCGGGCTCGCTCTTCGTGGCGATTCGCGGCGAGAGCTTCGACGGCCACGACTTCGTGCCCGAGGCCGCTCGGCTGGGCGCCGCGGCGGTCATGGTCGGGCGCGCGCCCGATCCGTCGCTCGGCGTCGCGGCGATCGTGGTGAGCGACACGGTGATTGCGCTCGGCGAGCTCGCGCGCGCGCACCGCGCGCGCTTCACCGGCCCGGTCGTCGCGATCACCGGCTCGAACGGCAAGACCACCACGAAGGAGCTGTGCGCGCGCGTGCTCGAAGCGTCCGGGCGCCGCGTGCGCCGCACGCCGGGGAATCTGAACAATCACATCGGCCTGCCGCTCTCGATCCTGGGCCTGGCCGCCGACGACGAGGCGCTCGTCGTCGAGCTGGGCATGAATCATGCGGGCGAGATCGACGCACTCACGCGCATCGCGGATCCCACGGTCGGCGCCATTACCAACGTCGCGCCCGCGCACCTCGGGCTGCTCGGCTCGCTCGAGGCGATCGCGGCGGCGAAGGGAGAGCTGTTCGCGCGCATGCGCGCCGGCGCGACCGCGATCGTGAACGCAGACGACGCGAACTGTGTCGCGCAGTCGGCGCGTTTCGCGGGCCGGAAGCTGCGCTTCGCGCTGCGCGCGCCGGCGGACTTCCGAGCGCGCGTCGAGCGCGTCGAGAACGGCGCCGCGCTCTACACACTCGCGTGTCCCGCGGGGGAGACGCGGATCCGCATGAGCGCGCCCGGCCTGCACCTCGTCGACGACGGACTCTGCGCCGCAGCCGCGGCGCACGCGACCGGCCTGCTCGGCGCGCGGCCGCTCGACGCGATCCGGAACGGGCTCGAGGGCTTCAGCGGCGTTCCTGGCCGGGTCGCGCTCGTGCGCACGCCCGGGGGAATGCTCGTGATCGACGACAGCTACAACGCGAATCCGCACTCCGTGGCGCGCGCGCTCGAGACACTCGCCGAGCTGCGCGGCGGCGGCCGCGCGATCGCGGTGCTCGGCGACATGTTCGAGCTCGGCGAGGGCGCCGCGCTCCTGCACGCCGACGTGGGTCGGCGCGCCGCGACGGCGGGTGTCGACGTACTCGTGGCGGTCGGCGCGCTCTCGGCGAACACCGCTGCCGGCGCGCGCTCGGCGGGACTCCCTCGCGTGCTGGAAACCGACGGCGCGGAGCAAGCGGCCGCGCTCGTGCGCGCGAACGCCCGCTCCGGCGATACGGTGCTCGTGAAGGGCTCGCACGGCATGAAGCTCGAGCGGGTCGTGAAGCTGCTCGCGGAGACCTGCTGATGCTGTACCACCTGTTCTACGAGCTGCTCTCGCCCCAGGTCTCGGCCTTCAACGTCTTCCGCTATCTCACGTTCCGCAGCGTCGGCGCAGCGCTCACGGCGCTCTTGATCGCGTTCATCGCCGGGCCCGCGCTGATTCGCTGGCTCGAGAGTCGCCAGATCGGCCAGACGATCCGCGAAGACACGCCCGACCGGCACCAGTCGAAGCGCGGCACGCCGACGATGGGCGGCACCTTGATCCTGTTCGCGGTGGTCACCAGCACGCTGCTCTGGGCGGAGTGGACCAACGCGTTCGTGTGGATCGTGCTGTTCGTGACCCTGGGCTGCGGCGCGATCGGGTTCGTCGACGACTACCGCAAAGCGATCCTGAAGAACCCCAAGGGCATCAGTGCGCGCGCCAAGTTTCTCGGTCAGTGCGCGGTCGCGGGCGTCGCGGGGGTGTGGCTCTACTCTCTCCCCGGCTTCGACGCCGCGATCTCGCTGCCGCTCGTGAAGGGCTTCCACCCGTCGATCGGCTGGCTCTATGTGCCGCTGTCGGTGGTCTTCATCGTGGGCTTCTCGAACGCGGTGAATCTGACCGACGGCCTGGACGGCCTGGCGATCGGCCCGACGATGATCACGTCCGGAGTGATCGGGCTGTTCAGCTACGTCGTCGGCAACGCGGTGATCGCGAACTATCTCGAGCTGAAGCACGTGCCCGGCGCGGGCACGCTCGCGATCTTCTGCTCGTCGCTGATGGGCTCGGGGCTCGGCTTCCTCTGGTACAACACGTACCCGGCGTCGGTGTTCATGGGAGACACCGGCGCGCTGGCGCTCGGCGGCGCGCTCTCGACGGTCGCGATCATCATCCGGCAGGAGCTGGTGCTGGTCGTCGCGGGCGGCCTGTTTCTGGTCGAGATGTTCTCGGTGATGATCCAGGTCGCCTCGTTCAAGACGCGCGGCAAGCGCGTCTTCCGCATGGCGCCGATCCATCACCACTACGAGCTGCGCGGCTGGCCGGAGCCGCAGATCATCGTCCGTTTCTGGATCATCTCGGTGATCCTGGGTTTGGTCGCGATTTCTCTGCTCAAGCTGCGATGAGTTACTCGGGAAGACACGTTCTCGTGCTGGGGCTCGCGCGTTCGGGACGCGCGGCGCTGGAGCTGTTGTCGCGCGCGGGCGCCGTGGTCTCGGCCTACGACCGCAGCCCCGAGGCGCTGCGCGACCTGGCGGCCGGGGTCGAGGCTCTGTCGGGCCCGGCCGCGCCCGACTTCGCGCGCTTCGACGCGGTGGTGGCGAGCCCGGGGGTGCCGTTGGCGCCGCACCCGAAGCTGGTCCCGGAAGTCGATCTCGCGGCCGAGTTTCTCGACGCGCCGCTCGTGGGAGTCACCGGCTCGAACGGGAAGAGCACGACGACCGTGCTGGTCGGCGAGATGCTGCGCGCCAGCGGCTTCGACACGGGGGTCGGCGGGAATCTCGGCACCGCCCTGTGCGCGCTGGTCGGGCGCGGGCACACGCGCATCGTCGCCGAGCTCTCGAGCTTCCAGCTCGAGCACGCGAGCAAGCTGCACGCGGACGTCGCCGTGTTGCTGAATCTCGCGCCGGATCACCTGGATCGGCACGGCACCCTCGCGGCCTACGGCGCCGCGAAGGCGCGGCTTGCTCGGCTGCAGCGGCCCGAGTCGTGGCTCGTGGTGAACCGCGACGATCCGTGGGCGCACGCGGTGGGAAAGTCGGCGCCCGCGCGCGTGCTCGAGTTCTCGACCGAGGAGCGACTCGCCTCGGGCGCCTGTCTCGACGGCAAGGACGTCGTACTGGTGCGCGACGGCGGCATCGCGCTGCGCGTGCCACAGGGCGCGCTCTCCGCGGCCGCGCGGCGACCGGTCGCCAACGCGCTGGCCGCGGCGCTGGCGGCCTCGCTCGCGGGCGCCGGCCCCGACGCGATTCGCGCCGCGCTCGAGCGCTTCGAGGGTCTGCCGCACCGCGTGCGCGACGTGTGCGTGCGCGGCGGCGTGCGCTACGTCGATGACTCGAAAGCGACCAATCCCGCGGCAGCCGTCGCGAGCCTGCTCGCGCAGACGGTGCCCGTGGTGTGGCTCGCGGGCGGCCGCAACAAGGGGCTCGACTTCGCGCCGCTCGCCGACGCCGCGCGCCGCGCGGGAGTGCGAGCGGCGATCGTGTACGGTGAGTCCGCCGCCGACCTGGAGCGCGCACTGGCGCGCGCGTGCGCGGTGGCGCGCGTCGAGACTCTCGCCGAGGCGGTCACTCGCGCCGCTGTGAGCGCGCGGCCGGGCGACGTCGTGCTGCTCGCGCCGGCCTGCGCCAGCTTCGACCAGTTCAAGAGCTTCGAGGACCGGGGCCGGCGCTTCGCGGAGCTCGCGCAGGCGCTGCCCGACGCGGCGGGAGGCGGGGCATGCTGAATCGCTTCGGCACCTCGCAGCTCGCGGTGGCCGGAGTGCTGCTCGTCGGCTTCGGACTGGTCATGGTCTACAGCGCGAGCGCGGCCCGCTCCGAGGTCGTGTTCGGAACCTCGCTCGCGTATCTCGGGCGGCAGTCACTGGCGCTCGGCCTGGGTCTCGCAATCGCGGCCGCGTGCTTCTTCGCTCCGCTCGCCTGGCTCGAGAAGGTCGGGCTGGCCGCGTGGGCCGCCGCGGTGCTGGCGCTCGCGGCGACCTTCACCCCCCTGGGCATCGCGGGCGGCGGCGCCCAGCGCTGGATCTCGCTCGGGCCGATCGCGTTCCAGCCGCTCGAGCCGGCGAAGCTCGGCGTATTGTTCGGCCTCGCGCAGTGGCTCGCCTCGCGGCAGGACCGCATGGGCGACTACCGAGTCAGTGTGCTCGTGCCCGGGCTGCTGGCGGGAATTCCTATTCTGCTGCTGTTGCGTCAGCCGGACTTCGGGGGCGCAATGCTGATCGCGATGTTCGCCGCGGTGCTGGTCTTCGCGGCCGGCGCGCGCCTCGACCACCTGGCGCTGACCGGCGCACTCACTCTGCCGCTCGCCGCTGCGGCGATGCTGGTGCGCGACTACCGCGTGCAGCGCCTGCTCGCGTTCCTCGATCCCTGGGCGGACCCGCGCGGGCACGGCTATCAGCTCGTGCAGTCACAGCTCGCCTTCGGCGCGGGCGGCCTGTTCGGCGTCGGCTTCGGCGCGGGCCAGCAGAAGCTGTTCTTCCTGCCCGAGGCGCACAACGACTTCATCCTCTCCGTCGTCGGTGAGGAGGTCGGACTCTTCGGCGTCGGCCTCGTGCTGGTGGGCTTCGCGGTCCTCGCTCTGTCGTCGCTCGGCATCGCGCAGCGCGCCAAGTCGCCGTTCGCGACCCTGGTCACCCTGGGAGCGGGACTCACTCTCTGGCTCCAGGCCATGCTGAACGCGGGGGTCGCGATGGGCGTGCTGCCGACCAAGGGCAGCACCTTGCCGCTGCTGTCCTACGGCGGGACCTCGCTGATCGCCAGCCTGGCGTCGCTCGGGCTGATCGCAAACGCGGCGCGGCCGAGCAAGCGCGGGAGGGCGGGATGGCGCTAGCAATCGTGCTCGCGGGGGGCGGCACCGGCGGTCACATCTTCCCCGCGCTCGCGCTCGCCGACGCGATCCGCAAAGCGGACCCCGGCGCGACCGTGCGCTTCGTCGGCACCGCGCGCGGTCTCGAGACGAAGTACGTGCCCGCCGCGGGTTACCCGCTCGATCTGGTGCCGAGCGCGCAAGTGACTGGCCGCGGAGTTCTGCGCGGCATGGCCGGCGTGCTGACGGGCCTGCGCGGGATTCGCGTTGCGCGCGCGCAGCTCCGCGCGGAGCGCGCAGACCTGGTGATCGGAGTCGGCGGCTACGCGTCGGTCGGCGCGGTGGCGGCGGCAGTGACTCTCGGAATCCCGACCGCGCTGCTCGAGCCGAACGCTCGCCCGGGCCGGGCGAATCGGCTGCTCGGCCGCTTCGCGCGCCGCGTGTTCGTCGCGTTCGAGGACGCGATCGCGTTCTTCCCGGCCGGCCGCGCGGTGCTGACGGGCCGCCCGGTGCGCGCGCTGCCGCGGGCGGCGCCGCGCGGCGAGGACGGAGTCACCCGGCTCCTGATCACGGGCGCGAGTCAGGGTGCGCGCTCGATCAACCGCGCGATCTGCGCCGCTCTGCCCCGCCTGGCCGAGCTTCCGCGCCTCGAGATCACCCATCAGACGGGCGCGGCCGGGCTCGACGAGACGCGCGCGGCGTACGCCGCGGCGCGCGTGCGCGCCGACGTCGCGGCATTTTTCGACGATCTGCCGGAGCGGATGGCACGCGCAGATCTCGTGGTCGCGCGCTCGGGCGGAACCGTCGCCGAGATCTGCGTCGCCGGCGTCGCCTCGGTGCTGGTGCCCTACCCGTTCGCCGCAGACGACCACCAGATGGCGAACGCGCGCGAGCTCGAGCGCGCCGGCGCCTGCGCGGTCGTCGCCGACGCGGACGCCGGCGCGGCGCTCGGCGACGAGGTCGTGTCACTGCTCTGCGACCCCGCGCGCCGCGCGCGCATGGCCGAGGCGGCTCTGCGCCGCGCGCGGCCGGACGCCGCGCGCGACATCTGGCGGCTGTGCGAGGAGCTACTTGCTCGAGGGCCACAGAAATGAGAAGGCGTGTGCAGCGCGTGCACTTCGTCGGCATCGGCGGCGTCGGCATGTCGGGGATCGCCGAGATCCTGCACGTGCAGGGCTACTCCGTGTCCGGCTCCGATCTGCGCGAGAGCGCCGCGACCCGGCGCATGCGCGAGCTCGGCATCCGCATCTCGATCGGCCACGACGCGGGCGCGATCGCTGGCGCGGACGTAGTGGTGTTCTCGTCGGCGGTGTCTCGCTCGAATCCCGAGCTGCGCGCGGCCGAGGCGGCGGGCATCCCGGTGATCGCGCGCGCCGAAATGCTCGCCGAGCTGATGCGCATGAAGTTCGGGATCGCGATCGGCGGCTCCGCGGGCAAGACCACGACCACATCGATGACCGCCGAGGTGCTCGCCGCCGGCGGCCTCGACCCGACCACGATCGTCGGCGGGCGCGTGATCAGTCTGGGCGCGAACTCGCGGCTGGGCGCGGGCGAGCTACTGGTCGCGGAGGCGGACGAGAGCGACGGCTCGTTCCTGCGCCTGGTGCCGACCGTAGTCGTGATCACGAACATCGACCGGGACCACCTCGATCACTACGGCAGCTTCGAGGCGCTCCACGCCGCCTTCGTCGAGTTCGCGAATCGCGTGCCCTTCTACGGCGCAGCGGTGCTCTGCATCGACGATCCGCACGTGCAGACGCTGCTGCCGCAAGTCACTCGGCGGATCTGGACCTACGGGCTCTCGCCGCAAGCCGACGTCGCCGCCGAACGCGTCGAAGCGGCGGGCCTCGGCATGCGCTTCGCGGTGCGCGCCAAGAACAAGTCTCTGGGCGCATTCTCGCTGCGCGTGCCCGGCCGGCACAACGTGCAGAACGCGCTGGCTGCGCTCGCGGTCGGGCTCGAGTTCGACGTGCCGGCACCGCGCATCGCGGAGGCGCTCGCCGAGTTCCGCGGCGTCGAGCGCCGCTTCGAGATCCGCGGCGAGCGCGACGGGATCACCGTGATCGACGACTACTCGCACCACCCCGCCAAGGTGCGCGCGGCGCTCGCGGCGGCGCGCGAGGGCCTCGGCCGGCGCATCGTCGTCGCCTATCAGCCGCACCGCTACACGCGCACGCGCGACGTCTTCGATGAGCTCGCGCGCGCCTTTCACGACGCCGACGTGCTCGTGCTCACCGAGATCTACGCCGCGGGCGAGGACAAGATCCCGGGCGTCTCGGCCGAGTCACTCGCCGAGGCGGTGCGAGCCTGCGGCCACCGCGCAGTCGAGTTCGTGCCGGAGAAGTCCGCGATCGTGCCGCGCCTGCGCGAGCTCGCGCGCCCGGGAGATCTCGTGTTCTTCATGGGCGCCGGAGACATCGGCCGGCTGGCGGGGGAGTTTCTGGCGCCGGACGGAGGGGGCCCTGGGCATTGACCCGCAGATCGCCGACGAGCTTCTCGCACTGCTCCCGGGCCGCGTGGCGCTGGGCGAGTCACTCGCCGATTGGACCTCGCTGCGCGTCGGCGGACCCGCCGACGCGCTGGTGCGCGCCGACGCGCGCGCGGACTTGGAGCGGCTGGCGGACTTCTGCCGCGGGCGCGCGCTGCCGCTCTTGGTGCTGGGCGGCGGGTTCAACCTGCTGGTGCGCGACGGCGGCGTGCGCGGAGTCGTCGTCCGGCTCGCGGGCCTGCGCGACGTGGCGCTCGGCGCGGACGGCAGTGTGCGCGCAGAGGCCGGCGCGAGTCACTCGCAGGTCACCCGCTTCGCCGCGGACCAGGGCCGCGCGGGGCTCGAGTTCGCAGTGGGGATCCCCGGGACGGTCGGAGGCTGGATCGCGATGAACGCCGGGACGCGCGAGCGCGAGATGAAGGATCTGGTCGGCTCCGTCGAGGTGTTCGAGCCCGCGCTCGGCCGAGCCCGCACGCTCGCGCGCGCCGAGCTCCGCTTCGGCTACCGGCGCACGGAGCTGCCCGCGGGCGCCGTCGTGTTGGCCGCGACCTTCGCGACCACGGCGGACGACCCCGACGCGATCCGCGAGCGGCAGAAGCGCCAGCTCGCCCAGCGGCGCGCGACGCAGCCGGTCGACCAGCCCTCCTGCGGCTCGGTGTTCGTGAATCCGCCGAGTGACTTCGCCGGGCGACTGATCGAGGCCGCCGGGCTGAAGGGCGCGCGCGAGGGCGGCGCGACGATCTCGCCGCTGCACGCGAACTTCATCGTCAACACGGGCGGCGCGCGCGCCGCCGACGTGCTGCGGCTGATCGAGCGCGCGCGCGCGGCGGTGCGCGCTCGCTCGCAGGTCGAGCTGCAGACGGAAGTGCGCATCGTGGGAGACGACGCGTGACCGCGCGCAGACTCGACGGCGCCACTCTGCCCCGCGGCGTGAAGCGCGCGCTCGCGTTGCTGGCGCTCGGCTTCGCGGCGCTCTGGGCGCAGCATCACGGCTACCTCGAGCTGCGCGCGTTCTCGGGCCTGGCGCGCGGCGACCTGTTCCGCCTGCACCACGTCGACTTCCTCGGCGTGCGCTCGCTCGACCGCGAGTCACTCTGGCAGCTCGCCGGGGTCGCGGCGAACACGCCGCTGGTCGACGTCGATCCGCAGCGGGCGGCGCTCGCGATCGCCAAGCACCCGCGCATCGCGCGGGCGCGCGCGGCGCGGATTCCACCCGACCGGCTGGTGATCTCGATCTCCGAGCGCACGCCGGTCGCCGTCGAGGCAGCGAGCGGCCTCGCGCTGGACGCCAGCGGCGCGCACTTTCCGCCGCTGCCCGGCGAGGCCGAGCGGCTGCCGCAGCTCTCCGGCGAGGCGCGCCTCGGGCTCCCGGTGCTCGCGGCCGCGCGCGAGCTGGGCGTGAACGTGGCGAGCGTCGACGCGACGCACCCCGGCGAGATCCGCGTGCGCACGCTCGGGCGCACCGTGCGGCTCGTCGTCGGCAGCGACGCGCACACCTCGTTCGCCGATTGGCGCGCGCTCTCCGACTCGGACGTCGTCGAGAGCACGGGCGCACAAGAAGTCGACCTGCGCTTCAAGAGCAATCCGGTGCTGCGCGATCTGCGCAAGTCACCGGCAGGGGGGGACCATGGCGAAACACGATGAGCTGATCGTCGGGCTCGATGTCGGGACGACGAAGATCTGCGCGGTCGTCGCAGAGCCGAGCGGTGACACGATCGAAGTGATTGGCATCGGCACGCACCCGTCGCGCGGTCTGCGCAAGGGCGTGGTGGTCGACATCGAGGCGACGGTCGACTCGATCCGCAAGGCCGTCGACGAGGCCGAGATGATGGCCGGCTGCGAGATCAGCTCGGTGTACGCGGGCATCGCCGGCGGGCACATCCAGGCGCACAACGAGATCGGCATGATCGCGATCAAGAACCGCGAGGTGCAGCCGGGCGACCTGAAGCGGGTCATCGAGCAGGCACAGGCGATCGCGATTCCCGCGGACCGCGAAGTGATTCACGTCATTCCGCAGGAGTACGAGCTCGACGGCCAGGACGGTATCAAACAGCCGGTCGGCATGTCGGGGGTGCGCCTGATCGCGCGCGTGCACATCGTGACCGCCGCGGTGACTTCGGCGCAGAACGTGATCAAGTCGGCCAACAAGGCGGGCTTGAACGTGATCGACATCGTGCTCGAGCCGCTCGCTTCGGCCGAGGCCGTGCTCGCGCCGGACGAAAAGGAGCTGGGCGTCGCGCTGATCGATCTCGGCGGCGGCACCACGGACGTCGCGGTCTTCAGCGATGGGTCGATCAAACACACCGCGGTGTTGTCGCTGGGCGGCTATCACCTGACCAACGACGCCGCCGTCGGCCTGCGCACGCCGTTCGACCAAGCCGAGCGGATCAAGCGGCGCTTCGGCTGCGCCGCGGCGCGCTACCTGCCGCGCGAGGAGCTGTTGACCGTGCCCAGCGTCGGGGGCCGCGCGCCGCGCGAGGTGTCGCGCAAGATGCTCTCCGAGTTTCTCGAGCCGCGAGTCGAGGAGATTCTGTCGCTCGTCCGGGAGGAGCTCGCGCGCGCGGGTCACCTCGACAAGATTCCCTCGGGAATCGTCGTGACCGGCGGCACCAGCGGCCTCGAGGGTCTGCCCGAGCTGGCGGAGGAGATCTTCGAGCTGCCGGTGCGCAGGGGTACACCACGGGGGATCGGGGGCCTCGTCGACCGCGTGCAGGGGCCGGAGTTCGCGACCGCGGTCGGTCTCGCCCTCTGGGGGTCGAAGCGCGCGGGCAAGCCTCGCTTCCGAGTCTACGACGGGTCGTCGTTCCGCAAGGTGCGCACCCGCATGCGCGAGTGGTTCTACGGAGAGATGCGCTAAAAATTCTCGCACCGGGTACTGCGGCGCGCGAAAGCGAGTTACAGTGAGACCGGTTCGGTTCATGGGGGGATGAGATGATCGAGTTCGAGCAGGCGACGGACCTTCGCGCGCGGATCAAGGTGGTCGGCGTCGGGGGCGGTGGTGGAAACGCGGTCAACACGATGATTCGCGCCGGTCTCTCCGGCGTCGACTTCGTGGCGACCAACACGGACGCGCAGGCGCTGTCCGAGAACTTGGCTGCGGCGAAGATTCACCTCGGCGAACGCGGCCTCGGTGCAGGGGCCGATCCGAGAGTGGGGCGCAGCTCCGCGGAGAGCTCGCGCGACCGGCTGCGCGACGTGCTCGCGGGCGCGGACATGGTGTTCGTGACTGCGGGTCTCGGCGGCGGAACCGGCACCGGCGGCGCGCCGATCGTGGCCGAGGTCGCGAAGGAGCTCGGCGCCCTCACGGTTGCGGTGGTGACGAAGCCGTTCCTGTTCGAAGGCGCGGTGCGCAAGCGCCAAGCCGAACAGGGCATCGACTCGCTGCACGACGTGGTCGACACGCTGATCACGATTCCGAACGACCGGCTGCTGCAGATGGCGGGGCGCGACACCACGATGACGGAAGCGTTCCGCATCGCGGACGACGTGCTCCTGAACGCGGTGCAGGGCATCTCGGACCTGATCACGGTGCACGGCATCATCAATCTCGACTTCGCGGACGTGCGCACGATCATGAGCGAGATGGGCATGGCGCTGATGGGCACCGGGCGCGCGACCGGCGAGGACCGTGCGATCCGCGCCGCCCAAGCCGCGATCTCGAACCCGCTACTCGAGGAGCTGTCGATCAAGGGCGCGCGCGGCGTGCTGGTGAACATCACCGGCGGCCCCGACATGAAGCTGCACGAGGCGAACGAGGCGGTGAGTCTGATCCACGAAGAGGCGCACGAAGAGGCGAACATCATCTTCGGCTCCGTCGTACAGGAGAACCTGCACGACGAGATCCGGGTGACGGTGATCGCCACGGGTCTCTCCGACGTCTCGCGCACCCGGCGCAAGGCCGCGATCACGGAGGGCTTCGACAACGTGCACCCGCTGCGGCTGCCGCTGCGCGAGTCGGCCTCGCCCGAGAGTCTGACCGAGGCGACGCACGGGGAGGCACCGCGCGCGAAGCTCGAGATGAACGGCACGGACGACTTCGTCTCACCCTTCGAGGAGGAGTACGACGTCCCGGCCTTCATCCGCCGATCGCGCGAAGCGGACTAGCGCGGAGTTGCCTGCTCGGGAGCGGCGCGTGGGACGCGCTTCGGCGCGCTTCCTCGCGCCGCTCCTGTTGCTTGCCGCCGCGTTGAGCTGCACGTCGATCTCGGGCCCGCCCGAGCCGCCGAGCGATGCGACGCCCGGCCGGTCACTCGCGCCGCTGCGCTTCTTCGACTACAAGCCGCTCGACCCGGCGACCGTGCACATCCAGCCCGAGGGCCTGACCGTGGAGCAGAGCTGGGTGCTCGACCTGTACACGCTGTTCCACTCGAGCGACTACAAGGCGTTCCGCCTGCTGCTCACCGACGAAGCGGGCGAGGCGCGGATCGGGCATCTGCTGATTCCGCCCGGCGACGGGCCGCACCCGGCGGTCGTGGCGTTCGAGATCCTGGACGGCCCGCTGGACGTGTCGGAGGGCATGGCCAAGGCGCTCGTGAACCGTGGCTACGCGGTGGCGCGGCTGGAACGGCGCCCGCTCGACCTGTTCCACCAGAACAACGCGGACGTCGTGCAGGAGCGGCTGCGCGCGGGCGTGATCGACGCCCGGCGGCTGCTCGACTGGCTGGTGACTCATCCCAAGATCGATCCGACGCGGATCGCCGCGGCCGGGGTGTCCGTGGGCTCGATCCAGGCGCTCTTGCTCACGGCTTGCGACCCGCGGATCCGCGGCGGCTTCTACCTGATGACGGGCGGGAACGTCGCGCAGATCCTCTACGAGTCCAGCGAGACTCCCGTGCGCGACTTCCGCGACCGGCTGATGGCGGCGCGCGGCTGGACGACGCGCGAGCAGTGGCTCGAAGGCGTGAGGCCGCTCACCGAGCCGGTCGACCCGCTGACCTACGCGGGGTATCTCGACGCGCGCAAGTTGCTGATCGCCTCGGGCCGGTTCGACACCGTGATCCCCTCCGTTCACGCGCAAGAGCTATGGCAAGCCCTCGGCGAGCCCCGCTGGTACAAGCTCCCCTGCGGCCACTACACGGTCTTCCCCTTTTTCTGGTGGACCGTGGCCCGTGGTGCGGATCACCTCGACTCACTCTTGCGCAACTAGCGGATGCGGTCGGCGCGCCCTATAGCCGGCGCCGAACTCTTCCGAAGGATCAGCAAATGGAAGCCGCCGAACCCAAGCC
The DNA here is from genome assembly GCA_044450765.1 of Myxococcota bacterium. GTDB lineage: Bacteria > Myxococcota_A > UBA9160 > SZUA-336 > SZUA-336 > VGRW01. The sequence continues at coordinate 54,812 of JBIOJK010000002.1, read as the reverse complement.
AGAGTCACAGAGCGATCTCGCCCGCAACCTCCTGCTCGTCGCCTCTTACCTGATCCTGATGTTCCTGATCGCGATCTCGTACAGCTCGTAGGGGCGCCTCAGGCAACCATGCCCTTCTTGTGCTCCAGCTCCTTCTGGACGCGCATCGCCTCGCGCTGCTCGTCCGTGAGCAGCGCCGTCGCGACACTCGGCCGCAGGATCGAGTAGAAGGTCGGCACGACCGTGATCGCGCCCAGCATGTTGATGATCATGAGGATCACGAGCAGGTAGGCCATCTCGGCCTGGAAGCGCAGGTTCGAGAAGGTCCACAGGACGATCCCGCCGACCACCGTGGTCGCCGTGAACGTCACCGCCATTCCAGTCGTGCGGATCGCGCGCCGGATCGCCTCGTCGATGTCCGCCGTCTCCGCGACCTCCTGCCGGATGCGGTCGACGATGTAGATCGCGTAGTCGACGCCGATCCCGACCCCGACCGCCTGCACCGGCAGCGTGTTGATGTTCAGCCCGATGCCGCGGATCGCCATGTACGCGAGCGAGAGCATGGTGGCCGTCGCGATCTGCAGGAAGATGATCCCGCCGCTCGCCATCGACTGGTACGTGATCGAGTGCAGAACGAAGATCACGAAGAAGATCAGCGAAATCGTCGCTACGTGACTGCGCTCGACTTCTTCGTTGATCGCCGCCAGCGTGCCCAGCGCTCCGCCGGCCATCACGAACTGGACGCCGCGCGTCCACGACTTGGTCGGCTGATACTTGGGGCCCGACAGGCCGCCCGGCTTCACCACGCCGCCCTGGCCCCGCTTGGCGATCACTTTCAGGTCCTCGACGATCAGCTTGTCGGTGTCGACCGCGACCGCGCGCACGCCCTTCTCGGGGCTCTCCCACCAGGCCTCGACGTCCTTGTCCGTCCAGCTGCCGAGCTTCGTGGGCCAGGTGAAGATGTCGCCCTCCTTCACGTTGGCCTTGGTCGCGTCGTAGTCCGCGATCGCGGCCTTGCGGAAGTCCTCGAGCCAGGGTGGCTTCGCGTCCTGGTTGATCGGGAGCGACTCGTACTTCCCGTCCGCGTCCTTCTCGCGCACGGTGAGCGTGTGCGCGCGGGTCGGAAGCATCGGCCCGATCATGTAGTACCAGGTGTCGAGCAGCTTCTGGGGGTTGTAGAACGGCGCTCCCTTCGGCGCCTTGTTCTTGTCGAGCCGGATGATCACGTCGCCGATCGGGTTCTCGTCCACGAACTCCTGCGCGGCCTCGACGGCGTGAGTGATCGTCTCGCCCTTGTGGTCGGGATAGAAGAACTGGATGTTCGCGTCGCGCCCGTTGTCGGTCATGAACGGCCGCAGGAAGCCCGGCGGCCCGTTGGTCTGCAGCTGGAAGATCATGGTGCGCACCGAGCCCGGCGCGTCGGGAATGTACTGCCACTTCGGATCGCCGTAGTGGAGCTGCTGCCACGTGCCGCGCAGGAAGGGGACGAGCGAGATGGTCGCACCCGGCTTCGGCTCGTGCAGGGACATATGGCGGCCGAAGTCCTCCATCTTGCGGATGGGCTCCGAGTCGGTGCTGGCGTTGTCGCGATCGCCCGACAGGTAGACCACGAACGAGTCGACGCCGCCGAAGCGGTGCGCGATCTCGGCGGTGGCGATGTTGAACGGGTGATTCGGCCAGAGCAGCGAGGTGCCCGGGCTCGCCTCTCCGATCTTCGAGTGGAACAGCGTGATGTACACCGAGGTCGAGAAGATGATCAGGGTCCCCGCCGCGATGACCCACTTCCAGGTCGGGTGAGTCGTCGCGTTCCCGACGAAGCGCGTGAACGCGATCATCGACTTCGGCAGGAAGTGCTCGCTCTCGTGCGGCGCGGGCAGGTAGCAGATCATGATCGGGTGCAGGAGCTCGACCGTCGCGAGGATGGAGGTGACCCAGAACGCGCCGAAGATCGCGAGATCGCGCATCTGCGGGATCGAAGTCACCAGGATCACGAGCAGGCCGCCGACATCGACCAGGATCCCGAGCGTGCCCGGTACGAGGACCTCCGCCATCGCGACCGTCGCCGCTTCGACCTTGGCGACGTTCGCGTCCTTGTAGCGCGGCAGCAGGAGCTCGTAGTCCTCGAAGAAGCGCTCCGCCATCTGCACGGTGTGCGAGACGGCGCGCGCAGTGATGATCATGGGTATGACGAGCACCAGGGGATCGAAGGCGATGTGAGTCCAGCCGGTGAAGCCGAGCCCCCAGATGACGGTGATGATGGCGGCGATGAACGGGATCAACACGCCGTGCAGGCGCCGGAAGTACGCGAGCAAGAGCAGGAAGACCATGATCACGGTGCCCAGCGTGTACAGGCCGATTTCCTTCGCGTGGCGCTGGATCCAGCCGACGCCGATCGGCAGACCCGAGATGTACAGGGTGACGTTCGCGTCGTCTTCCTTCTCCTTGATGGCCTGCACGTAGTCGAAGACGGCCGCGTAGATCTCGCGCTGATTCATGCGGTCGGTCACGAAGCCGGCGGTGATCAGGGCGGCCTTCTCGTCGAGTGACACGAGCCGGCCGTAGATCAGCGGCGGGTTTTGGCGCACGATCTCGCGGATCTTGTCGGCGCCCTTCTGGTCCTCCGGGACCTCCTCCATGAGCACGGTAGACTCGATCGAGCCGTCCGGTTGGATCTGAGTCACGCGCGTGTTGCCGTGCGCGACCGAGGCGACCTGGTCGTGGTTCACCGGGTACGGCGGGAAATGCCGGTCGAGCTCGGTGACGATCGCGTCGTGCGAGAGCTGGCCCTCCGCCTCGAGCTGTTTGCGCAGCGCGTCGCGCTGCTCGGTGTGCGGGTCGTAGTTCTGGCCGTCGAGCGCGTTCGTGACCCGGTTGATCTTGTCGAGGATCTCCGGGGTGAAGATGTTCCCGTCCTTCACCACCACCGCGATCGCGACCAGCGACGAGGTGCCGAAGATGTTCGCGAACTTGTCCTGCGCGTTGATGAACGGGTGGTCCGGGTACTGGGCGCGCGCCGAGGTGTTCACGCGCACGATCGGGCCCGGCAGCTTGTGCCCGGTCGCGTAGAAGACCGCGTTCACGATCGGGTACAGGAAGAAGAGCGTGGTCGATGCGAGGAGCAGCGCGATCGGCAGGCGGTTGCGGGTGACGAAGCGCGCGAACCGCAGGGTCGACGTCTCGCGGATGTGGTGCTGCGGGGTCTCAGCCATGAGCGGGCCTCTCTCCTGTCGAGTCGTCGCCGGAGCGAGGCGACGCAAAACTGTGTCGGCGAGCAGAACGCGCGCAGCCGCGCCCGAGTGCATCTCCCTCGCACCGGTGGGCGCCGCGCGCGGCCGCATCCTACCACCCGGGACGAGCCCGAGTCTCTAGGCCCTACGCTTGGGCCGGCCCTCGCCGCGCGGGGACCCGGACCCGGCCGGCAACGAACCGGCAGGCGGGCGAGTTCAGCGGCGGACGAGCTCGGTCGCGGCGAAGAAGTACGCGATCTCGGTGCGCGCGTTCTCCGCGGAGTCGGAGCCGTGGACGGCGTTCTGCTCGATGTTGCTGGCGAACTTCTTGCGGATCGTGCCGGGATCGGCCTTCGCGGGATCTGTCGCGCCCATCAGCTTGCGGTAGCGCGCGACCGCGTCGTCGCCCTCGAGAACAGATACGACGACGGGTCCGGACGTCATGAACTTGACCAGGTCCTTGAAGAACGGGCGCTCGCGGTGGACCGCGTAGAAGCCCTCGGCCTTCGGCGGGTCGAGCTGCAGCATCTTCGCGCCGACGATCGCGAGCCCCGAGGCTTCGATCAGCTCGAGAATCGCGCCCGTCTTGCGCGCGCGCACCGCGTCCGGCTTCACGATCGAGAGCGTGCGTTCCATGGGCGGCGGAGAGTAGCTAGAGGCCTCGGAGTTTCAACGCGCGGCTGCGCCTCACTGCGCGCGGCTCCGCCGCTTGCTTCGCCCGGCTCGGGGCGGCCCTCGCCGGGCTCCGCTCCACTCACGGCCAGTCCTCGGGCGTGTCGAGGTCGCGGCCGTGCTCGACCGGGAGCGCGACCGCGCGCACGAGCTCGGGATGGCGCGCGATGACCGCCCGACCGCCCTCGCGACCGCGCAGCTCGAGCAGCTCGGCGAAGAACGCGCGGGCGAACAGCACGGGGGAGCCGGGCGCGTCGCCGTAGCGCGCGCGCACGATCCCGCGCGGCTCAGCGCGAAAAGCGGACAGCAGCCGCTCGAAGTCGGCGCTGTCTAGAAACGGCTGGTCGGCGAGCGCGAACAGGATCCCCGCCGAGTCGGCGGCGGCGGCGCGCACCGCGGCGCGGATCGAGGCGGCGCGGCCTTCGTCCGCGCTCTCGGCCGGAGTGGCAGTCACTCCGCAGCGCTCCGCGAGCGCGTGCCCATCGGCGTCGTCTGGCCGCAGCACGATCGACACGCGCCACGCGCTCGTGGCGCGCAGCGCTCGCACGACGCGCTCCGCGATCGGCACGCCGGCGAGCGGAAGCAGGTGTTTCGCACCTCCCATGCGCCGCCCGCGCCCGGCGGCGAGCACGCTGGCCTCGACGCGCACTGACTCAGTCGCGGCGCAGGCCCAAGATGCGCAGCAAGCTGCGCCAGACGAGCTGAAGCAGTGAGCGCCCCTGCGAGGGCGCCACGACGGCCTCGGGCGCCTCGGGGCGCCAGCGCTCGAACGCCGCGAAGAACTGGCCCGCCATCTCGCGAGTCACTCCCGAGAGCATGCGCTGTCCGAGCCGCGCGATCTGCCCGCCGATCTGGACCTCGGCCACGTACTGGACGCTGCTGCCTTCGTCGACGCTGGCCACGTCCAGGGTGACCTCGCCGTCGACGAGGCCCACGGCGCCCTTGCCCTGGAGGCGCAGCTTCAGGTGATCGACCGGGCGCCGCTCGAGCACTTCGAGCGTGCCCTCGAAGCGGCCGGTGATCGCCGGCAGCTTCACCTCGAGCACCGCATCGAAGTGATCGGCGTCGCGGGCGTCGAGCTTCTCGAGCCCCGGCGTGCAGGCGCGCAGCACGCGCGGATCGTTCAAGCGCTCGAAGACGGCCTGCTGCGGCAGGTCGACGATCTGCCGACCCTCGAGTCTCACGCCGCGGCTCGCTGCGCGGCGGCGAAGAGGGCGCGCGCGGCGTAGACGCCGACGAGGTGCCTGCGGTACGCGGCGGACGCGAACAGATCTTCGGTCGGGTCGGCCTCTTCGACGCGCGCGCACAGGCGCTGCAGTGCCGCGAGCTCTGGTGACTCGCCGGCCAGCCTCTTCTCGAGCGCGGAAGCGCGGAACGGCACCGGGTTGACGCCGGTGACTCCCAGCGCCGCGCGCTCGATCCGGCCGCGCCGATCGAGCGTGACTTGCGCAGCCACGCCGACCACCGCGAAGCCCGAGGCGGTCTGGCGCAGCTTTCGATACGCGGTGCCCGCGCGCTTGCGCTCCACCTTGAGCCGCACCTCGGTCAGCACCTCGTCGCGCCGGACGGCCGACTGGAGCATGCCGGTAAAGAACTGCGCGGCCGGGATCGAGCGCTCGCCGCGCGCGCTGGAGACGACCGCCTCCCCGTCCAGCGCGAGAAAGAGCGCGGGCCAGTCGGCCGCCGGATCCGCGTGCACGAGGCTCCCGCCGATCGTGCCGCGATTGCGCACCTGGACGTCGCCGATCGACGCGGCGGTCTCCTGGATCGCGTGCACGTCGGCGAGCTCGCCGGGCTCGGCCAGCGCACGGTGAGTCGTGCGCCCGCCGATCGCGATCGCGCCGCGCCGCTCGGACGCGCCCTCGAGATCGGCGACGCGGCCCAGGTCGACCAGCGCCGCCGGCGTCTGCAGGCGGTGCTTCAGCGCGGGAATCAAGCTCATGCCGCCGCCGAGCAGCTTCGCGTCGGGGTGGCGCGCCAGTAGCTCGACCGCTTCGCGCAGGCTGCGCGGCGCGAAGTATTCGAAGTCCTGCGGGATCATTTCGCCGCCTTCTGGAGCGCGGACCAGACGCGCTCGGGAGTGAGCGGCATGTCCAGGTGAGTGACTCCCCGCGGGCGCAGCGCGTCGAGCACCGCCGACACCAGACAAGGCGTCGAGCCGATCGTGCCCAACTCGCCGATGCCCTTCGCGCCGAGCGGATTCAGGTGAGTCGGCGTGCAGGTCGTGTCGAGCTCGATGCGCGGGAACATGTGCGCCTTGGGCATCGCGTAGTCCATCAGCGTCGCCGTCAGGAGCTGGCCGCTCTCGTCGTATCTCACCTCTTCGCAGAGCGCCTGGCCGAGCCCTTGGATGATTCCGCCGAGCCGCTGGCCCTCGGCGAGCAGCGGGTTCACGATCTTGCCCGCGTCATCGACGGCGAGATAGCGCAGGAGGCGCACCTCGCCGGTGTCGGCGTCGACCTCGACCTCGCACAGGTGCGCCCCGAACGGAAACGTCGTGCCGGTGGGCTCGAAGCGCGCCACCGCTTCGAGGCCGGGCTCCTCGCCGGGCACGGGCACGCTCCACAGGTGCGCCGCCTGCGCGACTTCGCGGAAGGACATCTTGCGCGCGCTGCCCGCGACCTGAAACGACTCGCCGTCGAACGTGACTTGCTCGGGCTTCGCGTCGAGCAGGTGCGCCGCGATGCGCGACGCCTTCGCCTTCACTTTCTCCAGCGCCATGTGCACCGCGGTGCCGCCCACGACGAGCCCGCGGCTTCCGAACGTGCCGACGCCGTGAGTCACGACGTCCGTGTCTCCGTGCAGCACCTCGACGTCGGTCACTTCGATCCCGAACGCGTCGGCCGCCATCTGCGCGAACGCGGTCTCCTGACCCTGGCCGTGCGGCGAAGCGCCGGTGGTGACGATCACGTTGCCGGTCGGTTCGACGCGCACCATTCCGGACTCCCAGCTGCCCGTGCGCTGGATCGGCGACGCGCCGGTGCTGGGACCGAGCCCGCAGATCTCGGTGAAGGTCGCGACGCCGATCCCGACGAGCTTTCCGTCCGCGCGCGCCTTGTCACGCCGCGCCTTCGCGCCCGCGTAGTCGAAGCGCGCGAGCGCCTTGTCGAGCGCCGCCGCGTAGTCACCCGAGTCGTACACCGCGCCCCCCGCGGTCGTGAACGGGAACGCGCTCTTGGCGATGAAGTTCCGGCGCCGGACGTCGGCGGGGTCGAGGCCGGTCGCGGCGGCGATCGCGTCCATGACGCGCTCGACGGTGTAGGCGGCCTCGGGCCGACCCGCGCCGCGGTAGGCGTCGGTCGCCATCGTGTTCGTGTAGAGACACACGACCTCGACCGAGAGGCCTTTCAGCTTGTAGCAGCCGGGCATCATCAGCGGCGTGAAGGTCGCGATCGAGGCGCCGAAGAACGACGGGTACGCGCCGACGTCGGAGAGCACGCGGCCGCGCAGCGCGATCAGCTCGCCGTCCTTCTTGTACGCGGCCTCGATCTCGTGGAGGTGCGCGCGGCCGTGAGTCGTGTTCATCAGGTTCTCGGTGCGCGTCTCGGCCCACTTGATCGGCCGCCGCAGCGCGCGCGAGATGAACGGCAGGAGACACTCCTCTGCGTAGACCGGGATCTTGCAGCCGAAGCCGCCGCCGACTTCCGGCGCGACGACCCGGATGCGCACCTCGGACACGGCCAGACACTGCGCGAGCTGCTGCTTCACCAGGTGCGGCACCTGCGTCGACGTCCAGACGGTGAGCTTCTGCGGGCCCTCGTCCCAGTGCGCGAGCACGGCGCGCGGCTCCATCGAGACGGGCGCGACCTTCTGGTTCACGAGCTCGAGCTTCACGATGCCGTCGGCTTCTCGGAACAGTTTGTCGACGGCGGCCGCGTTCTCGGGGTTCAGCGGAACCGCGAGCGCGACGTTGTCGGCGTGGTCGGCGTAGACCTTCCCCTTCGCGGGATCGAGCGCGTTGCGCAGGCCGATCACCGCGCGGCTCGCTGAGATGTCGACCTCGACGTCGAGCGCCGCATCGCGCGCGATGTAGCGATCCTCCGCGATCACGACCGCGACGGGCTGACCGACGTAGCGCACGAACTTGTCCGCGAGCAGCGGGTGCTCCGCGTCGCGACCTGGCTCGGGACGCGCGACGCACGGCGTGCGCCCGACCTTGCCGCGCAGGTCGTCGAACGTATACGCGGCGACCACGCCCTTGCGCGCGCGCGCCTTCGCGAGATCGATGCGCTCGATCCTTCCCGCGGCGTAGTCACTGCGCACGAACGCGGCGTGCAGCATGCCGTGCAGCTTGATGTCGTCGGTGTAGGTCGCGAGCCCTCGGATCAGCCGCGGATCCTCGCGGCGCTTGATGCGCTCGCCGACGGAAACGGGTCGCACCGGCATCAGCGCGCTCCCTTCTGAACGCGCGCCGCGTGCTGCACCGCGTTCACGATCTGCTGATAGCCCGTGCAGCGACAGAGGTTGCCCTCGATCGCGTGGCGGATCTCGGCCTCGCTCGGGTTCGGGTTCTCGGCGAGCAGCGCGCACGTGGTCATGATCATTCCGGGCGTGCAGTACCCGCATTGGAGCCCGTGCTCCTCCCAGAACCCGACCTGCACAGGGTGCAGGTGCTCGGCGTCCTTCGCGAGCCCCTCGACGGTAGTGACTCTGCGCCCGTCGGCCTGGACCGCGAACAGCGTGCAGCTCTTCACGGCGCGGCCGTCGAGGTGCACCGTGCACGCGCCGCAGATCGTCGTCTCGCAGCCGATGTGAGTGCCGGTGAGGGCGAGTGTCTCGCGCAGGAAATGCACCAGCAGCAGCCGCGGCGCGACCTCGCGCTCGTGCTGCTGGCCATTCACTTCGACGGAAATCTTCACGCCGTGATCTCCCCGATCAGCTCGGGCACCTTCGCCTGAACCTCCTCCGGCACCCGGAAGGTCGTCATCTGCGAGAGCACCGCGAGATCCCCACGTTCGACCCGCGCTCGGCCGGCCAGCAGGGCGCGCCCGCGCAAGAGCTTGACCGCCTTGACCAAGAAGCTGCGGTCGGTGAGCAGCGAGTTCGTCTCGTTGCAATCATAGTCGACCACCAGCCGCCGCAGGAACTCGACCAGCCGGTCCTTCTCGGCCGGGAGCACCTCGACGCGCGCGAGCTCGGCGTGCAGCCGGTCGAGCTCGCCGCGCCCGAGCACCGCCGGCGGCTCCGGCTGCTCGAGCACGCTGCCTTCTGCGAAGCGATCGATCAGCTCGCGCGCCTGCGCGCGATCGCCGGACTGGACCAGCCCCGACACGCGGAGCTGCAGGGCGAAGCGGTCGAGGTTCGCGGGGTCGAGTGGCTCGTTGTAGTACTCGTCGCGCAGCGGATTGCTCGTGGCGATCGCGGTCAGCAGCGGAATCGGTCGCTCGCCGAACTTCCGCTCGTTCAGCACCCGCAGCAGCACGTTCAGCGCCTCCCCTGGCGCGCGCGAGATATCGTCGAGCACGCACAGCTCCGCGGTGAGAATGCCGCCTGGCTCGATCGCCTGGTGGATCCGCTCGCCCTGCGCGTCCGCGAGCGGCCGGCGCTCGATCACGATGTCGCCGACGAGCTCGGAGAGGCGAGTATCTCGGTGCATCTGGTAGAAGAAGAAGCCGAGGCCCGCGCCGCGCGCCGCGAGCTCGGCCATGCGCGTCTTCGCGGATCCGGGCGGCCCCTCGAGATAGATGTGCTCGCGACACACGAGCGCCAGCAGCAGCGCGTCCTTCGCGTCGCCGTGACCGATCACATGGCGGTCGAGCAGTTCGCGCAGCGGAGCGAGTGCTGGTGATCGCGTGGGCTCGTCCGATGGTCGCGTGGGCACCCTACCCACGCTCTCGTCCGCTGATCGCGTGGGCACTTGCTCGCTCCCGCAAAGTCACTCGGCCTGCGGGACCCGGGTGCGCCTCGAAGCGCAGGCCGGCGGTCTCGCGCGAGATCTCGTCGAGGACGGCCGGGCACTCGCCCGAGCCGAGAAAGACCGTGTGTACCTTAACTCGCAGTCGGCGAGCCAGGGCGCGCTCGCTGCGCACTGCGGGATCGCCGAGCACCGGCACGCCGTCGGACAGCAGCACGATGTGTCGCTCGCGCCCCGCCGTGCCGCGAAACTCGGCGAGCGCGGTGCGCAACGGCGCCTCGTAGTTGGTGCGACCTTCGGCGCGGCTGCGCTTCGCGAGCGCGAGCACGCGCCGGTAGCGGCGGTGAAAGAACGCCCCGTCGGCAGCGAAGCGCTCGGCCTCGTGGTTGAACTCGAGGTAGCCGAGCCGCATGCGCCTGCGCGCGCCGACGCGCACGAGACCGGCGACGACTTCGCCCGCCCAGCGCGCGAGGCGGCCCTCCATCGATGCGGATACGTCGCGCAGCAGCGCGAGCGCGCCGCCGGCGTTGCGCCGCTCGCGGCGAAACACGCGTGCGGAGGGCTGGCGGCCCTCGACCAGAAGAAACGTCTCGACGGGATCGCCGTCGAGGATCTCGTCCAGGCTGCGCATGCGGCGGAAGCTGCGCGGCGAGCCGCCCGGGTCGTCGCCGCGCTCGACCGCGCCGCGCTCGAGCCGCCCGGCGAGCGCTCGGATCAATGACTCGACCGCGGCGGCCTCGTCGCCGCCGCGCGAGGCGGCCAGCGGCGGAACCGAGGCGAGCGACGCGTTGCGCGCCTCGAGTGACTCGACCGGAATCGCCGCCGCGGGCGGCCCGGCCTCGCCTCCGGGCGGATTGCCGGTGCGGTCGGCGGCGGCCGGCCGAACGGCCGGCGCGCCGCGCTCCCCGTCGGCGTCCGCGCGGATGGCGTCCTCGAGAATGGCGGGTATCTCGGGCTCGAGCGCCTCGGGCAGACGGCGCGCGAGCATGAAGCGCAGCGCGCGAACGTCCTCGGGAGTGACTCGCCCGGCGCCGCGCAGCAACGCGTGCGCGCGCAGGACGGCGGGCGCCGAGCGCGCGAACGCGCGGTCGGAGAGCAGCGCCGTCTCGCTGCCCGCCGCGGCCGCGAGGCGCTCGACGGCGCGCAGCAGGGCGGCGCGCGCCGCCGGCTCGATCGCCAGCGCAGCCGCGCGGCGCTGCAGCTGGTGACGCACTTCAGTGTCGAGCCGCGGCAGCTCGTCGGGCTCCGGGCCGCGGTCGAGCAGCGCGCGGGCGAGCGCGAAGCGGCGCGAGCCGACGAGACCCCGCAGACGGATCTGGATGGCGAAGCGGTCGAGCTGGCTGGGCTCGAGTGGATCCGCGTAACTCTCGAAGTCCGGCGGCCCGGCGGTCGCCACCGCGGTCTCGAGCGGCAGCGCGCGGCCCGCGAAGCGGCGCTCTGCGAGCACGCCGAGAAGCGGCCCGAGCGCCTCGCCGGGCGCGCGCGGTAGATCGTCGAGCACCAGCACCTCGGCCGAGGCGCTCGGCCCGAGCTCGAGCTCGACGGCGATCCGCTCGCCGCGCCCGCGCCGCTCGCGGCGCAGGCGCGCCTCGCCGAGCAGCTGTGCGGGGCCCGCGTCACGGTGGAAGACGAGTTCGGCCCAGCGCGCGCCCGCGGCCTGCGCGAGCGCCCGGGCCAGAGCCGACTTCCCGCAGCCGGGCGGCCCCTCCAGATAGGCGTGCTCGCGGGCGACCAGCGCCAGCGCGAGACCAAACGCCGCGTCGTCCTGGCCGTGCGCCGCTCGCCCGAGAGCCGCCTGAAGTCGCTGGAGCTCCGCAATCGCCATCCGTTCGGGGAGTGTTCACCGGCCCGGCTTGCTTCCGTCAAGTCGTCCAGATAAGCTTCGACCCGTCCGACCGGTCGGTCGGTCGATTCTTGGAGTGGCCGTGGACGAAGAGCGCGAGCGCGAGACCGAGTCGTCGCCGTCGACGCGGGGCAAGATCCTCGAGACCGCCGAGTCACTCTTCGCGCGCTTCGGCTTCGCCGGCGTCGGCATGCGCGCCGTCGCCGACAGCGTGGGCGTCTCGAAGTCGGCCCTCTTCCACCACTTCCCGACCAAGCGCGCGCTCTGGGCCGCGGTCCTCGAGCGCAGCATGCTCGAATTCGACTCGCGCATCTCCGCCGCGGCCGATCGCGCGGGCGGCGCGCTCGAGCGCATGAAGCTCTGGATCGAAGCGGTGATCGACTCACTCGTCGAGAATCCCGCGCGTGCGCCGCTCTTGCTGCGCTCGCTCTTCGAGGTCGAGGACGAGGAGCCCGTCGACGCCGCGGCGCGCGCGGTGCTGGAGCGCGTGCTCGGCAAAGTCGCCGCCGGCCTCGAGGCCGGCATCGCCTCGGGCGAGCTGCGCCGGGTCTCGGTGCCGCACACACTGCAGAGTCTGATCGGACTCACGGTCTTTCACTTCGCGAGCGGTGACTTCGGCGAGGACCTCGTCGGTGCGCCGCTCTACTCCGCGTCCGAGATCCGGCGGCGGAAAGAACACGTGATCGCATTCATGGAGCGCGCGCTGCGCGCGAACTGAGGAGGACTGTCGGTGGAAAAGTTCATGAACGAGTACCGGCGGAACCTGGGCGGCTTCGAGCTGATCGATTTCCCCGACGAGTCACAGGTCGCGAAGATCCGCGAGAAGATCGACGTGCCGACGCCCATGGCGGTGCGCTGGAACGACTGGGAGTACGGCAGCGAAGTCTCCGAGCTGCGCGCGCTCTACGAGAAGGGCAAGGACAACCAGTGGAACGCTTCGCACGACATCGACTGGTCGATCCCGCTCACGAACGACGAGTTCATCGCGGGACCCGAGCTGTCGCTGCTCGGCAACATCACCAAGCTGATGGGCAAGGACGAGGCGACCCAGAAGGCGGCAATGTTCGACGAGATCAACTGGGTGCTCTCGCAGCTCCTGCACGGCGAGCAGGCCGCGCTGCAGATCTGCGGCCAGCTCACCAACCTGTGCCCGACGACGGACGAGAAGTTCTACGCCGCGAACCAGGTGTACGACGAGGCGCGACACACCGAAGTGTTCGCGCGCCTGCTCGGCGAGAAGATGGGCACGATCTACCCGATCAGCCCGAACTTGAAGATCCTGCTCGACGAGCTGCTCTCGGTCGAGGGCTACACCATGAAGTGTCTCGGCATGCAGACCCTGTTCGAGGGCACGGCGGTCGGGATCATGGACCAGTTCCGCGCCAACTCGAGGAACGCGCTGATCACCGACGTGATCCGCCGCGTCGAGCAGGACGAGTCGCGCCACGCCGCGTTCGGCGTGCTCACGATGCGCCGCGTGGTGAAGCGCGTGAGCGAGGCGGAGCGGCAGCACATGGAGGATTGGGCCTACTCGGTGCTCGAGGCGCTGAACGCCAATCAGCAGCTCGACATGCTGCGCGTGCTCGGTCCCAAGTACGGGATCGAGCCCGATGCGGTCGTCGGCATGGCCATGTCGCTCCCCGAGTGGAAGGAATTCAACAGCCAACCGTTCATGCACACGGTGGTGCCGAACCTGCAGAGGCTCGGGCTGCTCACCGAGCGCACCGAGTCACTCTGGCTCGAGCGCGCCATGATGGTCGAGTCGCGGACGGCGAACGGCCAACTCGCGGTGCGCGCCTGAGTCCTCGCGCGCGGCGCTCGGGGTCGCCCGGGCGCCGCGCCGCGCGCTCGCCCCGTCCGCCCTAGTTCGCGCGGAAGCGCGAGGTCTCGGGCCCGAGCGCCAGCGACGCGGCCTGATCCGGGTGGATCACCTTCGCGCGAGCGAACAGCTCGTCCTCGGACTCGGTGTTGTTCGGATCCGGAACGCAGCAGTCGACCGGACACACTTCGGCGCACTGCTCCTTGGCGTGGAACCCGACACACTCCGTGCACAGGCGCGGGTTGATGACGAAGGTCTCTTCGCCCTCGCTGATGGCCTCGTTCGGGCACTCTGGCTCGCAGACGCCGCAGTTGATGCATTCCTCGGTGATCATGGTCGACATGGGGGAACTCCTGTGCAGGGATCGTGCGATCAGTGAGTGATCAGTGGCTGAGAGAGACTTCGCGATTGCTGCGCGGAATGCGCCCGGTGAGCAGCAGCTCGTCCGCGCGCGCCAGGCGGAACTCGAGCTCGCCGTCGTCGCGCGACGGCTCGAGCTGCAGCTCCGTCGCGAGCAGCTGCCGCCCGAGACGCACGAGCGCCTTCAGCTGCGCGGCCCGCACTCGGTCCAGACGTCCGACCGCGAGTGTCTTCAGATTCGAGACCGCGAGGTGCACGTCCTGAACCTCGCCGCAGCCGGCGCACAGCGGGCAGACGCGCGCCAGCGCTTCCCGCAACACCCGCTCGACGAACGCCGTCTGGTTCGGGAGCTGCCGCAGCGCTGCTCCCAGCTCCGCGTCGATGCGGAAGGTGACGCGCTGCTTGACTCGGCCGTGGTGGCTCATCCTGTACAGCAAAGTGCTGTACGCTTCCCTCGGCGTCAACCCGCGTTCGGGCGGAATACGGGCGGCGCGTGGATTCCTGCATATACTGTGTGGCCGCGATTCCCTTCTGCCGGAGGCCTATCCTGGAATCGGACAACGAGCAGCCCGGCGAGCCGACGGACCAACCTCGGCGCCCGAGGCGCCGCCGACGTCGTCGCCGCGGAGCGAGACACTTCCCCGCGTCCGCCGACGGGCAGCCGGAGGGGCCGGACAGAAGCGCCCTTCCGATCGATGGAGCGCCGCAGCCGAGCGCGCCCGCGCCGGGCGACCCGCCTGCGCTCGGCGACCGCCCGACGTTCGGCGACCGGCCGCGCCGACGCCGACGCCGGCGACGCGGTCACTGGAATCCGAACGGCGCTGGCAACTCGCAGCCGCGCGAGAGCGACTCGTCGCCCGAGGGCGACGACTTCGCGCCGGTCGAGCCGCTGAGCTCACAGGAAGACGATCCCGGGCCGTGGGCAAGCGAATCCGAACCCACCGGCGACTTCGAGCCCGCGGGCGAGAGCGCGCCCCCGGAAAATGGTGAGGCCGCGCCGGCCCCGGAATCCGAAGCGCCGGCGCCCTGGCGCGACCGGCCGCGCCGGCGCCGGCGCCGGCGCCGCGGGGGCGGCGGCGGTGGACCGGTGCCCGACGAGCGATTGCGCCAGATGCTCGACCTGCTGCGGCGCGAGTTCGGTCTGCGCCACTTCCGGCCCGGCCAGGAAGACGTCATCCGCGCGGTACTCGACGGGCGAGACACTCTGGCGGTCATGCCGACCGGCGGCGGGAAGTCACTCACCTATCAGCTGCCCAGCTTGGTGTTGCCCGGACTCACGGTCGTCGTCTCGCCGCTGATCGCGCTGATCCGCGACCAATTCGAGAAGCTGCGCGCGCAGGGGATCGAGACCGTGCGCGTCGACAGCTCGCTCACCGGCACCGAGAAGGAAGAGGCGCTCAGCCTGCTCGAGGAAGGCGGCCAGAAGATCGCGCTGATCACGCCCGAAGGCGCGACGGGCGCGGTGTTCAAGAAGCGCATCGCCGACCAGCAGATCTCGCTGCTGGTGATCGACGAGGCGCACTGCGTATCCGAGTGGGGCCACGACTTCCGGCCGTCGTATCTCGCGCTGGGCGCGCTCGCCGAGGATCTCGGGCGGCCGCCCGTGCTCGCGCTGACTGCGACCGCGCCGCCGCTCGTGCGCGAGGAGATCGTGAAGCGCCTCGGGCTGCGCGACGCGGCGATCGTCGTGCGCCCCGTCGCGCGCCCGAACCTGCGCTTCGAAGTGAAGCAGTGCATGACCGAGGACGTGAAGCGGCGCGAGCTGGTGCAGTATCTGCGCCGCCTGCGCCGGCCCGGGATCGTGTACTGCTCGACGGTGAAGGACGTCGAGGAACTCGGGGCGCTCTGCAAGATCGCCCGCATTCCCGCCGAGATCTATCACGGGCGACTCACCAAGGCGGAGCGCGACCACGCGCACAAGCGCTTCATGTCGTCGGGCAAGCGGATCGTCATGATCGCGACGAGCGCCTTCGGACTCGGCGTCGACAAGCCCGACATCCGCTACGTCGTGCACTACCAGGTGCCCGGTTCGCTCGAGGCGTACGTGCAGGAGGCGGGCCGCGCGGGCCGCGACGGGCTGCCGGCGCGCTGCATCTTGCTGTGGGACCCGCGCGACATCGACGTCCAGCGGCACTTCCTCTCCGAGGGACCGGCCACGCGCTCGCAGATCAAGAAAGTCGTCGAGGGTCTGTCGGCCTGGAGCAAGGACGGACGCGCGGTCGAGGCCTCGACCCTGGCGATGGCGACGGAGGTCGGAGTCACTCGCACCAAGGCGATCCTCGAGGGGCTGCGCGATGCGGACCTGGTCGCCGAGACCGACGCGCAGTTCTCGCTCACGCGCGAGATCGACGTGAACGAGGCGGTGAAGCTGCTCTCGCGGCGCAACGAGGAGCGGAAGACCACCGACCGGCGCCGGCTCGAGAGCATCATCCACTACGCGAACAACACCGAAGAGTGTCGGATGATGCACATCCGGCGCTACTTCGAGGACGGCGAGCCGACGCCCTGCGGGCACTGCGACGTGTGCGAGCCGAAGCTGCGCCGGCGGCGCCGCCGCTCGAAGGGCCGGCGCGGGGGCTCCGGCCCCGAGCGAGACGACGAGGAGTGAGCTTCGAGCGCGAGGCGCGGGTGGCGTGCGAGGCCGCCCAGGCCGGCGGCGAAGTGATTGCGCGCCACGCCGCCGCGAATCGGCGCGGCGCGCGCGAGAAGTCGCACGACAACCCGGTGACCGCCGCCGATCTCGAGGCCAACGCGGCCATCTGCGAGCAGCTGCGCGCGGCCTTTCCCGGCGACGCGTTGCTCTCCGAAGAGACGGCCGACCGCTCGGAGCGCCTCGCCGCGGAACGCGTCTGGATCGTCGACCCGCTGGACGGCACCAAGGAGTTCGTCGAGGGCGTGCCGCAGTTCGCCGTCTCGATCGCGCTCGCGCGGCGGGGCCGGCCGGTCGCCGGCTGCATCTTCGATCCGTCGACCTCCGAGTGTTTCTGGGCGTCCGCCGGCGGCGGCGCGCGCCTCGGCGACAGCCGGCTCGCCGTCTCGCGCGAGCGCTCGCTCGCGAAGTCGGTCCTGCTCTCGAGCCGAACGGAGATGAAGCGCGGACAAGTGGACGCGTTCCGCCCGCTGGTCGCGCGCATCGAGGCCGTCGGCTCGGTCGCGCTGAAGCTCGCATGGATCGCGGCCGGCCGCGCGGATCTGTGGCTGTCGGCCGCGCCGAAGAGCGAGTGGGACGTCTGCGCGGGTGACTTGCTGGTGCGCGAGGCGGGCGGAATCTTCGCCGAGCTCGGCCGCGGCGAGCGCGTCTACAACCAGCGCGACGTGCTGCTCCAGCCGCTGCTCGCCGCCGGTCCCGCCGAGCTGGTGCGCGAGCTCGAGCGGCGCGCGAGTCCGGCATGAGACACCCGATGCTGCGCATCGCGCCCGTCTCCGACGAGCTCTACGCGGTCTCGGATCTGCTCGTGCCCGCGCTCTCGGAGAAGCGGATCTGGCTCTTCGACTTGGAGGCGACCGGGCTCGACACGTCGCGCGAGCGAGTCACGCAGATCGCCGGCTGCATGTTCGAAGGCGGCCAGCTCCGCGAGGAGACCGCGTTCGTGAGCTTCGTCTGGCCGGGCGAAGGCGTCGAGATTCCGAAGGTCGTGCGCGAGCTGACCGGGATCACGCTGGAGAAGCTGGCGGGCGCCCCGCACTTCCCCGAGGCCTGGCGCAGTCACCTGGCGGCGGCGCAGGGCGCAGACTTCTGGCTCGGGCAGAGCGTCTTCGAGTTCGACGTGCCGCTGCTCGAGGCCGAGTTCGCGCGACACAGAATGGTGTCAGATCTGCCCGCGACGCTCGACTCGGTGGTGCTCGCGACCTGGCTGCTCGGCCCGCCGGAAGAGCGCTGGAGCACGTCGAAGCTGCTGCAGCGCTTCGAGGTCGACACGGTCGGCCTGCGCAGACACGACGCGCTCGACGACGTGAAGATCTTGGGGCGCTTGCTGCAGCCGATGCTGCGCCTCGCCGCCGACGAGCGCGGCGACCGGCTCGAGATCCCGGCCGGCGAGCCGCTGGAGATCAAGCGCCACCCGCCGATCAAGAGCGGCAGCTAGCTCAAGTCGCGAGAAACGCGGAGCTGACTCGGTAGGCGATGAAGCTCGCGGTCCAGGCGAGCGCGAGCATGTAGCCAAACGCGAGCGCGGGCCAGCGCCAGCTCCCGGTCTCGCGCGCCATCACGACGACCGTCGAGGTGCACTGGAGCGCGAACACGAAGAACACGCACAGCGCGAGCGCCGCCGGCAGCCCGAACACTGGTCGCCCGGTGCGCGGATCGACGTCGGCGCGCAGCGCGTCGCGCAGGCCGCCGAAGTCGTCCTTGCTGGCGACCGCATAGGTCTGCGCCAAGGTCGCGACGATCACTTCGCGCGCGGCGAGGCTCGCGATCAGGCCGACGCCGATCTTCCAGTCGAAGCCGAGCGGCGCGATCGCCGGCTCGATCGCGTGACCGAGGCGCGCCGCGGCGCTGGCCTCGAGGTTGGCGCGCGCCGTCTGCGCCGGGCTGCGCGCGGGATCGGGCGCCGCGCGCGGGAACGAGAGCAGTCCCCAGAGCACGATCGACGTCGCCAGGATGATCGTACCCGCGCGCTTCAGGAACGCGCGCGCGCTGTGCCAGACCTGCTTCGCGAGCAGGCGCGAGGTGGGCCAGCGGTACGGCGGGAGCTCCATGTAGAAGACCGACGGCGTGCCGCGCAACAGGGTGGAGCCGAGCAGCGCCGCGGAGGCGAACGCGGTGAGCGCGCCCAGCAGATACAGGCCGAAGAGCACGAGCCCCTGCACGCCGACGACACCAAACAGTGTCGTGTGCGGGACGAACGCCGCGATCAGCAGCGTGTAGACGGGCAGGCGCGCCGAGCAAGTCATGAAGGGAGCGACCAGGATCGTCGCGAGCCGCTCGCGCGGGGATTGGATCGTGCGCGTCGCCATGATGCCGGGCACCGCGCACGCGTAGCACGACAGGAGCGGCACGAAGCTGCGGCCCTGCAGGCCCGCCCAGCCCATCACGCGGTCGACGACGAAGGCCGCGCGCGCCATGTAGCCGACGTCCTGCAGCACGTGGATGAACGCGAACAGGATCGCGATCTGCGGCAGGAACACGAGCACGGCGCCGACCCCCGCGAGCACGCCGTCGGTCCACAGATCGGTGAGCCACCCGGCGGGCAGCAGCGCGCGAGAACCTCGCGCGAGCTCGCCGAAGCCGGAGTCGATCGCGTTCATCGCCGGGACCGCCCACGAGAAGATGCTCTGGAAGAGCAGCACCATGACCAGCCCGAAGACCGCGACCCCCAGCACCGGGTGCAGCAGCACGCGGTCGATGCGATCCGTTCTGGTGTCGGGCTCGAGATCCTCCGCGCCGACCTTCCGGCAGACCTCGTCGACCCACGCGAAGCGCGCGACCGCGTCGGCGGCGGGCGGCAGCGCGATCGGCTTCGACCAGCGCCACGGCTCCTGGAGGATGCGGAACAGCGGCTCCATGCCGACGCCGCGGTGACCGACCACGCCGAGCACGGGAATGCCGAGCAGCTGAGACAGTCGGCTGGGCTCGATCTTCCCGCCGCGCGCGCGCACTTCGTCGATCATGGTGAGCACGAGCGCCGTCGCGTGGCCGCGCTTCAGGAGCTCGCGCACCAGGCCGAGCCCGCGGCGCAGGGTCGTGGCGTCGACCACTGCGACGATGCCGTCGAGCTCGGGCTCGCCCGCGAGCCGGCCCGCGAGGACTTTCTCGACGATCTGCTCGTCCGGTGTCTCGCCGACCACGCTGTAGGTCCCGGGCAGGTCGAGCACGCGTACCGAGCGCTGGGCATTGCGCAGCGTGCCCTCTCGCCGCTCGACGGTGACACCCGGATAGTTCCCGACGCGCGCGCTCGAGCCGGTGAGTGCGTTGAAGAGCGTCGTCTTCCCCGCATTCGGCGCGCCCACCAGGGCGATGCGCACCGGGCGATCGGGAAGCCCGACGGCCGCGCTCACGGCGCGCCCCGCCGCGCACATGCCACGACGCGCAGGTTCTCGATCTGCTCCGCGCGCAGACAGAGTCGGTAGCCGCGGATCTCGAGCTCGATCGGATCGCCGAACGGCGCGCGCCGCACGATCCACAGCTCGGTGCCCGGCACGAAGCCGAGGTCCGCGAGCCGAGATGGGATCTCGCGGCCGCGCGCGGGCTCGGCGATCCGCGCCGCGACGCCGACCGGCAGGGCCAGCAGCGGAACCGCGCCCGCCGCCTCCGAGATCGCATCGCTTGCCATCCGCCGACCGCCCATTTTGAGAACCGATATCAATATCGGCGAAACCGGCGCAGAAAGCCAGTCGGAGCGGTCAGCGTTGGGTTGCGGCGAAGCCGCGCGCGAGCTGCCGGTTCGTCCACTCGACCAGACGCGGCACCGGACCGCTCGCGAAGCCCCGCAGTGCGATCTCGAGGTGTCCGCGCCAGCCCGACTCGTCGCCGAGGACGCGCGCCAGCTCGGCGCGCTCCAGCGCAATGTAAGCGTCGCTCACAGGCGAGCCGTGGCGCAGCTCGCGCTCGGCCTGGGCATCGAGCAGCGCCTCGACGGCCGGGCGCGCCGAGACGCCATCGAGGGCCAGCCGCGCGCGAGTCAGAGACAGTCGAGGAGACACAGGCACGGTCGGGCCGAACTGCTCGTCGTTGAACGCGATGCCGAACTGGGCCTCGAGCTCCGCGAGCAGAGCGCGCGCTCGCGGGACGTCGCCCGTGCGCACCAGCGCCTCGACCCGGAGCGCGCGGAGGGCGGCGGTGGAGCCACGGAACGTCGGCCCGCGGAGAAGCCGATCGCAGCCCGCGAGCGCAGCCGACCAGTCACCCATCAGCGCTTGGGCTTGCACGCACGCGATCTCTGCACCCTGCCGCCAATAGGCGGCCCCGACCGCATCGGCCCGTTCGATCACTTGGCGTCCGAGCGCGAGGCTGGCGTCCCCGTTCCCGAGTAAACGCAGCAGCGCCGTCCGGCCGATCTGCGCTGCGAACTCGGTCGCCAGGTGGCCGCCGTCGACTGCAGCCCCGAGAACTTCGCTGAACAGCGCCTCCGCCTCGCTAGGGCGGCCGACCCCCGCGAGGGCGTAGGCGCGAAATACGAGCAGCCGGAGCCGCGGGCTGTCGCGCAGCCCCCAGCGCGGGTCGACCAGATCGGCCACCGGCCCGGCGGCGAGCGCCTCGTCGATCCGCCGCAGCGTCTCTCGCTCGCCTCGGGAGTAGAGATCCGAGTAGGCCAAGCGCCCGCGCACCGCATCGCGCAGACGGCGGTCGCCGGACCGCTCGGCGTGATCGAGCGCGCGGTCGGAGTGGGACAGAACTCGCTCGAGATCGCGCGCCAGCAATGCGAGGAGCGCGGCATGGGTGTGGAGCGCGGAGAGAGCCGACTGCGAGCCGAGGCGCTCGGCGCGGGCGAGAGCCTCGTCAGCGAGCTGCCTCAGAGCTTCCGGCGAGACTCCGGGCTGCGCGTAGAAGCCGGAGACCAGCGCGCCCAAGGCTGCCTCGATCGCGAGCTCCTCGGTAGCCGGAGTTGTAGAGAGCGCGGAGAGTGAGTCGTACGCGCGGCGCCAACGCTCGGCCGCGTGGCGCGCATCGTGTCTCTCGGAGGCGAGCGCCGCACGCATCAGCCAGCGCGCCGCCGCGACGGTCTCCCCCGCGCGCTCGAAGTGATCGGAGACGATTGCCGCCAGCGCTTCCGGCGCCTCCTCGGCGTCGCGCGCCAGCACCCGTGCCACCGCCGCATGAAGGCGCGCGCGCGCCGCGGCGAGCTGCTGTCCGTAGGCGACCTCTTGAGTCAGCGGGTGCTTGAAGCGCAGCACGCGCTCCGGCGCCTGCGCGGCCTCGAGCAGGAGCTCCGCCTGTGCGAGCTCGGCACAAGCTTGCGAGAACGTCGGGCCATCGAGCGCGCAGAGCTCGCTCAGCAGTGACTCTGGCACGTCGCGTCCGATCACCGCCGCGAGGCCCAGCAGCGCCTTCTCGCGTTCGCCGAGCCGATCGATGCGGGCCGCGAGCACCGCCTGGACGGTGGCCGGGAGCACGGGCGCGGGCGCGCTGCGCCCTAGACTGCGCTGGCCCGGGTCCCCGACGAGCACGCCGCTCTCGACCAGCGAGAGCACGAGCTCCTCGACGAAGAACGGGTTCCCCGCGGCGCGCTCGCGAACCTCTGTCTTGAGCTCCGCAAGCGCCGGGTCGGCCCCCAGGAGATCGGCGAGCAGCTCGTCGACTGCCGAGTCGTCGAGCGGCGCGAGCTCGAGTCGTTCGGCGCCGCGCAGCAGCGACTCACTCGCCCCTGGCCGCGCATTCTCGACCCAGAGCAGCGCGCGCCGCGGCGACCGGTCCCGCAGCCTGCCGAGCACGCTCTCCGAGAGCGAGTCGCACCAGTGCGTGTCCTCGATCAGCACCAGGACGATCTCGCGCTCGCTCGCGGTTCGGAGCAGGAGCTCGGCGATGCGCACGAGCTGCTCCTGGAGCGAGCCGGGCTCGACCGGCGGCGCCTGCTGTGCGGGATCGGCGACGCCGAAGAACGTGAAGATCCCGGGAAGGCGCGGCTGCAGGTCGGGATCCGCGAGCAAGAGCGCGCCGGCGATCTTGCGGCGCGCCGCGAGTGACTCGTCGCCGTGCCGCAGGCCGACGAGCCCGGCGAGCAGCTCGCGCACCGGCACCAGCGGCAGGTCGGAACGCGCGGTGCAGTGGGCGGTCACCACGCGCGCACCGCGCGCGCTTGCGCGAACGGCGAGCTCGTGACAGAGCCGGCTCTTTCCCGACCCCGCATCGCCCACGATCGCGAAGCGCCGCGCGGCGGCCTGCGCATCGCCGAGCGCGCCCTCCAGCGCGGAGAGCTCGCGCGCGCGGCCGACGAAGCGCGAAAAGCCGCGCCGGCGCGCGCGTTCGAGCCGGCTGTGCAGAGGACCCTCGCCGTCGAGCGCGAATACGCGCATCGGCGCGCGCACGCCCTTCAGCGCCAGCTCGCCCTGGTCCTCGAGCGCGAAGTATCCCTCGACCAGGCGCGCCGTCGCTTCCGACAGGTACGGCCGCCCGGTCTCGGCGAGCTGCTCGATGCGCTGCGCGGTGCCGACGACCGGGCCTTGCGCGGTGTAGTCCATGCGCAGGTCGTCGCCGATCTTGCCGACGACGACCTCACCCGAGTGCAGACCCATGCGGACCGCGAAGTCCACGCCGTGCGCGCGCCGAAGCTCGTGCGCGAGGCGCCGCAGCGGCTCGCGCAGTGACAGCGCGCAGGCACAGGCGCGCTCCGCGTGGTCCTCGAGCGCGAGCGGCGCGCCGAACAGGGCCATCACGCCGTCGCCGGTGTATTGGTTGATCGTACCCTCGAAGCGGTGCACGCCTTCGGCGAGCACCTGGAAGAAGCGGTCCAGTGTCGCGTGCCAGGTCTCGATGCCGAGTGACTCGGACAGCTGCATCGACTCGCGCACGTCGGCAAAGAGCACCGTGACCTGTTTGCGCTCGCCTTCCAGCGCGCTTCGCGAGCGAAGGATCCGCTCGGCCAAGTGCTGCGGCGTGTAGACGCGCGGCTCGCCCGCGCTGGGCAGCGCCGCGCGCGCGACCAGCTTGGCGCCGCATCCGTCGCAGAAGTGCGCCTGTGCGCGATTCGAGGCGCCGCACGACGCGCAGGTCATGGCCCCGCGGCCCCGTCGGCGCGCAGCGAGATCGCCACCGACTTGTAGGCCGGGGTTCGGCTGCGCGGCGCGAATGCGCCGACCGGAACCAGCGCGTTCGCCTCGGGGAAGTAAGTCGCCGCGCAGCCGAGCGGCAGGTCGTGGGCGCGCACGCGGAAGCCGCGCAGGCTGCGCGTCTCTCCGCGCCAGTGACTCGTGAGCTCCACCGCCTGCCCCGCCTCGAGACCCGCCAGCGCGATCTGGGCGGGACTCAGGAGCACCACGCGCCGCTCGCCGCGGATGCCGCGATAGCGGTCGTCGTCGCCGTACACCGTGGTGTTGTACTGATCGTGACTGCGGATGGTCATCATCCAGAGCTGACCGGGCGGAAGCTCGGCGTCCGGCGGGTCTTGGACCGTGAACTGTGCGCGGCCGGAGGCGGTGCGGAACGAGCGCGCGCCGGCGGCGCTGGGCAGCACGAAGCCGCCGTCCTCGCGCACGCGGCGATTCATGTCCTCGAAGCCCGGAATCACGCGCGCGATGCGCTCGCGAATCCGGTCGTAGTCGCTCGCGAGCGCCGGCCACGGCAGGCGCGCGTCGGGGCCCAGCACCGCCTGCGCGATGCCCGCGACGATCGCCGGCTCGCTGCGCTGGCCCGGGCCCGCCGGCGGAAGCCGCCCCTGCGAGCGGTGCACGCAGCGCATCGAATCCTCCACCGTGACGAACTGGTCGACACCGTTCTGTGTATCGCGCTCGGTGCGGCCCAGGGCGGGCAGCAGCAGCGCCTCGCGACCGTGGACCAGGTGCGAGCGGTTCAGCGTGGTCGAGATCTGCACCGTGAGCTCGGCGCGGCGCAGCGCTTCGTGGCTGAACGCGGTGTCCGGCGTCGCGGCGGCGAAGTTTCCGCCGAGCGCGATGAAGACCTTCGCGCGGCCGGCGTGCAGCGCCTGCAGCGCCGCGACCGTGTCGAGGCCGTGCTCCGCGGGAGGCGAGAAGCCGAACTCGGAGCCGAGCCGCGCCAGAAACTCCGCCGTCGGCCGCTCCCAGATGCCCATCGTGCGGTCGCCCTGCACGTTGCTGTGCCCGCGCACGGGGCAAGGGCCCGCGCCGGGCCGGCCGATGTTCCCGCGCAGCAGCAGCAGGTTCACGAGCTCCTGCACGTTCGCGACGCCGTGCTCGTGCTGAGTGAGTCCCATCGCCCAGCACGCGATCACCGCCTTCGAGCTCGCGTAGAGTCGCGCGAGCTCGCGCATCTGGGCGCGCGCGATTCCCGACCCGACCTCGAGCTCTTCGAACGTTCGGCGCGAGAGCGCGGCGCGCCAGGCCTCGAATCCGGAGGTGTGAGTCGCGATGAAGTCGCGGTCGAGCGCGCTGCCGGGCGCCGCGGTCTCCAGCTCGAGCAGCGACTTCGCGACGCCCTGCAGCAGCGCCACATCGCCGCCGATGCGCACCTGCACGAAAGAATCGGCGAGCCGCGTGCCGAACCCGAGCAGCCCGCGCGCCTCCTGCGGGTTCGCGAACGAGACCAGCCCGCGCTCGCGCAGCGGGTTGATGCTCACGATCGCGCAGCCGCGGCGCTTCGCGGCTTGCAGCACCGTCAGCATGCGAGGGTGATTCGAGCCGGGATTCTGACCGAGCACGAGGATCGCGTCGCAGAGCGCGAAGTCGTCGAGCCCAACGGTGCCCTTGCCCTCGCCGATCGACTCGCCGAGCCCCGTGCCGCTGGACTCGTGACACATGTTCGAGCAGTCCGGCAAGTTGTTCGTCCCGAACGCGCGCGCGAACAGCTGCCACAGGAAGGCGGCCTCGTTGCTGGTCCGGCCCGAGGTGTAGAACACCGCCTCGTCGGGCGACGCCAGCCCGCGCAGATGCTGCGCGATGCGCGCGAACGCGTCGTCCCACGAGATCGGCGCGTAGTGAGTCGCGCCGGGCGCGAGCCGCATCGGCTCGATCAGCCGGCCCTGGGCCTCGAGCCAGGCGTCCTCCTGCGCGGCGAGCTCCGCGACCGACCAGCGCGCCGCGAAGTCGCGCGTGACACGTTTCGGTGTCGCTTCGTGCGCGACCGCCTTCGCGCCGTTCTCGCAGAACTCGAGCGCCTTGCGCGGCAGAGACTCGGGCCAGGCGCAGCCGGGGCAGTCGAAGCCATCGACCTGGTTCACGCGCGCGAGCGCGCGCAGGCCGCGCGCGAGCCCGATCTCGCGCAGTTGCTCCAAGGTCGAGAGCACGGCCGCGGGTCCCGCGGCCGCGGGACCGCGGGCGCGTTCGCGCGAGTCGGCCCTTTCGGGATGCTACGATGCCGCCCCGCATGAGCCAAGAACCAGCTGCCGCGCGCGGGCCACTCAGCGGCGTCACCGTCGTCGATCTGACCCGCGTGCTCGCCGGTCCCTACTGCACGCTCGTGCTCGCCGAGCTGGGCGCCCGGGTGATCAAGGTCGAGCGGCCCGGAACGGGCGACGACGCGCGCGAGGTCGGCCCCCACATCCGCGGCAAGTCCGCGTATTTCATGTCGCTCAACCGCGGCAAGGAGAGCATCGCGCTCGACCTCGGGGTGGACACCGACCGCGCGATCTTCGAGAGACTCGTCGCGCGCGCGGACGTGCTGGCGGAGAACTACCGCCCCGGCGTGCTCGCGAAGCACCGGCTCGACTGGCCGGTGCTGCACGCGCGCTGGCCGGCACTGATTCTCGCGTCGATCTCCGGCTTCGGTCAGACGGGGCCCTACGCGCGGCGCCCGGCATTCGACATGGTCGTGCAGGCGATGGGCGGAGTGATGAGCCTGACCGGTCATCCCGGCGGCCCTCCGACGCGGGTCGGCACGTCGATCGGAGACATCACCGCGGGCCTGTTCGGCGCGATCGGCATCCTCGGCGCGCTGCACGAGCGCGCGGCGACCGGGCTCGGGCGCTGGATCGACGTGGCGATGCTCGACTCACAGGTCGCGATCCTCGAGAACGCGATCGCGCGCTACGCCGCGACCGGTCAGGTGCCCGGACCGCTCGGCGCGCGCCATCCGTCGATCGCCCCGTTCGCGGCGTTCAAGACGCGCGACAAGCCGATCGTGATCGCGGCCGGCCACGATCCCGCCTATCACCGGGTCTGCGACGTGCTCGACGCGCCGGAGCTGGCGACTGACTCGCGCTTCGCGACGATTCCCGACCGCGTGCGCAACGCCGACGCGCTCGGCGCCGAGATCGAGAAGCGCCTCGCAGCGCGCGGCGCGGCGGACTGGCTCGCCCGCTTCGAGCGCGCGGGCGTCCCCTGCGGTCCGATCAACGACATCGCTGCGGTGCTCGCCGATCCGCACGTGCGCGCGCGACACATGATCGTGTCAGTCGACGATCCGATCGCCGGCAAGCTCGAGATGCCGGGCTTCCCGGTGAAGCTCGACGGCGTCGTGGAGTCGGACGTGCGCCGGCCCGCGCCCGACCTCGACGCCGACCGCGCCGCGATCCTGGCCGAGCTAGAGCGAGCCGACGATCGCTAGGGTGGCGAGCGTGCCGGCGAGCGCGAGCCCGTAGCTCGCGTACGCGGCGATCGGCGCCAGCGCGTGGCCGCCCAGGTCCAGCGTGAAATGGCGCAGGTGATGCGCACAGTGCCAGAGCACGAGCGAGATCACCGCGCTCAGGAAGACCTTGCCGGGCAGACTCGCGGCGAGCGCGTGCGCGTGATCGAACGAGAGACCGGCGCCGAGCGCGCCGAGCGGCCCGAGGATCAAGACGCCGAGGAAGAGCGCGGGCAGGAAGAAACACGCGGTGAAGCCGCCCGCACCGAACAGGATCCACCACAGGGGCTCGAGCTTGTGAATCAGCTTCATCAGATGATTCCCGCGAGGATCGCGAGCAAGATCAGCCAGAGAGTCACGAAGCCGCCGAGAGGGGCCACACCGAGAAGTGGCAGCGGCAGCGGCGGGCGCGGCAGCGGACCGACCCGGCCTGCGCCGATCTTCCGCCCGACCCAGCCGAAGCGGAACACGAAGTACAGCGTGAACAGCAGAATCACCGTCGACAGCGCGAGAAAGGGTGGCGCCGCCAGCGCGGCCAGCCACGCGTTCCAGGCCGCCTCGCCGCGCGAGAGCGCGTGCAGCCCCTCGAGCAGCGCGAAGCAGCCGAGCGCCATGAACACGCTGGTCGCCGCGAACAGCACGTAGTTGCGATAGCGGTAGAAGCCGAACGGGAAGCCGGACGGCGGTCGCGCCGGCGCCGTGCGCGTCTTCTCCGCGGTTTGCGCGCGCGCGCTCACGCGAAGCTCCGCTTCGGCAGCAGGTGCGCCCACTGCAGGAAGTCGTTCAGCTTCGCCTGCTGAATCGCCATCGCCGGGTCTACGTGCTTCGGACAGACCTGGCTGCACTCGTTCGCGTAGGAGCAGGCGTAGACGCCGTCGTGTGAGTCGAGCACGTCGAAGCGCTCGGCGTTGCCCTCGTCGCGCGAGTCCAGGTTGTAGCGGTGGCCGAGCGCGATCGCGGCCGGGCCGACGAAGTCCGGCTCGTTCGCGAGCACAGGGCAGGCGGCGTAGCAGAGCGCGCAGTTGATGCACATCGAGAATTGTTTGAACTCTTCGAGCTGCTCGGGTGACTGGCGGACCTCGCCGTCCGCGACGTCCTTCTCGAGCTTGCGGATGATCCAGGGCTTCACGCTCTTGATCTTCGCGACGAAGCCGTCGAGGTCGACGACCAAATCGCGCACGATCGGGAAATTCGAGAGCGGCTCGACCCGGATCGTGCCGGAGTAGTTCCGCACGAACGCCGCGCAGGTGAGCACCGGCCGGCCGTTCACCAACATGCCGCAGCTGCCGCACACGCCCATGCGACACGACCAGCGGTGCGAGAGAGTCGGGTCGACGTCGTCCTTGATCGCGTTCAGCGCGTCGAGGACGACCCAGTCCTCCATGCACTCGATCTCGTAGGTCTGGAAGACCGGCTCCTGGTCCTGATCGGGCCGGAAGCGCAGGACCTCGAACTTCAGCTTGCGCAGCTCCATGTCAGTACTTCCGCTCCTCGAGCTCCCAGCGCGTCTTCGTCACGGGCTTGTACGACAGGCGCGGACCGTCCGGCGCGAACTTCACGAGCGAGTGTTTCCAGAACTGCGCGTCGTCGCGCGTCGGGAAGTCGGTTCGCGTGTGGGCGCCGCGCGACTCGCGCCGCTGCAGCGCGGCGAGCGCCACCGCCTCCGCCACGTCGAGCATGTTTCCGAGCTCGAGCGCCTGAACCACTTCGGTGTTGAAGATTGCGCTCTTGTCCGAGAGGCCGACGTCGGCGTAGCGGCCCTTCAGCTGGGTGATCGTCTCGAGCGCCGCGCGCATCGAGTCCTCTTCGCGAAACACACCGCAGCCCGATTCGGTCGAGTGATTCAGCTCGCGCCGGATCTGCGCGATCTTCTCGCCGCCGTGCTTGCCGCGCAGCCGCGCCAGGCGCGCCTCTTCCGAGCGCGCCTGCTCGAGCGCGCCGGACTCCGAGCCGGCGGAGGAGCCCTTGGCGAACTCCGCCGCGGCCTGGCCCGAGCGCGCGCCGAAGACGAGACACTCGGTGAGCGAGTTGGAGCCGAGCCGGTTCGCACCGTTGATCGAGACACACGCGCACTCGCCCGCGGCGTAGAGCCCGGGCAGCTCGGTCGCTCCGTTCTTGTCCGTGTCGACGCCGCCCATCATGTAGTGCACGACAGGGCGCACGGGGATCGGCGCCCACACGGGGTCGACGCCGACGTAGTTCTTCGCGAGCTCGCGCACGAACGGCAGCCGCTTGTCGATCTTCTCCTCGCCCAGGTGCATCAGCTCGAGGTGCACGTAGTCGCCGTAGGGTCCTTTGAAGCCGCGGCCCGCTTGGAACTCGCGCATCTCCGCGCGAGACACCATGTCGCGCGGCCCGAGCTCCGCCTTGTTCCCGACGCCGTAGTCGTACTCGACGAGGAAGCGCTCGCCCTTGTTGTTCTTGAGATACCCGCCCTCGCCGCGCGACGCCTCGGTCATCAGGATGCCCGTGCCCGGCAAACCGGTCGGGTGATACTGGACGAATTCCATGTCCTTCAGGCCGACGCCGGCGCGGTACGCGAGCGCCATGCCGTCGCCGGTCTTCACCGCCGCGTTGGTGGTGAACGGGAAGATGCGGCCCGCGCCGCCGGTGCACAGAATCACCGCGCGCCCGAGCACCGCGTGCATCTGGCCGCTGCGGATGTCGAACGCCGCGACGCCGACCGCGCGGCCGTTCTCGACCAGGATCTTCGTCGCGAAATACTCGTCGTAGCGGACGATGCGCTCGTACTTCAGCGAGGTCTGGAAGAGCGCGTGCAGCATGTGGACGCCGGTCTTGTCGGTCGCATACCAGGTGCGCTTCGTGCTCATGCCGCCGAACGCACGCACCGCGACGCGGCCGTCCTTCTCGCGGCTCCACGGGCAGCCCCAGTGCTCGAGCTGGACCAGCTCGCGGGGCGCGGCTTCCACGAAGATCTCCACCGCATCCTGGTCCGCCAGGAAGTCACTGCCCTTCAGCGTGTCGTACGCGTGCAGGTCGAGATTGTCGTCGTCGCGTGCGACGCCGGCGGCGCCGCCCTCGGCAGACACGGTGTGACTCCGCATCGGATACAGCTTCGAGACGCAGGCGACGCTGAGGTTCGGATTCGCCTCGACGGCTGCGATCGCCGCCCGCAGGCCCGCGCCGCCGCCGCCGACCAAGATGATGTCGTGCCGAATGGCGTCCACGCGTCCTCCCCGTTCGGCGCGGCACTCTACCGGATTTCCCCTGCGCGCGCGCGCCTGCGTTTCTGACAGAATTCGGGCGGAGGAGCGCATGGCCCGACTGGAATTTTTCTTCGACTGTTCGAGCCCTTGGACATACCTCGCCTTCCACAAGATCGAGGCGCTGTGCAGCGAGACCGGGGCCGAGCTGGTGTGGCGCCCGATCCTGGTGGGCGGTGTCTTCAATGCGGTGAACCCGAGCGTGTACGAGCAGCGCGCGAAGCCGGTGCCCGCGAAGGCGCGCTACTACGCCAAGGACCTGCGCGACTGGACGCGTCACTACGGGCTGCGCATCGGACAGCCGCCGGTGTTTCCGGTGAACAGCGTGAAGGCGATGCGCGGCGCCTTCTTCGCGCTCGAGCGCGGTGCCTTGCCGCGCTACGCGCGCGCGGTGTTCGAGGCGTATTGGAGTGACCTGCTCGACATCTCACGGGACGACGTGCTGTTGCCCATCGTCGAGCGCGTCGGGCTCTCGCCCGCCGAATTTTCGGAAGCGATCAGCCAGCCCGGCTACAAGGACCGGCTGCGCGCGAACACCGACGAGCTGATCGCGCGCGGCGGCTTCGGCTCGCCCACGATGTTCGTCGACGGCGACGACATGTACTTCGGGAACGACCGCCTCGAGCTCGTGCGCGCGGCGCTGCTGCGCTGACTCGTCGCACACTGGCGCCGCTGGCGTACACGCGCGAGTGTAAAGGCCCACGCGCGCCGCGTCGAAGAGACCGTCGGAGTCCCCCCCATGCAATTCCGATTTGCGGCGCTCTGCGCGGCGCTCTGCCTGTCTGCCTGCGCGCCTGGGCCGGTGCGCCTCGAGCGCTACCGCGCCGCCTACAGCACTCACTTCGCCGGGATTCCCGATCAAGCGGAGGCCTGCGCGGTCGTGCGCAATCGCGGCAGCCACGCGGTCGCCTGGGTCGAGCTGCGCGTGATCGGCAGGAGTCACTTCGCCGGCGACTCGCCGCTGCGCTCCAAGTGGGTCTACCGCGGGTCGATCGAGCCGGGCCAAAGCGTCGCGCTCCGCTTCCTGTACCCGCCGGTCGCCGACCAGATCGAAGTCTCGCTCGCGCGCGCCGGGGCCGACGGGTCGGGACCGCAGAACGGACGCCCGCTCGCGCTCGCCGCGGAGTGCAGCGACGGCGCGCTGCGCGCGGCGCTCGACGTCCAGCTGCGCGGCCGCACCGCGCCCGACATCGAGGTGCGAGCCGCCGAGCGCACGACCCCCGACTCGACCGACGACGCGCTGCTCGCCTCGCCCTAGTCGGCGCCGAGCTCGGCGAAGAGGCGCGCGCCGGCCAGCGCCTGCGGCCAGGTCAGCTCGATGCGGCGGACCGCGGCTACGCCGATTGGTGTCAGCTCGCGCGCCGCGCGCGCCGCGAGGCGGAGATTGCGCGCTGGCGCGCCCGCGAGCTCGCGCGCGAGCGCGCCGCGCAGCTCCTCCGGCAGATCCCCAGGGAGGCGCGCGCGCAGCGCGTCGCGCAGCCGTTCGGGATCGAGCTGCCCATCGCCCTCGCAGGCCGCGATGGCGGCGAATCGGCGAACGCGCTGCGGCGCTCGCGCGGCGAGCGCCGCGCCCGGCCGCACGCCCCAGCCCGCGGCGGCGACGTCGACCCGCGCGATGCGCAGCGCGTCGAGCAGCGCCTCGAGCTGCGCGGCGAGGCGCTGCGGCCGCAGACTCGAGACCCTGCGCCGCGAGCCGCCGAAGCCGGGCAGGTCGACCCCGAGCGCGCGCCGGCCCTGCGCCTCGGCCAGCGCGGCGATCGGCTCGAAGACGCGCGCCGAGATGCCGGCGTCGGGAAGCAGCAGGATCGGCAGCGGATCGTCGGGCCGGCCGCGGTCGCGCACGCGGAAACGCGTGCCTGCGAGCTTCAAGTCCCGCGCGCCCACCACGCCGGCAGCGGTCGGCGAAGTGACTCGCTCACTGCCCTCGAAGCGCGAGCGCAGCTTCGCCAGCGCCCGCCGCTCGAACGCGCGCCGCAGCGAGCGAGGGATCGGCAGCGCGATTGCCGAGCCGAGATCGACGAGCGCCGGCGCGCTGCTGGGAGTCACCAGGACGTTCGTCGGGCTGCGCAAGTCGAGATACGCGACGCCGCGCAGCATGAGTCCGTCGAGGATTCCCTCGAGCGCCGTGAAGAACGCCTGCGGCAGCGCGCGCCCGTGCGTGCGGCGGCGCAGCGGCCGGCCTTCGACGAACTCGAGCGCCAGCGCGAGCCGATCGATGCGCTGACTCGGCTGGGGGAGCCCTGGAAGCCCCGCGACTCGCTCCAGCATCGCGAGCTCGTGGCGCACCAGGAGCGGCGCGAGAAGCGCGCGCACGAACGGCCCTCGGCGGCTCCAATCCTTCACGACCACGGGCGGGGCGCCCGCGCGGCGCACCAGGAGCACGTCCGGGTTCGCGAGCCCGCCGACGTTCAGCACGGCGACGCGCGGACCGCGGAGATCGCCGCGCGCTAGGAGAGGCTCCAGCGCGCCACCATGCACAGCACACCGACGACGACCGCGGCGGCCGTGCCAGTCTCGTTGTTGTCCGCGAAGCGCCCCCCGCGCCAGCTCGACTCGCGCGGGCGCTCGGCGGCGAGCGGCGCGTAGGCGTGCAGCCGAGGGACGAGCCGCGGCACCGCGGCCGAGTAGCGCCGATACGCGTCCCCGTAGAGACTCTCGAGGCGAGCGCTCTCGATCCGGTCCTTGTACGGCATGTAGTAGCCGAAGTAGCCGAGGCCGTAGACGGCGGCGAGCGCGAGCGCGACCGGGCTCCAGGCCATGATCAGGAAGCCGAGGCCGATCAGCAGCGTCCCGAGATAGAGCGGGTGACGCAGATATGCGTAGGGGCCGGTGACGGTGAGTGAGTCGTTCTTGTGCAGGTGCCCGGTCGCCCACAAGCGCAGCGCCTCGCCCAGCGCGATCGGCAGCGCACCGGCCGCGAGCGAGGCCGGCGACGGGTGCGACAGCCAGAGCGCCCCCGCAGCCAGCGCGTAGACCGCAAGCAGCCGCGGCCGCAGCCGCTTCTTCACGAAGCTCATGCGGGCAAGTGGTAGCCGCGTGGGCTCAGTTCGACCAGCGCGCGCGGCAGACGCTCTGCAGGCGGTTTGCAAGCGCGCGTCCGAACTCGGGGCGCGGCTCGATCGCGAGCGCGTCGGCGCCGAGGAACAGCGCGAAGTCGGCGCAGTCGAGCGCTTCGATCTCGCGCTCGACGCCGTCCCAGAAACTCGCGCCGTGGCGCGCCTGTCGCAGTTGCGTTGTGTCCCGCTCGCTCATCCCAGCGTCCCTACGACAGTAAGGTGGAGGCGCGGCCGCGTTGGTGGCGCGGCGGGACGGGCGCTAGAGCGAGAGGCGCTCTCCGGGGAGCTGCGCGGCCAGGGTGCGGCGGGCGCGGTAGAGGCTGGATTTCACCGCGTCCTCGCTGCGGCCGGTCAGCTGCGCGATCTTGCGGATGTTGAGCCGCTTCCCGTGCCGGAGCTCCAGGATCTTCCGCTGCTCGCCCGGGAGCCGTTCGATGGCTTCTCGCACGCGGCCGAGGGCCTGGCGCGCCTGCGCCAGCGGCTCCGGACCCAGGTCGAGCGGCGCTGCCTCGGGGGGAATGTCGTCCAGGGAGATCAGGCGAATCCCGCCTCGCCGGCGCAGGCGGTTGTTCAAGATGTTGCGCGTGATCCCGTAGATCCACACGACGAGGTCGGACTTCCCCTCGAAGCGGTCGAGGCAGTTGAAGACTGCCTCGAAGACCTCCTGGCAGACGTCCTCGGCTTCGGCCGGGTCGCCGAGGCGCCGCACGGCGAAGTTGTGAATGCGCCGGAAGTGGAGCTGGTAGAGCGAGCGGAATGCAGCGGGGTCACCCCCTCGGATGGCCTCGACGATGCTCCGGTCGGCTTCTTTCACGCGCTGGGGTTGAGCAAGCCACATGCCAAGCGCGCCACTGAATGATTCCCGTGCCAGTCCGCGGAGATCGCTCAGTTTTGCCAGGGCTCTTTCGGTCCGCAGGCGAAGCCGCCGGCAGGGGATGTGAGAAGCGCGCTACCCACCAAAGGGAAAAAGACTTCACACGGCGACACGAACTCGGAGGGCTCAGAGCTTCTCGGGCACGATGCGCCAGACACCGTCGGTGCGCTTCCAGTGGTCGGCGCGCTCGAAGCCGATGCTCCAGAAGCGCAGCACCCGCTCGTGGACGCTCTTGAAGTAGACCTCGACGGTCGCCTCCTCGGGCCCCGCGAACTGAAACTGGCGGATCTGGACGCTGCGCGCCGTCTTGTCGCGGAAGTAAGCATCTCGCGCGGCCGTCGCGAGCGCCGAGAAGTAGTCGGAGAAGGCGCCCGGCGTCTCGAAGCAGTCGCGCAGCTGGCGGTTCTGGTAGGTCACGAGCGCGTCGAGAGGAACGTCCTCGAGCTGGTGATAGAAGCCCTCGATGCGCACCGAGAACGCCGCGACCTCCTCGTCGGGGAGCGGCGGCGGCGCCGCGACCGGCGCCGATCCACCAAAGCACGCCGCGCAGAGCACCAGAGCGGGGAGCAGGCGCCCGGGGCCCGCCCTCATCCGCCGGGCCTCGCGACCGCCGCTTGGGCAGCCGCGAGCCTCGCGATCGGAACTCGGTAGGGCGAGCAGCTCACGTAGTCCATTCCGACCTCGTGGCAGAACGCGATCGAGCGCGTCTCGCCTCCGTGCTCGCCGCAGATGCCGACCTTCAAGTCGCGCCGGGCCCTGCGACCGTTCTGGATGCCCAACCGGATCAATGCGCCGACTCCGCCCGTGTCGATCGTGACGAACGGATCGTCGTCCATGAGTCCCCGCTGAACGTAAGTCGGCAGGAAGCGGCCCGAGTCGTCGCGCGAGAGCGCCAGGGTCATCTGCGTCAGATCGTTCGTGCCGAACGAGAAGAATTCCGCGATCGCGGCGAGTCGGTCGGCGACGAGCGCCGCGCGCGGTACCTCGATCATCGTCCCCACGTGGTACCGGACGTTCTTGCCGCGCTCTTTCATCACGGCCCGCGCGGTGCGGTCGACCAGGTCGCGCAGCAGCGCGAGCTCGCGCGCGCCGGCGACCAGCGGGAGCATGATCTCCGGATGCG
Source organism: Myxococcota bacterium (assembly GCA_044450765.1). Classification (GTDB taxonomy): domain Bacteria; phylum Myxococcota_A; class UBA9160; order SZUA-336; family SZUA-336; genus VGRW01. The sequence continues at coordinate 19,649 of JBIOJK010000002.1, read as the reverse complement.
TGCGCAGGCCCTTGTCGGCGCAGACACAGGCGGCCTCGATGATCGCGCGCACCTGCATCTCGTAAATTTCGGGGTAGGTCACTGCCAGCCGTGACCCGCGGTGACCGAGCATCGGGTTGAGCTCGCGCAGGCCCTCGACCTTGCGGCGCAGCTCGAGCTCGGGCACGCCCAGGTCGCGCGCCAAGTTCGACATCTCCTCGCCCGTGTGCGGCAGGAACTCGTGGAGCGGCGGATCGAGCAAGCGGATCGTGACGGGCCGGGCCGCCATTTCGCGGAAGATCCCGACGAAGTCCTCGCGCTGCATCGGCAGGATCGGCACGAGCGCGGCCGCGCGCTCCTCGGCGTTCTCGGAGAGGATCATCCGGCGCACGGCCAGAATCCTCTCCGCCTGGAAGAACATGTGCTCGGTGCGGCACAGACCGACGCCCTCGGCGCCGAAGCGCACCGCGACCGCGGCGTCCTGCGGCGTGTCTGCGTTCGCTCGCACCCGCAGCCGGCGCACAGAGTCGGCCCACTTCATCAGCGTCTGGAAGTCCTTCGAGAGCTCGGGCTCGACCGTCGGGACGCGCCCCTTGAACACATGCCCGGTGGAGCCGTCGAGCGTGATCACGTCGCGCTCCGTCAGCTCTACACCGCCGAGTGTCGCTCGGCGGCGATCGAAGTCGATCGAGAGCGCGCTGCAGCCCGCGACGCAGCACTTGCCCATGCCGCGCGCGACGACCGCCGCGTGCGACGTCATGCCGCCGAGCGCCGTCAGGATGCCCTGCGCGGCGTGCATGCCGTGGATGTCCTCGGGCGAGGTCTCGCGCCGCACCAGCACGACCTTCTCGTTCGACTCGGCCGCGGCCTCGGCGTCCTCGGCGGTGAAGACCACGCGGCCGCAGGCGGCGCCCGGCGACGCGGGCAGGCCCTGGCCGATCGGCGGCGGCGCCGCCTTCGCGTCCAAGGTCGGGTGCAGAAGCTGGTCGAGTGACTCGGGCACGACGCGCGTCAGCGCGGTGCGCCGGTCGATCAGGCCCTCGCGCGCCATGTCGACCGCGATCTTCACGGCCGCGCCCGCGGTGCGCTTCCCATTGCGCGTCTGCAGCATCCAGAGGCGGCCGCGCTGGATCGTGAACTCGAGGTCCTGCATGTCCGCGTAGTGCTTCTCGAGCAGGGTCGCGGTGCGCAACAGCTCGCGGAAGCAGCGCGGCATCAGCTCTTCCAGCGACGGCAGCCCGCTGCCGCCGCGGTCGCGCTTGGTGATCGACTGCGGCGTGCGGATGCCCGCGACCACGTCCTCACCCTGCGCGCGCGGCAGGAACTCGCCGAAGAAGCGCCGCTCGCCGGTCGACGGGTCGCGCGTGAACGCGACGCCCGTGGCGGAGTCATCGCCGAGATTCCCGTAGACCATGGCCTGGATGTTGACGGCGGTGCCCCACTCCGACGGAATCCCGTTCAGCCGGCGGTAGGTCTCGGCGCGCGGCGTGTTCCAGGAGAGAAACACCGCGGCGATCGCGCCGCGGAGCTGCGCGAACGGGTCACTCGGGAAATCGGCGCCGGTCGTCTCGCGCACCACGCGCTTGTAGGCCAGGACGAGCTGCGCGAGGTCGCCGGCGCTGAGCTCCGTGTCGAGGCGCACGCGGCGCGCGTGCTTCAGCTCGTCGAGGCGCTTCTCGAACAGCTCGTGCTTCACGCCCAGCACGACGTCGCCGTACATGTGAATGAAGCGGCGGTACGTGTCGTAGGCGAAGCGCCGGTCGCCGCTCTCCTCGATCAGACCTTCGACGGTCTCGTCGTTGAGCCCGAGGTTCAGGACCGTGTCCATCATCCCCGGCATCGAGGCGCGAGCGCCCGAGCGCACGGACACGAGCAGCGGCTGCTCGCGCGCGCCGAACGAGCCGCCCATGGCGCGCTCGACCTTCGCGAGCTGCGTGCGTAGCTCGGCGTCGAGACCGGGCGGCAGCTTGCGGCCGTGCGCGTAGAACTCCGCGCAGACCTCGGTCGAGATCGTGAAGCCGGCGGGCACGGGCACGCCGAGGCGAGTCATCTCGGCGAGGTTCGCGCCCTTCCCCCCGAGCAGGTTCTTCTGCTTGGCATCGCCGTCGGCGCGCCCCGCGCCAAAGGAATTGGCGCGGCGCTTGGGCCGCGCCTGACTGGTGCGCGCGCGCTTCACGGGCGTCTTGGCAACTCGCTTGGCCAAGCTCGTGGCCTCCTGACTCGAGTGTAGAGCGCGATTCAGAGGCGCGGGGGTTCGAGGCGCGCCGTCGCTGCCTGGGGGTCGGACGGGGGCGCAGTATCCTCGCGGTCCGAGTCTCCGTCAACCGAATCTGCGCGCGCGTTGCCGTCGGCAAAGACCTGCCGGAGAAACGCCTCGGAGCGCAGCTCGAAGCCGATGTGGAACCGGAAGAAGCGCTCGATCAGGCGCGCTGCGAGCTCGACCTCGCGCCCGGACAGAGCGAGCTCGCCCCGCGCTCGGAGCGGCTGGCGCAGCCCCCACTCCAGCGCGCGCAGCAGCCGCGCCGGGATGCGCGCTTCCTCGACCCCGGCGCACGCGCGACACACCGCCCCGCCGTGCGCGGGAACGAAGCCGACTCGGCCCGCGTCGGCGGGCAGATCGGCGCCGCACAGCGCACAGCGCACCAGCTGCGGCCGGTAGCCGATGCGCGCCAGGGTCTTCGCGAGCACGAGCAGTGCGAGCAGCTCGTCGGGTGTCTCCGTGTCGAGCACGTCGAGCACGCCGACTGCGAAGTGGAAGAGCTCGGGCTGCGCCTGCCGGTCCGGGGTCGCGCGGTTCAACAGCTCGAGGAACTGACACGCGATCGCGTAGCGCCCGAGCTGCGCCGGGATTCCTTCGAAGGCGCGCAGCAGCTTCGCGCCCTCGAGGCGCGCGAGCGAGGCGCGCGGCGGATCGACGAGCCGCACGTCGGCGATCGAGAGAATTTCGAGCGTGCCCGGGAAGCGCCGCTTCGAGCGCCGCGCGCCCTTCGCGATCGCGGCGATCCGTCCCAGGACCTCCGTGTAGAGGTGAACGACGCGATCCGACTCGCCTTGGTCGAACGTGCGCAAGACGATCGCGCGCGTCCGATGCTCGACCGGCATGCCGCTAGGCTACTCGCGGCGGAGCAGCTGGTCGACGTAGTCCGGCTTGTAGACCCGGGCGGGTCCCGAGGCGTTCGACGGGGGACTCGAGAGCCAGAGCCCGAGCAGCCAGAGCGCCAGCGCGAGCGCGAGCACGAGCCCCGCGGTGCGCCCGACCCCGAGCACGGCGAGCCGCAGCAGCGGGAAGCGCGGTCGCCGCCGCAGCTGCGGGCGCTGCGCGACCCCGAGCTGCGCGGCGGCCTCGTCGGGGTCGGCGCCGATCGCATGCGCCAGCGCGCGCGCGGTCGCACGGCCGATCCCGTCGGTCTCGAGCGAGGCGCTCGCCTCCTCGATCTCGCGCACGCGTTCCGGAGACAGCTTGGTGCGCGCAGCGACGTAGAACAGCGAGATGCCGCGGAGCTCGCGCTGGCGCCGGTACCACGGGCCGAAGGCTCGACCCGCGCCACCCGCCGCCTCGCTCGCTACTGCAGCACCTTCAGATAGTCGCTGGACTTCTGCGCCCACTCGCTCGCGCCCCCGCGCTCCACGGCGACGCGCAGCGAAGTCACTGCGCGATCGCGTTGATTCAACCGAACGTAGGCCTGCGCCCCGCGGAACCGCGCCTCCGCTTCCGCGGGCCCGTAGACCGGCGCCGGTCGCTCCGAGACGATGTTCACGCACTCCTCGAAATGCTGGATCGCTTCGACCAACTGACCCTTGTCATAGAGCACGATGCCCAGATCGAGATGCGCGGTGTAGTTCGCGGCATCCGCCTTCAGCGCGCGCCCGAACTCGGCGACGGCTCGATCGAGATCGCCCGATTTGTAGTGAGCCCAGCCGAGGTTTACAAGAGCGCGCGTCGGGCGGATGAAGCTCGGATCGTCCGCCAGGCGCTGGAATTCGGCGGCCGCGTCGGTCCAGCGCTGCATCTGCAGGTAGGTGACGCCGAGCGCGAGGCGCGCCTCCTGGTGGTTCGGGTCGAGGTGCAGCGCTTCCTTCAGTTCGCGCTCCGTGTCGGACAGCATCTCCTTGCGGCGGTACGCTTCGGCCAGCCCGAAGTGAGTCTCGGGGTCGCGCGGATTGATCGCGAGCGCACGCCGGTACTCCGCGACCGCGCCCTCCGCCTCGCCCTGCTGCAGCTTGTTCGACGCGAGGTCGCGGTGTTGGTCCGCGAGCAAGATTTCCCTGTCAGTCACCGTCGCACAGGCGCTGAGCGCGACGAGCACTCCGATCGCGGCGATGACTGCGTGTGACTTGACCATGAGTGTCTCCTCCAGGACTAGAAGAATGCGAGCAGCCGGGCGATCTGTTCCAGCCTGCGCGCGTCGGCTCCGCCGCGGCGCACGAGCGAGATCTTGCCCAGCACGGCGCTGCCCCCGCCGCCCTGCGGGAGCAGGCTCGTGTCGGCTTCGGGGTCCGTGGACGCGTCGTCGACGACGTCGGCGGCGGACATTTCGATTTCGGGGATCGGTGGGGGCGCGGGAACCGAGAGCTCGTCCAGGTCGATGTCGAGCCCGGCCGGCATCGCCGCAGCCGGCGGCTCCGGCGGCGGCTCCGGGATGGCGAGCGCGCCGCTGTCTGGCTCGGTGACTCGCGGCGCCGGCGGCTTCCGCAGCTTGCGCAGCTTGTTCCAGCGGAGCATGCGCGACTCGCGCTCCGCCTCGGCCAGCTCGGCGAACGCGGGCGCGTCCATCGCGAAGCCTAGTGACTCAGCGAATTCGATCGCCTCTTCCGTCGCTACCGAGAGCGCCTCTCGCGACGTGATTGCGTTTTCGGTGACATAGCGATCGATCTGCGACCCCGCGACGTCGCGCACGAGCAGCGCGACGTACCCCTTGCGGCCGTTCCAGACCGCGGCCAGCGCGGCCACTGACTCGACCGGGTCGCCGCCGCCGGGTTGCTCGATCTTGGCCTCGGAAAAACACAGCGCGCGCACCAGCTCCGCGCGCAGCGCGGTCGGGCCCTCGGACTTCGCGAACATGCCGGGCCTATCGGGACGAAAACCGCCGTCCTTGAGGGATCTGGCCTACGAAGATGCGCGTCCTCGTGGGGTCCGGCTGCGCGCTCAGAAGCGCGTGAGGCGGCGGAATTCCCCGAAGCGGGCGTCGATCTCCGCGCGGGTCAGCTCGCGCAGGCGATCGAGGCTGAAGCGCTCGACGCAGAACGAGGCGAGAACGGACCCGTAGATCATCGCGCGGCGCAGTGAGTCGCCGTCGAGCTCGCCCCCACTCGCGAGCGCGCCCATCAGGCCGCCGGCGAAGGTGTCGCCGGCGCCGGTGGGATCGCGCACCTCGCGCAGCGGGAACGCCGGGGCGGCGAAGACGCCGCTGTCGTCGAAGAGCAGCGCGCCGTGCTCGCCGCGCTTCACGATCACGACGCGCGGGCCGAGCGCGCGGATCGCGTCCGCCGCGCGCACCAGGTTCGCTTCGCCCGTCAGCTGGCGCGCTTCCTCGTCGTTGATCACCAGGCCCTTCACCAGCGCCAGCGTCTTCTCGAGCTCGGCGCGCGCGCCCGCGATCCAGAAGTTCATCGTGTCCATCGCCGAGAAGCGCGGCGCGCGCGTCTGCTCCAGCACGCTGCGCTGCAGCCGCGGCTGAATGTTCGCGAGGAAGACCCACTCCGAGTCGCGGTACGCGAGCGGAATCACCGGCTCGAAGTGCTCGAAGACGCCGAGCTCGGTGAACAGGGTGTCTCGCTCGTTGAGTGACTCGCGGTAGCGGCCGCCCCAGCGGAACGTGCGCCCGGGCACGCGCTGCAGGCCGGCGAGGTCGAGCCCGCGCGAGGCCAGGAATGCGACGTGCTCTTGCGGGAAGTCGTCGCCGACCACCGCCACGACGCGCACCGGCGTGAAGAAGCTCGCGGCGACGCCGAAGTAGGACGCCGCGCCGCCGAGCACCGATTTCGCGCTGCCGGCCGGCGCTTCGATGTCGTCGAGCGCGACCGAGCCGACGACGAGCAGGCTCATTCAGCGCGCGTTTGGCGCGGCCTGCGCGAGTGTCTCGCCGATCAGCGCCGGCGACGGCACGACGGGGATGCCGGCCTTCTCGAGCGCCTTGCGCTTGCCCTCGGCGGTCCCCTTGCCGCCCGAGATGATCGCGCCCGCGTGACCCATGCGCTTGCCGGACGGCGCGGTGACTCCGGCGATGAACGCCACCACCGGCTTCGTCATCTCGGCGCCGACGAACTCGGCTGCCTCTTCCTCGGCGCTGCCGCCGATCTCGCCGATCATCACGACCGCCTTCGTGGCCTCGTCCGCCTGGAACAGCCGCAGCGTGTCGACGAAGTTGGTGCCGGCGATCGGATCGCCGCCGATGCCGACGCAGGTGGTCTGGCCGATGCCCAGCCGCGTGAGCTGATGCACGGCCTCGTAGGTGAGCGTGCCGGAGCGAGACACGACGCCGACCGAGCCCGCCTTGAAGATCGAGTACGGCGCGATGCCGATGCGCACCTTCAAGCCGGGGTCGAGCAAGCCCGGGCAGTTCGGCCCGATGAGTCGCCCGCTCCAGCCGCGCAGCGCCGCGCGCACGCGCAGCATGTCGCGCACCGGAATGCCCTCGGTGATCGCGCACACGAGCGAGATGCCGGCGTCGGCGGCTTCGAGGATCGCATCGGCGGCGCCGGGCGCGGGCACGAACACGACCGACGCGTTGGCGCCGGTCTCGCGCACCGCTTGGCGCACGGTGTCGAAGACGGGCAGGCCGCACGCCTCGGTGCCGCCGCGGCCGGGAGTGACTCCGGCGACGACCTCGGTCCCGAACTCGAGCGACAGGTTCGCGTGCAGCTGGCCCGTCTTGCCCATGCCCTGGACGATCACCTTCGTGTCCCGGCTGACCAGGATGCTCATGCGCTCACCGCCCGGACGATCTTCTCGGCGCCGTCCTTCATGCCGTCCGCCGGGGTGATGCCGAGCGCCGAGCTCGCCAGCATCTCGCGTCCCTTCGCGGCGTTCGTGCCGTCGAGCCGCACGACCAGCGGAACCTTCACGCCCACCGCCTTGGCCGCCGCGATGATGCCCTCGGCGACGCGGTCGCAGAGCACGATGCCGCCGAAGATGTTCACGAAGATCCCCTTCACGTTCTTGTCCGCGAGGATCAGCCGGAACGCGTGCGCGACGCGCTCGGCGTCCGCGCCGCCGCCGAGGTCGAGGAAGTTCGCGGGCTTGCCGCCGGCGTACTGGATGATGTCCATCGTCGCCATCGCGAGCCCGGCGCCGTTCACGAGACAGCCGATGTTGCCGTCGAGCGAGACCCAGTTCAGGTCGTACTTCGCGGCCTCGGCCTCGCGCGGGTCCTCTTCGTCGGGGTCGCGCAGCGCCAACACATCTTTGTGTCGATAGAGGGCGCTGGCGTCGAAATTCAGCTTGCAGTCGAGTGGAATCGCCGAGTCACCGGAGATCACGAGCGGGTTCACCTCGGCGAGCGAGACGTCCTTCTCGACGAACAGGCGGAACAGGTTGCGCACCAGGTCGACGAAGGACTCGCACAGCTTGCCCTTGAGCCCGAGAGCCAGCCCGAGCTCGCGCACCTGGAAGTCGCACACGCCGACCAGCGGATCGACCTGCACGGTGAGGATCTTCTCGGGCGTCGAGTGCGCGACCTCTTCGATGTCCATGCCCCCCGCGGTCGAGCCGAGGATCGCGACCTTCTGCGTCGCGCGGTCGACGAGCAACGCGAGATACAGCTCGCGGTCGATCTTCGAGCCCGCCTCGACGTACAGGCGGCGCACCAGCTTGCCCTCGGCGCCGGTCTGCTTCGTGACCAGGCGCATACCGATCATCTCTTCCGCGGTCTGGCGCGCCTGCTCGGGGGTCTTCACGACCTTGATCCCGCCGGCCTTGCCGCGGCCGCCGGCGTGCACCTGCGCCTTCACCACGACGGTGCCGCCGATGTCGCGCGCCGCCTGCTCGGCCTCGGCCGGCGTGGTGACCAGGCGGCCCGGCGGGACCTCGATCCCGTACTCGCGCAGCAGTGACTTCGCCTGATATTCGTGAACGTTCATCGCGGCCGGCTCAGAGCTTCGCCGCGGCGACGAGTGACTTCACGGCCTCGACGCTCTTGTCCAGCAGCGCCTTCTCGTCGCGGTCGAGCTCGAGCTCGAGCACGCGCTCCGCGCCGCGCGAGCCGATCACCACGGGCACGCCGACGTAGATCCCCTTGTGACCGTACTCGCCGTCGAGATAGGCGGCGCAGGGCAGCACGCGCTTCTGGTCGAAGAGCACGGCCTCGGCCATCTCGACCGACGCCTCCGCCGGCGAGACGAACGCCGAGCCCGTCTTCAACAGCGCGACGACCTCGCCGCCCGCGTCCTGCGTGCGCTTCGAGATCTTCGCGATGGTCGCGTCGTCCATCAGCTTGCGCAGCGGCACGCCGCCGACGCTGCAGAAGCGCGGCAGCGGCACCATGGTGTCGCCGTGACCGCCCAACACCACGGCGTGTACGTCGCGCACCGAGACGCCGAGAGCGTCGGCGACGAAGAACCGGAAGCGAGAGGAGTCGAGCACGCCGGCCTGGCCGAAGACGCGCTCCTTCGGAAAGCCCGTGAGCTGCTTCATCGCCAGCACCATCACGTCGAGCGGGTTCGAGACGACGATCACGATCGCCTGTGGCGAGTGCTGCTTGATGCCCGCGGCGACGCTCTTGATGATGCCGAGGTTCACGCTGAGCAAGTCGTCGCGACTCATGCCGGGCTTCCGCGGCACGCCGGCGGTCACGATGTACAGGTCCGAGCCCGCGGTGTCCTTGTAGTCGTTGGTGCCGGTGACCTTGACGTCGCTGCCCCAGCCCGAGAGCGCGTGGCAGATGTCGAGCGCCTTGCCCTGCGGGATGCCCTCGACGACGTCGAAGAGCACGACGTCGGCAATCTTGCGCTGCGCGATCAGCTGCGCCTGCACGCCGCCGATCTGGCCGGCGCCGATCAGCGAGATCTTGGGTCGCTTCACGGAATCACTCCATGTTCTGGATGATGGCGTCGCCGAACTCCGAGCACTTGAGCAGAGTCGCGCCGTCCATCAGCCGGTGGAAGTCGTAAGTCACTCGCTTCTGCGCGATCGAGCGCGAGATGCCGCGGTCGATCCGCCGGGCCGCTTCGCCCCAGCCCAGATGGTCGAGCATCATGACGCCGGAGAGGATCACGGAGCTCGGGTTGACCTTGTCCTGGTCCGCGTACTTCGGCGCGGTGCCGTGCGTGGCCTCGAAGATGCCGTGGCCCGTCAGATAGTTGATGTTCGCTCCGGGCGCGATGCCGATGCCGCCCACCTGCGCGGCGAGCGCGTCCGACAGATAGTCGCCGTTCAGGTTCATGGTCGCGATCACGTCGAAGTCCTCGGGCCGAGTCAGCACCTGCTGCAGGGTGATGTCGGCGATCGAGTCCTTGACGAGCAGCTGGCCCTTGGGCGGCTTGCCGCCGCAGTCGTCCCAGCCGATCGCGCGGCCCGCGTATTCCTTCTTGACGAGCTCGTAGCCCCAGTCACGGAACGCGCCCTCGGTGAACTTCATGATGTTCCCCTTGTGCACGATCGTGAGTGACTTGCGCTGGTGCTCGATTGCGAAGTCGAGCGCGGCGCGCATGAGTCGCTCGGTGCCTTCGCGCGAAATGGGCTTGATCCCGATCCCGCTGGTCGCGGGGAAACGGATCTTCGTGACCCCCATTTCCTTTTGGAGGAACGCGATCAGCTTCTTGGCCTCGGGTGACTCGGCGGGCCACTCGACGCCCGCGTAGATGTCCTCGGTGTTCTCGCGGAAGATCACCATGTCGACGAGCTCGGGGTGCTTCACGGGGCTCGGCACACCCTCGTACCAGCGCACCGGCCGGAGACACACGTACAGGTCGAGCATCTGGCGCAGGGCGACGTTCAAGCTGCGGATGCCGCCGCCGATCGGCGTCGTCAGCGGGCCCTTGATGCCGACCAGACACTCGCGGAACTTCGCGACCGTCTCGTCGGGCAGCCAGTTCTTCGTGCGCTCGAAGGCCTTCTCGCCGGCGAGCACCTCGTACCAGGCGATCTTGCGCTTGCCCTTGTACGCCTTCGCGACCGCGGCGTCGAAGACGCGCACGGAAGCCTTCCAGATGTCTCGCCCCGTTCCGTCGCCCTCGACGTAGGCGATCGTCGGATTGTCGGGCACGAGCAGCGTGCGGTCGGCGCGCTTGCTGATCAGTGCGCCGGGCATGCGCACGAGCGCGGCATCGGCCATCGGGGGTCCTCCTCGGCGCGGCGCAGTATAGGGGCTAGCTCTTCGCGCTCGCAATTCGAGCCGCGGCTCTCTCGAACTCGCGCTCCAGCTCCGCGTACTCGCGCGCGACGGGAAACTGCGGAAACTCCGCGACCACGTTCGGCGGCGGACGAAACAGGACGCCCGCATCCGCCGCGAGCAACATCGCCGTGTCGTTGTAGCTGTCGCCCGCGGCGATCACGCGGAAGCGCAGGTCGTGGAGTCGCTCGACGGACGCGCGCTTCTGGTCCGGAAGGCGCAGCCGGTAGCTCGCGATCCGACCCGACGCCTCGATCTCGAGGTCGTGCGCGAACAGAGTCGGGTGCCCGAGCTTCGCCATCAGCGGGCGCGCGAACGGATAGAACGTGTCGGAGAGAATCAGCAGCTGGAAGCGCTCGCGCAGCCATGCGACGAACTCGAGCGCGCCCGGCAGCGGGTCGAGCGTGGCGATCGCCGCTTGGATCTCGCGAATTCCGAGCTTGTGGCGGTCGAGGATCGCGAGTCGCCCGCGCATCAGCGCGTCGTAGTCGGGCTCGTCGCGCGTGGTGCGGCGCAGCTCGGCGATTCCGGTGCGCTCGGCCACGCTGATCCAGATCTCGGGCACGAGCACGCCCTCGAGGTCGAGACACGCGACGATCACGGCGGGCTCCTCACTCGCGCCGGACGATGCTGCCACCGCGCATGACGAAGACGATGCGCTGCAGCTCCATCACGTCGACGAGCGGGTTGCGCCTGGTGGCGACGAGGTCCGCGCGCTTGCCGACTTCGAGTGAGCCGATCTCGTTCTCGATGCCGAGCACGGCCGCGGCGCTGCTGGTGGCGGCTTCGATCGCGGCGGCGGGAGTCATTCCCGCCTCGACCATGTACTGGAACTCGCGCGCGTTCTCGCCGTGCGGATACACGCCGGCGTCGGTGCCGAAGCCGATCTTCACCCCGCCCGCCAGCGCGCGGCGTAGGGCGTCCTGGATCTTCGGGCCGACCAGGCGAGCCTTCTCGGCGATCGCCGGCGGAAAGAAGCCCGGCACCTTCGAGCGCTCCTCGACCGTCTTTCCCGCGATGATCGTCGGCACGTACCAGGCGCCGGTCTTCTTGAACAGCTCGAGCGACTCCGCGTCGAGGAAGGTGCCGTGCTCGATCGTGTCGACCCCGGCGCGCAGCGCAGCGTTCACTCCGTTCGCGCCGTGCGCGTGAGCGGCGACCTTGCGGCCCAGCATGTGCGCGGTGCTCACGATCTCGACCAACTCGTCGTCCTTGAACTGCTGGCCGGTTCCCGACGCGACGACGTCGAGCACGCCGCCCGTCGCCATGACCTTGATCCAGTCCGCGCCGAGCTTCACCTGCGCGCGCACGGCTGCGCGCGCGGCGTAAGGGCCGTCGGCGACTCCCTGATAGGGCCCGGGCACGTCGAACAGATCCTCGCGGTAGCCACTGGTGCGGTCGCCGTGTCCACCGGTGATCGTGAGTGGATTCCCCGCGACGAACATGCGCGGCCCCGGCACCATTCCATTCGCGATCGCGTCGCGCAGCGCGAACACCGCCGAGCTGCCGCCCAGATCGCGCACGGTGGTGAAGCCGGCCTCGAGCGTGCGCTTCGCGTACATCGCGCCGCGCAGGGCGACGTCGGCTTCGTCCTCGGTGACTCGCCGCAGCCGCACGTCCGCCGTGTACTCGGAGGTGATGTGCACGTGCAGGTCGACCAGACCGGGGAGCACGAACTTGTCGCGCAAGTCGACGACTTCGACGGCGCCGGTCTTGCCCGCCATGACTTGCTCCGGCGCGACGATGCCGTTCAGAACCTCGGCGATCGCGCCGTCGTGAACGACGAGCGTCGTCTCGCCGCGCGGCGGCTGGCCGGGAACGACGAGCACCGACCCGCACTGCACGACGGTCCACTTCTCGGGCAGCGGAGTCGCGGCGCGCGCGCTTCCCGCGGCGGCGGCGATCGCCAGCAACAGACTCGCGATCCACTTCATCGCTGTCTCAGATCTGTCGGCCGAGCGCTTGCCAATAGCGGTCGCGGATCGCGCGGCGCTGCACCTTGCCCGCGTCGCTGCGCGGCAGAGCCGCGTCGAAGTCGACCGTGCGCGGGCACTTGAAATGCGCGAGGCGCGCGCGGCAGTGATCGAGCAGCTCGCGGGCGAGTGACTCGCTCGGAGCGAAGCCGTCGGCGAGCTGGACCACCGCCTTCACCTCTTCGCCGAACTCCTCGTTGGGCACGCCGATCGCGGCGGCGTCCTGCACCGCGGGGTGCATCAGCAGCACCGCGTCGATCTCCGCCGGGTAGATGTTCACGCCGCCGGAGATGATCAGCTCCGCGGTGCGCCCGGTGAGAAAGACGTACCCGTCCTCGTCCTGGTAGCCCATGTCGCGCATCGTGAACCAGTCGCCGTCGTACGAGGACGAAGTCTTCGCCGCGTCCTTCCAGTACTCGAAGCGGCCGCGCGCCGGCGCGTGGAACCAGACCGTGCCGACGGAGCCGGCCGTGACTGGCGCGCCCGCGTCGTCGCGAATCTCGAGCGTGCCCGAGTCCGCAGGCTTGCCCACGCTGCCCGGCTTGCGCAGCCACTCGTCGGCGAAGATGAACGTGCCGCCGCCCTCGGTCGCCGCGTAGTACTCGTGCAGGATCGGACCGAGCCAGTCCATCATCGCCTTCTTGACGTGCGGCGGCGTCGGCGCGGCGCCGTGCAGAATCACGCGCAGCGACGAGATGTCGTACTTCGCCTTCACGTCGTCCGGGAGCGCGAGCAGCCGGTGGAACATGGTCGCGACCATGTGCGTGTGAGTCGCGCGCGAGCGCTCGATCGCGCGCAGCGTGTCCTCGGCGTCGAACTTCTCCATCAGCACGACGCCGAGCCCGGCGGCCAGCGGGCCCGCGAGATTGAACGCGAGCGGAGCGGCGTGATACAGCGGCCCGGTGCAGAGCGAGCGGTCGGTCTCGGGCCGATACGCGCAGGCCTGCGCCGTGAGTCGCGCCACGCCGGTCGGCGCGGGCGTCTCCTTTCGGTGTACCCCCTTCGGGCGCCCCGTCGTGCCCGAGGTGTAGAGCATCGACCCGCCGAGCACCGGATCGGCGAGATCCTCGGCGGACTCACCCGAGAGCGCCGCCTCGAACGGCTCGAAACCGGGGATCGCGCGACCGATCGCGAGCCGCACCGACGCCTTCGGACAAGCGGCGGCCGCCTCGGCCGCGACTCCCGCGAAGCGCGCGTCGGCGAGAAAGGCGCGCGCCTCGCAGTTCTCGAGCACGTAGATCGCCTCGTCGGTCTGCAGATGCCAGTTCAGCGGAGTGAGTCGCAGCCCGCTGCGCAGCACCGCCGCGTACGCGATCGCGAACTCGGGCCGGTTCGAGCAGAAGAGCGCGACCGAGTCACCGCGCTGCAGGCCGCGCGCCCGCAGCGCGCGCGCCAGCCGATTTGCGCCCGCGTTCAGCTCCGCGTAAGTCAAGTTCCCCGAGGGCGACAGGATCGCGAGTCGCTCGGGCGCCTGGCGCGCGTGCAGCGCGATCGACATTCCACTTGCGCGCAGTCGCTCCGCCGCCGCCGGGTCGATGCTCGTCATGGCCGCCGATTCTACCGGGAATCGGGACCTCGTAGCGTGCCGACGCCGACTTACGGGGAAGGGCGAATCGTCCGGCGCCGCGTGGCCCAAGCCGCGAAACTCAACGCCGAGAGGATCAGGGCGGAAGCCGCGGGCTCCGGGACCACCGTCCCGGGAGTGGTCGTGAAGTTCGCGTTGTCCGGCGCGAAGTCCGAAATCGCGGCAAACCCGGAAATCGAGCTGTCGAGCGGCCACAAGTTCCAGGTGTAGTCGAGCTTGGCGAAGCCGGTGGACGGCAGGAGCGAGCCGCTCACCACGGCGGTGATCGTGTCCCCCGAGACCGTCACCGAGCCGAGCGGGAGGTTCCCCACGCCCAAGACCTGGCCCGTGCCACTCGGGCTCAGGATCACGACCAGGTCGAAGCGCACCCCGTCGATCCCCTCGGGCTCGAAGTTGGACACCCCCGCGCCGCGGTTCACGCCCCAGACGTACAGCCCCGACGCGGTCGAGCCGACCGTGCCATTCATCGTGGCGCTCAGGCTGAACAGATCGGTGGCGGAGTCGTAGATCACCGTTGCGGTCGTCACATCGAGGTCGCCACTGCCGTGACTGCCGCTGAAGCTGCTGAGAAAGTCGCCCGTCCGGTCGGAGATCCCGAACGCATGACTTGCCATGGGGCTGCCCAGGAGCACCGCGGCACACAATAGGCTCGTCGTCGTCTTGTTGAGCATCTCACTAGAAACTGCGAGACGAGTCGCGATTTAGATTCAGTCCGTCAGCGGCCGGCCCCTCCGCCATAGGTCACGCGATACACGGCGCCTGCGAAGTCGTCCGACACGTAGAGCGCGCCGTCTGGTCCGTCGAGCACGTCGACCGGCCGCCCGATCACGCCCTCGTCGACTTCGAAGCCGGTGAGGAAGTCGGACTCCGAGATCGCGCCGTCCGCGCCCCACTCGAGCAGCACCACCTTGTAGCCGCTCTTCGCGGTGCGGTTCCACGACCCGTGCTCGGCCACGAAGGCCTGACCGCGGTAGCGCGCCGGGAACTTGTCCCCCCGGTAGAAGCGCATCCCAAGCGGCGCGACGTGCGCTCCGAAGGCGTGCGCCGGCGGGACGGCGCTCGCGAGCTTGTCGCCGATCTGAGAGCCGAAGTCCGGATCGAGCTGGTTCATCCCGTACAGGAAAGGCCAGCCGTAGAACTTGCCGGGCTCGATCTTGTTCAGCTCGCAAGGCGGGATGTCGTCGCCGAGCAGGTCGCGCCCGTTGTCGGTGGCGTAGAGCGCGCCGTCCGCGGGCCGCCAGTCGAAGCCGACCGAGTTGCGCAGGCCCGTCGCGACGGTCTCGTAGCCCGAGCCGTCGAGCTTGAAGCGCGCCAGCGTCGCGCGGCGGGGCTCGGTCTCGAGACAGACGTTGCAGGTCGAGCCCATCGACAGATACATCCAGCCGTCCGGCCCGAGCCGGATCGTCTTGGTCCAGTGATTCCCGCCGGTCGGGAGACCCGGAAGAACCGTCTCGACCGGGCCGCTGGTTGCGCGGGCTGCCGCGTCGAAGCGAACCCGCTTCACTGCGCCGGTCTCGGCCACGTACAGCCAGTCACCGGCGAACTCGAGCCCGTGCGGCTTGTCGAGCCCGGTGAGCAGCTTGCGAACGCCGTCCGCCCGGCCGTCCCCGTTCGCGTCGCGCTCGAGCAGGAACACCGTGCCCTCGCGCGGCGAGCTCACCAGCAAGTCCCCCGCCGAGGTGAAGCGCAGAAAGCGCGCGTTCGAGATGCCGTCGGCGAACAGAGTCAGCTCGAAGCCCGGCGGCAGGACCATGCGCTTCTCGAGCTCGGATTTCGGCGGCGGCTTCGCGCCGAGCAGCATGCCCGAGAGCGGCGTGTTCACCGCGAACCGCTGCGGCAGAAACATCCGACACGCGCCGATCGCGGCGACGACGAGAAGCGCGGCAATCGCGAGCGCGCGGCGCATTCGTGTCCTCCTCCCAAGGCGAACTATACTCGCCGCGCTGGAGGTGGACGGAGGATCGCTGCCGTGCTTCGGTGCGGGAGAGGAAAGTCCGGGCTCCGAAGGGCAGGGAGGTGGCTAACGGCCACCGAGGGCGACCTCAGGGAAAGTGCAACAGAAATGACACCGCCTACCTCGGCGCTTCGGCGCAGAGCGGCAAGGGTGAAATCGTGGGGTAAGAGCCCACGCGCGACAGCCGGGTGACCGGCGGCGAGGCAAACCCCTCCCGGAGCAAGCTCGAATAGGAACGGCGTCGAGGGCGGCCCGCCCAATTCGCGGAAACGCGGCACCGTTCGGGTCTGAGCGCTCGAGCCCGTCGGCAACGGCGGGCCTAGACGAATGATCCTCGCCGCTGACTCCGCAAGGAGTCAGTGGAACAGGACCCGGCTTACAGTCCACCTCCAGCGCCCTCAGGTTTCGACTCGGCGGGGATCGCCTCGACCTTCTACGAGCCGACGAGATCGCGGGGGCCTTCGCCGCGCGGGGGTTCCGCCGGCCGCAGAGTTAGTGCATCTGTCTTGAGATGCGGCCCGTACTCCAGGATCTGATCCGGCTCCTCGACCTCGAGCAGATCGAGGTGAACCTGTTTCGCGGAGTGAGTCCTCAGGACGGCTGGCAGCGCGTCTTCGGCGGTCAGGTGCTCGGGCAGGCGCTGGTCGCCGCGGGGCGCACGGTCGAAGGCCGCGCCGCCCACTCGTTCCACGCGTACTTCCTGCGGCCCGGCGATCCAGACGTCCCGATCCTGTACGACGTCGACCGCATCCGCGACGGGAACAGCTTCACGACGCGCCGCGTGGTCGCGATCCAGCACGGCCGTGCGATCTTCAACATGCAGGCGTCGTTTCAGGTCGACGAGCCGGGGCTCGAGCACCAGCTCGCGATGCCGGGCGTTCCGCCGCCCGAGTCACTCGCGAACGAGATCGAGCTGCGGCGCCGGGTCGCCGACCGGCTGCCCGAGAAGATGCGCCGCCACTTCCTGCGCGACCGCCCGATCGAGGTGCGCCCAGTCGATCCCGTCGACGAGTTCGAGCCCGAGCCGCGCGCGCCGCTGCAGAACGTCTGGTTCCGCGCGGTCGACGCTCTGCCGGACGACCGCTCACTACACCAGTGCGTGTTGGCCTACGCGTCGGACTTGACGCTGCTCGACACGAGCACCCTGCCCCACGCGATCTCGTGGTGGAGCGAGAAGCTGCAGTCCGCGAGCCTCGACCACGCGATCTGGTTCCACCGCCCGTTCCGCGCCGACGATTGGCTGCTCTACGCGCAGGACAGCCCGCGCGCCGCGGGCGCGCGCGGCTTCAACCGCGGCAACGTATTCACGCGCGAGGGCGAGCTGGTCGCGTCAGTCACTCAAGAAGGACTGATCCGGCTTCGACACTGATCTCGCGCGCGCCTTGCGTGCCGACGTCGCGCGTGCCGCGCCGGCGGAACTGCGGGTGACCGCCGGGCTGATAGGTGAGCACGAAGGCGCGCCGACTCAGCGGCGAGCGATTCACTTGCGAGCCGTGTACCACGTCGCCGTGGAAGAAGATCGCGGAGCCGGCCGGCGCGGCGATCGGCACGCGCGGCGCCTCGGGCAGCGCCCGATCCACATCGGTGTAGAGCCGACCCAGCACTCCGCGCTCGCCGAGCCCGGGCAGCACGCCGCGCCGGTGCGAGCCCGGAATCATCCAGAGGCAGCCGTTCTCTTCGCGCGCGTCGTCGAGATACACCTGCACCGAGACGAGTCGCTCCGCGTGCAGGCACTCGAACGCGAAGTACGGGCGGTCCTGGTGCCAGGGGAACGGCGCGCCGCCGGGCCGCTTGAAGTTCAGCTTGTCGGTGAACAGCGCCAGGCTCGGCGCGCCGCACAGCGCGGTCATCGGCGCCCACAAGCGCGCGTCGTCCACCAAGGGCTCGAGCTCGGGATCCAGGTGCAGGAACGGCTCCATCGAGCGCACGTCCGAGCGCGCCTCGTCCCACTCCCACTTCACGCACGCGCCGAGCACGTCCTGGTAGCGCTTGTCGTCGACGCGCTCGACCGCGGCCGCGCCTGGCGCGCCTGACTCAGAGAGGACACGCGCGTGCACGCGCTCGACGGCGGCGCGCAGCAGGGCGAGCTCCGCGGCGGCAAAGACGCGCTCGCGCACGAAGTAACCGTCCGCGCGGAAGGCCTCGAGCTCGAGGGGCGTGGCGGCGGGCGTCACGGCGCGGCAGCTTGACGGCCGCACCCGCCGCGGTCAAGCGCGGGCGGGTCGCGAGGAGAGCGCGTTGATCGTCGTCACCGGGGCCGCGGGCTTCATCGGCAGCAATCTCGTGCGCGCGCTGAATGCGCGCGGCCGGGCCGACCTGCTGCTGGTCGACGACCTCAGCAACGGCCGGAAGTTCGCGAACCTGGTCGACTGTGATTTCGCGGACTATCTCGACAAGGAGGCGTTTCTCGGCCGCGTCGCCGCCGGCTCGCTCGGCGGCCAGATCGAGGCGATCCTGCACCAGGGCGCGTGCTCCGACACCACCGAGTGGAACGGCCGCGTGATGCTCGGCGACAACTACGAGGCGTCGAAGGCGCTCTTCCTGTTCGCCACAGCGGAGCACGTTCCGTTCATCTACGCGTCTTCGGCGGCGGTTTACGGCATGGGGCCGGTGTTTCGCGAGGATCCGGCCTGCGAGCGGCCGCTGAACCTGTACGGCTGGTCGAAGCTGCTCTTCGACCGCTGGGTGAGGCGCCGCGCGCGCGAGCTGCGCAGTCAGGTCGTGGGCCTGCGCTACTTCAACGTCTACGGCCCGCGCGAGTCACACAAGGGCGAGATGTCGAGCGTGGCGTGGAAGCACCACCAGCAGCTGCGCGGCGGGGACGTGGTGCGGCTCTTCGAGGGCTCGGAGGGCTTCGCGCCCGGCGAGCAGAGGCGCGATTTCGTGTACGTCGGAGACGTCGTCGCGGTGAACCTCTGGTTTCTGGACCACCCCGAGGTCTCGGGCATCTACAACGTCGGCACGGGCCGCGCGCAGACGTTCAACGACGTCGCGCGCGCCGTGATCGCGCACCACGGGCGGGGGCGCATCGAGTATGTCCCGTTCCCCGAAATGCTGCGCGGAACCTACCAGAGCCACACCTGCGCCGATCTCGCGAACCTGCGCGAGGCGGGCTGCGACACGCCCTTCCTCTCGGTCGAGGCGGGCGTGTCGCGCTATCTCAAAGAGATCGAGCGGGGCTAGGCCGAGACTTCGATCCGCCGCGGCTGCGCGGACGCGACCTTCGGCAGCTCGAGCTCGAGCACCCCGTGCCGGAGCTTCGCCCGAATCCGCTCGCCGTCGATCGCGTTCGAGAGTCGGAAGCGCGCGTCGAAGTCCGCGACCGCGTACTCGGTGTGCACCGGCTGCAGGTTCTCGAGCTCGTCCGCCGCGACGCGCCCGCGAATCGAGAGCAGGCCGTCGACGAGCTCGACTTGCAGCGAGCCCTCGTCGACACCCGGCAGGTCGGCCCAGAGCCGGAGCCCAGAGTCACTCTCCACGATGTCGACCTTCGGCGCGCAAGTGCGGCCGGCGCGTGCGAATTGCTCCGTCGTCATGTCTTCGTCTCCTTCTCTGCGAGTCATGATGCCGTGACGGCGATCTGTCGAGGCTTGGCCTCGGCGCGCGCCGGCACGCGCAGGGTGAGCACTCCGTGCTTGCAGCTCGCCACCGTCTGCGACGGATCGGCGTCGCGGGGCAGCTGGAGCGAGCGCGAGAACTCGCCCGCGAATCGCTCGCGGCGCAGAACCTCGCCGTCGGCGGGCGGCTCTTCGGCGAGCTTGCCGCTGATCGAGAGTGTCTGTCCGCGGCTCTCGATCGACAAATTCTCGGGCGCGAAGCCCGGGACCTCG
>JBIOJK010000001.1:0-104157 GCA_044450765.1 Myxococcota bacterium | reverse complement strand
CGGCTGGTCATGCACCACCTGTTGACGCGCTACCGCTGGACCGTGCCCGAGGGCTACACCATGCCGGTTCAGCAGGCGCCGATCTCGAAGCCGCGCGACGGGCTGCCGGTCACCTTCACGCCGCTCGCTTGACAGCGCCCGGCGCCGGGCCGGAGCATGGGCGAATGGAACACAAGTCGCTCGGTCGCTCCGGTCTCCGCGTCTCCGTCGTCGGTCTGGGCTGCAACAACTTCGGCCAGCGCTGCGATCAGGCGCAGACGCGCGCGGTGGTCGCGAAAGCGCTCGACCTGGGAGTCACGCTCTTCGACACGGCGGACGTCTACGGCGGCCAGGGCGTCTCGGAGGAGTATCTGGGCAAGGCGCTCGAGAGTCGCCGCGCCGACGTCATCGTCGCTACGAAGTTCGGCATGCCCATGGGGGACGGCAGCCTGAAGCGCGGCGGCTCGCGCCGCTGGGTGATGCAGGCCGCCGAGAACAGCTTGCGCCGGCTCGGCACCGACTACATCGACCTCTACCAGATTCACCTCCCAGACGCCGGGACGCCGATCGAAGAGACGCTGCGCGCGCTCGACGACCTGGTGCGGCAGGGGAAGGTCCGATACCTCGGCTGCTCGAACTACGCCGGCTGGCAAGTGGTCGAGGCCGCCTGGACCGCGCGCTCGGCGAGTCTCTCGCCGTTCGTCTCCGCGCAGAACTTCTACAACCTGCTCGAGCGCAACGTCGAGCGCGAGCTCGTTCCGGCGTGCAACACCTACGGTCTCGGGGTGCTGCCGTATTTCCCGCTCGCCAGCGGACTCCTGACGGGCAAGTATCGCCGCGGTGAAGCGGCGCCCGAAGGCACGCGTCTCTCGGCGCCGCGCTTCGGCAAGTCTGCGCTCACGGACAAGAACTTCGACAAGCTCGAGAAGCTCGCGGGCTTCGCGGCGGATGCCGGTCATTCTCTGCTCGAGCTGGCGATCGGCTGGCTGGCGAGTCAGTCGCACGTCTCGAGCGTGATCGCGGGCGCCACGAAGCCGGAGCAAGTCGAGCAGAACGTGCGGGCCGCGGAGAGGAAGCTCTCGCCGGCCGAGCTCGCCAGAGTGAACGAGGTGGGAACATGAGCGAGTCGCGGCCGATCGAGACGGGCACCGAGCAGCTGCAGGCGCGCATCGAGGACGGCGTCGCCACGCTCACGATGAACCGGCCGGAGCGGAGAAATGCGCTCTCGGACGAGATGTTCCGCGGCATGTCCGCCGCGCTGCGCGAGGCGGAGACCGACTCCGACGTCCGCTGCGTCGTGCTGACGGGCGCCGGCGGAGCGTTCTGCGCCGGCGGTGACGTGAAGGGCATGGCGGCCGGGACGAATCGCGGCGGCCCGGGAGTCACTATCGACGAGCGCATCCACCGCCAGCGGCTCTCGCAGCGCGAGACCGCGGGCCGGATCTACCGCATGCCGAAGCCGGTGATCGCGTCGCTGCCCGGGGCGGCTGCCGGAGCGGGGCTGTCGCTCGCGCTGGCCTGCGACCTGCGCATCGCGGCGGAGAGCGCCGTGCTCACGACCGCGTTCGCGAAGGTCGGCTTCAGCGGCGACTACGGCGGCACGTACTTCCTGACTCACCTGGTCGGCGCCGCGAAGGCGCGCGAGCTCTACTACCTGTCGGATCGCATCGACGCAAAGGAAGCCGAGCGGCTCGGCCTCGTGAACCGCGTGGTCCCCGATGCGTCGCTCGAGTCCGAGACGCGCGCGCTCGCGCAGCGGATCACCTCGGGCGCCACCGTCGCCTTCCGGTACATGAAGGAGAATCTGAACCGCGCGCAGGAAGGCGCGAGCGCCGAGGAGTGTCTCGACCTCGAGGCCACCCACCACGTGCACACGGGCCTCACCGAAGACCACCGCGACGCCGCAAAGGCCTTCGTGGAGAAGCGCGCGCCGGTGTTCAAAGGGCGCTGAGCAGGCGGGGTTCGAAGCTTGCCGATTCCGATCTGGGCGCTGCTGGGATTCGCGACCTGGACGCTGCTGCTCTTGCTGGCGACGGTCGGGGTCTACCGCTGGAGTCGCATCCTCACGGGCCGGGTGCCGATCCGCGAGTTCCGCGCGGACCGGGTCGAAGGAGACGACTGGTACAAGCGGGCGATGCGCGCGCACGCGAACTGCGTCGAGAACCTGCCGGTGTTCGGGGCGCTCGTGCTCGCGCTCTACGCGAGCGGCAGCGCGGGCGCGTGGGTCGACGGCATCTGCCTGGCGATCCTGGCCGCTCGAGTCGTGCAGTCATTGGTCCACGTCTGCTTCGTCCAGACCAACGCGGCCGTGTCCGTGCGCTTCGCGTTCTTCACGGTGCAGATCGCCGGGTTTCTGTCCCTGGTCGCCGCGATCGCTCTGCACCGGTGAGTGGCGGTCGGCGCCGGCTGGGGTCCGCCTCGATGCCCGTAAACCGTCGGGTTCCGAAGCGGGTCTAAGGGGTCGATGAGGGCCGGGGGCGAGCTCGTCGACAGCAGCTCCGGGTGGGAGCGAAACTAGCCTTTGCGGACAGCGTCGGAGCCGTAAATGTGGATCGTCCGTCTAGCCCTGCGGCGTCCCTACACGTTCGTCGTGATGGCGATGCTGATCGGCGTGCTCGGCGTGGTCTCCATCGCCTCGATGCCGACCGACATCTTCCCGAACATCGACATCCCGGTGGTCTCGTCGGTCTGGTTCTACGGTGGGCTGGCTCCGGACGAGATGCAGAACCGCATCACGACGATCGTCGAGCGCGCGACCACGACGACCGTCAACGACATCCAGCACATCGAGTCGCTCTCGCTGCGCGGCGTGAGCGTCATCAAGGTCTTCTTTCAGCCCGGCGCGAAGGTCGAGGCGGGCGTTGCGCAAATCAACGCGATCTCGCAGACCCTGATCCGGCCCCTGCCGCCCGGCATCACCCCGCCGCTGATCCTGCAGTACAACGCCGCCAGCGTCCCGGTGCTGCTGATGAGCCTCAGCAGTGACACGCTCTCGGACCAGGAGATCAACGACCTCGGCACGAACTTCATCCGCACGCGGCTCGTGACTGTGCGCGGCGCGTCGATCCCGCCCGCCTATGGCGGCAAGTCGCGGCTGATCATGGCGGACCTCGACGCCGACGCGCTCTACGCGCGCGGTCTCTCGCCGCAGGACGTCGCGACCGCGCTCTCGAACCAGAACGTGATCCTGCCCGCGGGCACCGCGAAGATGGGAGTGCGCGAGTACGACATCGCCATGAACGGCAGCCCCGCCGTGCTCGCAGATCTGGACGAGCTGCCCGTGAAGTCGGCGAACGGCGCGGTCGTGAAGATGCGCGACGTCGCGCACGTGCACGACGGCTTCGCGCCGCAGACGAGCATGATCCGCCGCGACGGCCACCACTCGGTGATGATCTCGGTGCTGAAGAGCGGGAGCGCCTCGACTCTGGCGGTGGTGCAGGGCGTGAAAGACCTGATGCCGCGCATCCTGGCCGGCCTGCCGCCGACCTTGAAGGCCGACTTGTTGTTCGATCAGTCGATCTTCGTGCGCGCCGCCATCGCCGACGTCCTGCGCGAGGGCGCGATCGCGGCGGGACTCACAGCGCTGATGATCCTGCTGTTTCTCGGCAGCCCGCGCAGCACGATCATCGTCGCGGTGTCGATTCCGCTGTCGGTGCTGACTTCCATCATCGCGCTCCGGCTGCTGCACCAGACACTCAACGTGATGACCTTGGGCGGGATGGCGCTCGCGGTCGGGATCCTGGTCGACGACGCCACCGTCGAGATCGAGAACATCCACCGCAATCTCGCGCAGGAGAAGCCGATCCGGCGCGCGATCCTCGACGGCGCGCAGCAGATCGCGGTTGCCGCGTTCGTCTCGACCTTGTCGATCTGCATCGTGTTCGTGCCGGTGTTCGCGCTGGGCGGCGTGGTCGGCTCGCTGTTCTCGCCGCTGGCGCTCTCGGTGGTGTTCGCGATGCTCGCCTCGTATCTGCTCTCGCGCACCTTGATCCCGACCCTGGTGCTCTATCTCCTGCCGGGCGAGCTGGCCCGCGGGCACGAGCCCGCGCACGGCGCGCGCGAGGGACTCACTCTCCGTATGCACCGGCGCGTCCAGCGGGAGTTCGACCGGCTCGGCCGCGCCTACGAGCGCGGCCTGGAGATCGCGCTGATCGAGCGCCGCACCTATCTGATCGCGTTTGGCTCGTTCGCGGCGGGATCGCTCCTGCTGGTGCCGTTCGTCGGACGCGACTTCTTCCCGACGGTGGACGCCGGTCAGCTCCGCCTGCACCTGCGCGGGCCGACGGGCACGCGGCTGGAGGAGACCGAGCACTACGCGCAGCGGGTCGAGGACCGCATTCGCGCCGTGATTCCGCCCGACGAGACCGCGGTCGTGATGGACAACCTGGGCGTGCCCAACGGCATCAATCTCGCACTCACCGACAGTGTGTCGCTCAGCGCCGCAGAGGGCGAGATCCTCGTGTCGCTGAAGCCGGGGCACGCTCCGACCGCCCGATACCTGAGGCAGCTGCGCAGCGCGCTGCCGCGCGAGTTCCCCGAGCTGACTTTCTTCGCGCAGCCCGCGGACATGGTGGGCCAGATCCTCAACTTCGGGCTGCCGGCGCCGATCGACGTGCAGGTCAGCGGGCCGAACTCGGAGCAGCAGACGAACTTCGCCATGGCGCAGCAGATCGCCGAGCGCATGCGCTCGATTCCAGGCGCGGTCGACGTGCACGTCCACCAGGTGCTCGACGGCCCGCGCCTGTCACTCGAGGTCGACCGCTCGCTCGCGCTCGAGAGCGGGCTCAGCGAGCGCGACGTCGCGCAGAGTCTCCTGATCTCGCTCACCGGCAGCGGCACCACCGGCTCGAACTACTGGCTCAACCCGAAGAACGGGGTGAGCTACGGAGTGGTCGTGCAGAGCCCACAGCGCAAGGTGAGCAGCATCTCGGCGCTGCTGAACACGCCCGTGTCACTCGACGGTGGCTCCGGTCAGCCGCTGCTGCTCAGCAACCTGGTTTCGGTCGAGCGCACCACGACGCCGGTCGCGCTGAATCACTACGACGTGCAGCCGGTGTACGACGTCTTCGCCAACGTGCAGGGCACGGATCTCGGCAGCGTGTCCGACGGGGTCGAAAAGATCGTCGACGAGTTCCGCGGCAAGGTCTCGAAGGCCAGCATCATCACGATCCGCGGCCAGGTGCAGAGCATGAACGAGGCGTTCGTCGGGCTCGGCCTCGGGATCGCATTCGCGATCCTCCTCGTGTACTTCCTCATGGTCGTGAACTTTCAGTCGTGGATCGATCCGCTGATCATCCTGATGGCGCTGCCCGGGGCGCTCGCGGGGATTCTCTGGCTGCTGTTCGCCACGGGCACCACGATCAACGTGCCGTCCCTGATGGGCGCGATCATGGCGATCGGCGTCGCCACGTCGAACAGCATCCTGATGATCACATTCGCGAACGAGGAGCGGCACCGCGGGCTCGACGCGCACGACGCCGCGCTCTCGGCCGGCCGCACGCGCCTGCGACCGGTCCTGATGACCGCGCTCGCCATGCTGATCGGCATGCTGCCCATGTCACTCGGCCTGGGCGAGGGCGGCGAGCAGAACGCTCCGCTCGGCCGGGCGGTCATCGGAGGGCTCGCGCTCGCGACGGCTTACACGCTGTTCTTCGTGCCCCTGATGTACAGCTTGCTCCGCCGCAAGGCGCCGCGACCGGCGGAGGTCGAATGAGCGACGCGGTGACTCCCGCGACTGAGTCGTTCACTCGCCGCGCGGCGACGCGTGCGCGCGCCAATCCCGTGGCGCTGGGTCTCGGCCTGCTTTTCCTTCTCTTGCTGGTGGCCGGCGTCGTGCCGCGCGTGCGCGCCCGGCTCGAGCTGCAGCGCGAGGGCGAGGTGCTCGCGAATGCGCGCCCGCGGGTGGCCGTGAGCGCGCCGCAGCCTGCGCCGCCGTCGGACCTGAATCTGCCGGGCTCCACGCTGCCGTTCCAGCAGGCGACTCTGTACGCGCGCGTGAGCGGCTATCTCGAGCGCCGGCTCGTCGACATCGGCGACGAGGTCAAGGCGGGACAGCTGCTGGCGGTGATCAGCGCGCCCGAGCTCGACCAGCAGCTCGCGCAGGCGCAGGCCGACCTCGCGCGCGCCAAGGCGGACCTGGAGTTCGCGCGCAGCAGCCTGCTGCGGTTCGAAGATGCCGACAAGGACGGCGCCGTCGCCAAGGAGGATCTCGACCAGCGGCGCAACGCGGTCCACACGGCCGAGGCGAACGTGCACGCCGCCGCCGCGACCGTGCAGGGGCTGACGGAGCAGCAGCGCTTCGAGCGAGTCACTGCGCCGTTCGCGGGGCGAGTCACCCAGCGCAACGTCGACGTCGGCGCGCTCATCACCTCGGGCAGCGGCAGCACGATGACGCCGCTCTTCACTTTGGCGCAGAACGACGTGCTGCGCGTCTACGTCAACGTGCCGCAGCCGTTCGTCGACGAGCTGCAAGTCGGTCAGGCGGTCCAGGTGCGCTCGCTGCCGAACAAGCCCTTCCGCGGCACCGTCGCGCGCAGCGCCGGGTCACTCGACCCCGGGACGCGCACGATGCTGACCGAAATCGATATCCCGAACCCCGACGGACTCCTGAAGCCGGGTATGTACGTGCAGGTCGCCTTCGAGGCGACCCGGGTCGGCCCGCGCTGGCGCGTCCCCGCCGGCGCCGTCATGTTCGACGCCCAGGGCACGCGGCTCGGCATCGTCGATGCCGACGACACACTGCACTACCGGCCGGTCGTCCTGGGGCGCGACTTCGGCGGCGAGATCGAGGTCGCTTCGGGAATCAACGGCGACGAGAGAGTCGTGACGACGCCGTCGGCGGCGCTCGCGGATGGGCAGCGAGTCGAGGCCGTGGCGCCGCCGCCGCCGTGAGTCACTCGCATCGCTGGGGGCCACTCATCGCGGCGGGCGCGCTCTGTGCGAGCTGCGCGGTTGGCCCGGACTACGAGCGCCCCGCGGTCGACGTGCCGGCCAGCTACGGCGAGAAGCCCGCCGAGCCCGCGGCCGGTGCGCCGCCGCTCGACACCGAATGGTGGAGCCTGTTCGGCGATCCGACCTTGACCGCGCTCGAGGTGCAGGCGCGCGACGCCAATCAGGACCTGCAGCTCGCGGTCGCGCGGGTGGCCGAGGCGCGCGCCACGGCGCGCATCGCCAACAGCGAGTTCTACCCGACGGTCACGCTCGATCCGGCGTACAGAACGCTGCGCCAGTCGCCGAATCGCTCGGGCAGCACGTCCGCGACCGGCGTCTACACGCAGGAAGTCATCGTCCCGTTCGACCTCTCGTACGAGATCGATCTCTGGGGCCGCGTCCGGCGCACGTTCGAGTCGGCGACCGCGCAGGCTCACGCGAGCGAGAGCGACTACCGCGTGGTGGCGCTCACGCTCGCGGGCGACGTGGCCGCGCAGTATTTCGCGATCCGCTCGCTCGATGCGCAGAGCGCGACCCTGGCCGACAGCATCGGCATCTTCGGCGACCAGGTGCGCCTGGTCGAGGCGCGCTTTCGAGCGGGCCTGGTGAGTGAGCTCGACGTCGCGCAGGCCCGCACTCAGCTCTCGACGGCCCTGGCGCGCCAGGCCGACGTGCAGCGCCAACGCGCCGAGGCCGAGCATGCGCTCGCCGTGCTCTGCGGCCGCCCGGCGTCGGACTTCTCGGTCGCCGTGCAGCCGCTCGATCTCGCACCGCCCGAGATACCCGCGGGCGTGCCGTCCGAGCTGCTCGAGCACCGGCCCGACGTCGCCGAGGCCGAGCAGAACCTGGTCGCGGCGAACGCCGAGGTCGGCGTCGCGGAGGCGCTCTTCTTCCCGCAGGTGCGACTCACCGGCGCGGCCGGGCTGGACAGCGCGAGCTTCGGCGACCTGCTGAAGTGGGAGAGCCGCATCTGGGCGCTCGGGCCGAGTATCTCCGCCCCGATCTTCGAGGGCGGGCGCCTGCGCGCGAACCTGAGCGGCGCCCAGGCGCGCTACGAAGAGCACCTCGCCACCTATCGCCAGACGGTGCTCGGCGCGTTCCGCGACGTCGAGGACGCCCTGGTCGGCGTGCGCCTGCGCGCGGTGCAGGGCGACGCGGTCGGCGACGCCGTGACTGCCGCCGCGCGCGCCGTCGCCGTCTCGCGCTCCCAGTACGACCACGGCATCGCCGACTACCTGCAGGTCATCGTAGCCCAGAGCGCGCACCTCGAGCTCGAGCTGCAGGCGGCGCAGGTTCAGCAGCAGAGACTCGACTCGACGGTGCAGCTGGTGAAGGCGATCGGCGGAGGGTGGCAGTGACTCGCGCGGCGGCCGCGGATCACCCCGCGTCCGGGTCCGCACCCGCTCCCGAGCGGCCCTTCCAGGTCGCGCCCTCGTCGCGCCAGTGTCTCAGCGCCGAATCGAAGGTCATCGCGGCGTAGAGGGCGCCAGCGGCGGGCAGGGCGAGGGCGAGCTGGGGCGGCCGGCCGTAGAGCGCCAGCGTGGGGACGAACGACGCGGCCTGCAGCGCCCAGGCAGCGGCGCCGAACACGGCAGCGCCGGCGCCGCCGCCCAGGAGCCAGGCGAGCACCGCGAGCGGCGGCACGAGATACAAGAGCGCCAGCCCCGCGAGCGTGCCGGCCAGCAGGGCAGGGGAGTGGCGCAACTGCGTGTAGGCGCTGCGCGCGACCATGTTCCAGACGTCGTCGAGTCTCTCGTAGGGGCGGATCGAGTGCTCGCGGTCGGCGAGGCCGAGCCAGATCTTGCCGCCGCGCTTGATGGCCTGGCCGAGCGCGCAGTCGTCGATCACCTCGCCGCGCAGCGCGGCGACTCCGCCCGCGCGCGCGAGTGAGTCGCTCTTCACCAGCACGCAGCCGCCCGCCGCGGCGGCGACCTTGGACCGGGGATCGTTCACGCGCGGGAACGGGTAGAGCTGCTGGAAGAAGTAGACGAAGGCCGGCACCAGCAGCGCGTTCCAGCCGCGGCCGGCGTGCAGCTTCACCATCAGGGACACCAGGTCGAGCCCGCCGGCCTCGCCCTTCGCGACGAGCCGGGCGAGTGAGTCGGGTGCGTGCTCGACGTCGGCGTCAGTGAGCCACCACCAGGCGGGCGCGCCGCCCGAGCGCTCGGCCGCGCGCAGGCCGGACTCGAGCGCCCACATCTTCCCGACCCAGCCGCTGGGCCGCTCCGCGGTGCGCACGACCTCGAGCCGCGCGCCGTTCGGATGGCCCTTGGCGGCGTCGCGCGCGACGTCGCTCGTGCCGTCCTCGCTCTCGTCGTCGACCAGCACGATGCGCAGCCGGCCCGCGTACTCCTGCGCAAGCAGTGACCGCAGGGTGCGGGGCAAGAGATCTGCCTCGTCGCGCGCGGGCACGACCGCGGCGACGTCGGGCCAGTGACTGGGCCCGGGCGCGCGCGCGTCCACGCGCTGATCCGCCAGCCAGAACCTCCCGTGTGCGAACACGAGAGTGAACCAGGCGGCGAGCGAAAGGCCGGCGAGCAGCGTGAGCATGCAATTTCGACTGTAGCGGTATACGATTAGAACGTGTTCTAGGAGGGCCCATGCACACCGATCTCTGCGACCGCCTCGGCATCGAGTTTCCGATCTTCGCGTTCAGCCACTGCCGCGACGTGGTGGCCGCGGTCTCGCACGCGGGCGGCTTCGGCGTGCTGGGCGCGGTCGGCTTCACGCCCGAGCAGCTCGAGGTCGAGTGCAAGTGGATCGACGAGCACGTCGGCGCGAAACCGTACGGTGTCGACCTCGTGATTCCGCAGAAGTACGAGGGCATGGGCGAGATCGATCCCGCCAAGCTCGAGGACATGCTGCGCGCGCAGATCCCGCTGCGCCACCGCGAGTTCGCGGCCAAGCTGCTCGCCGATCACGGCGTGCCCGAGCTGCCGCCCGAGAACCGCGCGCGCGAGCTGCTCGGCTGGACCGAGGCGACCGCCGCGCCGCAGGTCGAGGTCGCGCTGAAGCACGACAAGGTGCGCTTGATCGCGAACGCGCTCGGCACGCCGCCGAAGGAAGTGATTGCGCGGGTGCAGCAGAGCGGGCGCCTGGTGGCCGCGCTCTGCGGGCGCGTGCACCAGGCGGTTCGCCACCGCGACGCCGGGGTCGACATCGTGATCGCGCAGGGCACCGAGGGCGGCGGTCACTCCGGCGAGATCGGCAGCCTGGTGCTCTGGCCGCAGGTCATCGAAGCGGTCTCGCCGCTGCCGGTGCTGGCGGCGGGCGGGATCGGCACCGGCTCCCAGATCGCCGCCGCGCTCGCGCTCGGCGCGCAGGGTGTCTGGACCGGGTCGCTCTGGCTCACCGTCGAGGAGGCCGAGGCCGAGCCCGCGCAGGTCGAGTCACTCCTCCGCGCCTCGAGCGAAGACACCGTGCGCTCGCGCTCGTGGACCGGCAAACCGTGCCGCATGCTCCGAAACGACTGGACCGAGGCGTGGGAGCAGCCCGACTCACCGAAGCCGCTGGGCATGCCGCTCCAGGGCATGGTCACGATGGACGCGATCGCGCGCACCTCGCGCTACGCGGCGTCGGGCGCCGCGCAGCGCGTCGCGTTCAATCCGGTCGGCCAGACGGTCGGACTGATGCGCGAAGTGCGCTCGTGCCGCGAAGTGATCTACGACCTGGTCGAGGGCTACCTCGCGGCCAGCGAGAGACTCGCCGCGCTGCAGCCCCGCTGACTGGGTCGCGAGACTACTTCTTCTTTGCGGCCTTCGCGGCGGCGGCTGGCCTGACGTCGATGTCCGTCGCGGTCATGCGGTAGTGGATCGTGACCTTGTCGCCCGCCTTCACCTCGGGCCCCTTGGTCGCCGCGTCCTTCGCGATCGTCCAGTTGTCCTTGCCCTTCGTGACGACGATCGAGTCGCTCGTCACCGAGACGACCGGCCCGGTCACTTGGTAGGTCTTCATGTCGGCGGCGCCCGCCGAGGCTGCAATCAGAAGGGCGCCGACCAGGTAGCCACTCACTCGCGCGATCATCGCGTTCTCCCCCTGCGCGCAACTGCACGCTCGCCCCGATCCTACACCCGGCGGCGCCCGATCACACCAGTTTCGGCAGCACGCGCTCGGTGAACAGCACGAACGAGGCGTGGCTGAGCGGCGCGCACATGAGATAGTCGAGTCCGATCGTCTCGCGCAAGCGCGCGATCTCGTCCGCGACCCGCTCCGGCGAGCCGTGCAGAACCACGTCGCGCACGTACTGGTCGACGCGGCTCTCGGGCGAAGCGCTGGTGTTCGGGCCGGTGGCGTACGAGCCGACGGTCCACGCCGCACCGGTGCGCGCGACTTCGGCGGCCTCGCGATCCGTCGGCGCGATCGCGAGCAGGCGCGCGATCGGCAAGTCTCGCCCGGCGTACGCGTGGCCGTGCGCCTCGAGCGTCTCGCGGTAGAGCGCATGGCTGCGCCCGATCTCGGCGTGCGCGGCGTGCGGGTTGAACAGGATCGAGTAACCGCGCTCCGCGGCGCGCACGATCGCCTGCGGCGACGACGCCGCCAGCCAGACCGGCGGATGAGGCTTCTGCCGTGGCTTGGGCAGCACGTCGACGGTGTCGAAGCTCCAGTGTTTGCCGCGGTGGACGAGTGACTCGTCGCGCCAGGCGGCGCGCACGATCTCCACGCACTCGAGCATGCGCTCCGCGCTCTCCTCGACGCGCACGTCGAAGGCGCGGAACTCGCGCGGATCGAAGCCGCGGCCCGCGCCCCACAGCAGCCGGCCGCCGGAGAGCACGTCGAGCAGCGCGAGCTCCTCGGCGAGCCGCAGCGGATGGTAGAGACCCGCGAGCGTGACCGCGGTGCCGATCCGCAGGCGCTTCGTGCGCGCCGCCACGTGCGCGCCCATCAGAGTCACCGAGGGACAGACGCTGTAGTTGCTGAAGTGGTGCTCCGCGAGCCAGACCGCGTCGTAGCCGCCCTGGTCCATGACCGCGATCCGCTCGAATGCGCGCGCGTAGACGGTCTCGAGCGGGACGCGCCCGGACCAGGAGAAGAACTGCAGAACTCCGAATTTCATTCCCGCAGTATGCGAAACTCGGCGACATGAAGGCGATCGTCGTCTCGAGGACGGGCGGGCCGGAGGTGCTCGAGCTGCGCGAGCAGGAGCTGGCGGCGCCGGGCCCGGGGCAGGTCCGCGTGCGCGTGCGCGCGGCCGGCGTGAACTTCATCGACGTCTACTTCCGCACCGGACTCTACCCGCGGCCGCTGCCGTTCGTGTCGGGGCTCGAGGGCGCGGGCACGGTCGAGTCACTCGGCGCCGGGGTCACCACCCTTGCGGTCGGCGACCGGGTTGCGTGGGCGTCGGCGCCGGGCTCGTACGCGGAAGCGGTGCTCGCGCCCGCGGATCGACTCGTGCGCGTTCCAGCGGGAATTCCCGACGAGGTCGCGGCGGCGGCGATGCTGCAGGGCATGACCGCGCACTACCTGTGCCGGACGACTTACCCGGTGAGGGCCGGCGACACCGCGCTGGTTCACGCCGCGGCCGGCGGGGTCGGCCTGCTGCTCGTCCAGATGTTGCGCGCGCTGGGCGCGAACGTGATCGCGACCTGCTCGACGGCGGACAAGGAGAAGCTCGCGCGCGAGGCCGGCGCCGAGCACGTGATTCGCTACACCGAGATCGACTTCGCGCCCGAGGTGCGGCGACTCACCGGCGGCCGCGGCGTCGCCGTGGTGTACGACGCCGTCGGACGGACCACGTTCGAGGGCAGCCTGCGCTCGCTGCGCCCGCGCGGCATGCTCGTGCTGTACGGGCAGTCGAGCGGGCCAGTGCCGCCCTTCGAGCTGCGCACACTGAACGACCTGGGGTCGCTCTTCATCACGCGGCCGTCGCTCGCTCACTACACGCAGGACCGCGCGGAGCTCGAGCTGCGCGCCGACGAGGTGCTCGGCGCGATCGCCGCGGGTCGGCTGCACGTCCGCATCGGCGCGCGCCTCGCGCTCGCGGACGCGGCAGCGGCACACCGCGCGCTCGAAGGTCGCGCGACGACCGGCAAGGTCGTGCTCGCGACGTGACACCGCTGCGCGTCGCGCTCGCTGGGCTGCTGCTGGCGATCGCGTCGAGCGCGCCGGCCGAGCCCTACGCGGCGGACAGCGTCGTCCCGCCGATCGAGCTGCCCGACCAGCACGGCAACTTGCGCGCGCTCGACCCGTCGCTGCGCGCGGTCGTGTTCTGCCGCGACATGGGCGCGGGAGACGTCGTGAAGAGCGCCGTCGAGAAGGCGGGCCCGACCTTGTTCGAGCGAAACCGGGCGGTGTACATCGTGGATCTCGCGGGCATGTCGGCGTTCGTGCGCCGCTGGTTCGCACTGCCGGGTCTGCGGCGCCGGCCGTACCGCCTACTGGTCGACGCCGACGGCGCGAAGACCGCGGACTTTCCGAGCGTCGAGGGCCGCCCGACTCTGCTCGTGCTCGACAGCCTGCGCGTCGCGAGCGTGCAGCACCCGAGCGACGCGGACGAGTTGATCGCCTTGCTGGAGCCCGCCGCGCGGTAGAATCGAGGCTGTAGGGAGGGATCCGATGGCCGACCTCGACCTCGTCATTTCCGCGGGAACGGTGGTCGACGGCACGCGCTTTCCCGCGTTCCGCGCCGACGTCGGCATTCGCGCGGGCCGCGTGGCCGAGATCGGGCGCATCGCGAAGTCGCGCGCCAAGCGCGTGCTCGACGCGGACGGGCTGATCGTCGCGCCGGGGTTCGTGGACCTGCACACTCACTACGACGCGCAGATCCAGTGGGACCCGTGGTGCACGATCTCGGGCTGGCACGGAGTCACCTCGGTGGCGCTCGGCAACTGCGGCTTCGGCTTCGCGCCGGTCCACGCCGCGGAGCGCGAGCGCGCGATGTTGACGATGTCTCGGCTCGAAGCGATCCCGATGGGCTCGATGCGCGAGGGGATGCTCTGGGATTGGGAGACGTTCCCGGAGTGGATGCGCACGCTCGAGCGGATCCCCAAGGGCGTGAACTGTCTGACTTACGCGCCGCTCGCGCCGCTGATGATCTACGTCATGGGCCTGGGCGCCGCGAAGACCCGCGCCGCGAACGAGGTCGAGATGTCCGGGATGATCCGGCTGCTCGACGAGGCGATGGACGCGGGCGCGCTCGGCTGGTCGGCGCAGCGCACCGGCGCCCACTCGATCCAGGCGGACTACGACGGCACGCCGATGGTCACGGACACGATGAGTGAGTCGGACCTGCTCGCGTTCGGCCGCGCCCTCGGCCGCCGCGGCGAGGGGTTCATCCAGCTCACCAACGCCACGGGCGACTTGCCCCGGGACTTGAAGCTGTGCGAGGACGTCGCGATCGCCGCCGGCCGGCCGGTGCTGTTCAACGTCGTGCTCGCCGTGAACGGCATGGAGTGGGTGCACAAGATGTTCGTCGACTGGCTGGCCAGCTGTCACCAGCGCGGCATCCCGATGTTCGGTCAGGCGAACTCGATCCGCGCGCCGTTCCGCTTCACGTTCGAGGACTGGAACCTGTTCGACTCGAGCCCGGCCTGGAACCGCGCGCTGACCGGGAGTCACGACGAGAAGAAGCGGAAGCTCGCTGACCCCGAGCTCGTGCGCGCGATGGCGACGGAGCACGACGCAGGCAGGCTGCAGACGCCGATCCTCGGCGGGCCCGTGTCGGGCCACGTCTTCGAGGGCGCCAAGAACGCGCCCGAGCTCGACGCGTACATCGGCCAGACGGTCGGCGAGATCGCGACACAGCTCGGTGTTCACCCGGTCGAGGCGGCGGTGAAGCTGTCGCTGGCGAGCGATCTGACGGCGGGCTTCCTGACCAAGAGCGCGACCAGCGACAACGCGGAGTACGTGGGCGAGCTGCTCGCGTCACCGTACGTGATTCCCGGCGTCTCGGACGGCGGCGCGCACACGAAGTTCCTCACCTCGGGGTCGTACACGACCGACACGCTCGCGTGGCTGGTGCGCGACGAGAAGCGGCTGACCCTGGAAGAGGCGCACTACAAGCTCTCGTATCTGCCTGCGCGCGCGGCGGGCTTCCGCGACCGCGGCGCGCTCGCGGTCGGCTGGCCGGCGGACATCGTCGTGTACGACCTGGCGGGCTTGAGGCGGCTGCCGGACTGGTGGGACTCCGAGGTCGTCCACGACCTGCCGGGCGGCGAGTGGCGGCGCGTGCAGCGCGCCTCGGGCTATCACTGGACGCTGGTGAACGGCGAGATCACGTTCGAGAACGGCAAGTGCACCGGCGCCACTCCGGGAAAGCTGCTGCGGCACGGAGCTGCGTAGAGATCGCGCCGAGTGAGTCGCCCGGCGGACACCGCGGTCGTCGCGAAGCGCGTGCTGGAAGCGCTGCGCGAGCGGTGCTGGCTGCTGCAGGCGGATCCGGATCTTCCGAGCGTCGCGTCGCTCGTGGCCGGCGAGCCGATCCGAGGCTCGTGGTGGTCGCACCCCCGATCGAACCTCATCTTCTGGGTGCTCGAGGAGCTCGAGGAGTCACCCGAGCTGCTCCAGCTCAAGCTCGTGAAGGGCAAGGTCACGCTCGTGCATCGGGCGCTGTGGCCGCCGCTGCTCGCGGTCGCGTGTTCGTCCCAGCCGTGGCAGAGCGCGGGGCTGTCTCGCGCCGCTCAGTCACTGCTCGGCCGAGCGCGCCGCGCCGGAACGCTGCGCCTCGACCAGCTCCCGCGTTGGTCCGCGGCGAGCAAGCCGGGCGACGCGGCGCGCGAGCTGGAGCGCCGGCTGCTCGTCTACTCGCGCGAGATACACACCGAGTCCGGGAGACACACGAGGGAGCTCGAGAGCTGGGACCACCTGCGGGCCCGCCTTCGGCTACCGGAAGACTTACCCGACCCGAAGGACGCGAAGGCGGCGCTCGAGCGAGTGGTCTCGGCGCGGCTGCTGCCTTGGGCGCGCGGCGCACGGGCGAAGCGCGTTACGAAGGCCTGACTCGCGCCCGCCATGCGAGATACTCCTCGATCCCCCCGCGCACGGCGGCGGTCAGATCGGCGATGCGCGGATCGGCGGCGCGCAGCTTCTCGATCGCCGCCGCCGACAGATAGCGGTCGCGATACTCGACCGGATCGACCCAGCGCGCGCCGCTGTGCTCGTGACTCAGCTTCACCTCGCCGGCCAGACACTCGCAGGCGTAGGCCACGACGAAGCCCTCCACGCCGTAGAAGCGCATCGGGATCAAGCCCACCAGCTCGAGCGGGCCGGAAGGCGCGAGCCCGGTCTCCTCGAACAGCTCGCGCCGCGCGCACTCGGCGGGCGCTTCCCCGGGGTCGAGCCCGCCGCCCGGCGCGTACCAGGCGCCCGTCGCCTCACCCGACGCGCGCTTCAGGATCAGGATCTTCCCACCGCGCTCCGCGTAGACGGAGGTGCCGAGGCCGTAGAGCTGCGCGCGGCGCGGAGCGGCGGGCGTCATCCCGCCGCGGGCCGGAGCTCGTTCAGCTCGCGGGTGTTCTCGCGCAGGATGCGGCGCTTGGCGAGTGAGTCGAACTTCGCGAGCTCGGCGACGTAGTCGAGCGGCTGCGGCATGCCTTCGATGTGCGGCCA
Organism: Myxococcota bacterium; assembly: GCA_044450765.1. Taxonomy (GTDB): domain Bacteria; phylum Myxococcota_A; class UBA9160; order SZUA-336; family SZUA-336; genus VGRW01. The sequence goes on along the minus strand of JBIOJK010000001.1, from coordinate 87,705 downwards.
GTCGGAGCCGAAGATCACGCGCTCGGGGCCCATCAGCGCGCTGATCTCGTTGACGTCGTCCTCCCAGAACGGGTTGATCCAGACGTGGCGCCGGAACGTCTCGATCGGATCTTCCTTGAAGTAGCCCGGCATCTTCTTCGCCGTGGAGCGCAGCTTCTTGAACAGGTCTGCGAGATAGTCGGAGCCGTTCTCCACCGAGGCGATGCGCAGGTTCGGAAAGCGGTCGAAGAGCTTCTCGAAGACCAGCGTGATCAGGAAGTCGTGCGCGGCGCGCTCGATGTTGAACGACTTGATCGACGGCTTCCAGCCGCCGCCGTCGAAGGTGGCGCCGAAGCCGTCGCGCGCGTAGCCGTTCGAGCTGTAGCCGCTGTCCGCGGCGTGGACCACGACGGTGACTCCCGCCTCGTTCGCGCGCGCCCAGAACGGGTCGAAGATCGCGTCGCCCGGCGAGCGGGGCCCCGTCGCGGTCCAGGCCGGCGCGGGGCGCATGCACACCACGCGCGCGCCGCGCGCGAGCGACCAGTCGAGCTCGCCGATCGCCATCTCCGGGCTACACATCGGAATGTAGGGCGCGGCGAAGATGCGGCCCTGGTAGTTCACGCCCCAGTCTTCGTCGAGCCAGCGGTTGAAGGCGCGGAACGTCAGCGCGACCGCTTCCGTGTCCCGCTTCAGCAGCTCCTCGTAGAGCACGCCCAGGGTCGGGAACAACCAGATCGCTTCGAGGCCCTGGCGGTCCAGCGCGGCCAGGCGCGCGTCGCGCTCGCGGTACGCGGCCGGGATCGGCTCGCGCTCGCGCAGGAACTCGATCGGTGACTTCCCATTCGGGTTGCCGCGGAAGTACTCGTGCATGGCGCCGGGCTTCGCGATCGGGTTGAAGGTCGGGTTCGTGACCGCGTGCGAGACCACGCCGCCGATCACGTGATACTTGCGCCCGCCGATCTCCGCCCACTGCACGCAGCGCGGGCCGAGCCGCGGGTCGAGGTGGCGCGTGAACGCGTCCAGCGCCTCGTAGTAGTGGTTGTCGCAGTCGAAGACCGGGTGATCGAGCTTCTCCATGGCCGAAGCATATCGCGAGAGGCGTAGAATTCGCCCGAAGGAGGGCGCGATGGTCATTCTCGAGGGGGAGCTCCGGCAGGCCCGCAACGGCGCGGCGGATCAGAAAGGCAGCATCCACGACGACGCCACCGCGTCGAAGCTCGGCTTCCGCGGCGGCACGGTGGCGGGCAGCGTGCACATGGACCAGTTCCCGCCGCTCCTGCTGCGGATCTTCGGCCCGGCCTTCTTCGAGACGGGCGCGCTGTCACTCTACTTTCAGAACGCCACGGTCGACCGCGAGGCGGTGCGCGCCTACGCCGAGGAGCCGGTCGGCGGGGCGACACAGATCGGTGTCTACATGAAGCGCGACGACGGGCTCGACGTCTGCGAAGGCACGGCCTCGCTCGGCGATCCGTCGCGCTCCGCGCTGCGGACGCGCGACCTGCGCGGCTGCGACCCCGCGGAGCTGCGCATCCTGGCTGCGCTCCGGCCCGGCATGGAGCTCGGCGTCGAGAAGGTGCGGCTCGGCCCCGAGCGCCAGCGGGAGCGCATCGCGCGCGACCTGTGCAGCGGGCCGCTGGACTGGTATACGGGTCCGTCGCCCTGGGGCGGTCCGATCGCGGCGCCGTCCGCCGCCGTCGAGCTGCTCTGGGCCGCGCCGACGCGCGCGCTGCGCGAGCACACGGGCCGCGCGGTCGGACTCTTCGGTGCGATCGAGGTCGCGCACCTCGCCGGCCCGATCCTGCTCGACGCGACTTACACCGTGACCGGCCAGGTGGCGGCCGTCGGCCAGAGCCCGAAGACCGAGTATCTCTGGTTCGACTCGCGCGCGACCGACGCGCAGGGCAGGGACGTCGCGGCGATGAGGATGCTGCTGCGCTTCATGAAGGCTTCATCCCAGCGCTACGCGAGCTAGAAGCCCTTCTCGTCGAACGTGTCGCAGTCCTCCATCTTCCCCGAGCGAAGACCGGTCTTCAGCCACTTCACGCGCATCGCGGACGAGCCGTGAGTCCAGCTCTCGGGTTGGACGGCGCCACCCGACTCGCGCTGGAGCGTGTCGTCGCCGATCGCGGCCGCGGCGGCGAGGCCGGCCTCGACGTCGCCCGGCTCGAGCCAGGCGCGCTCGCGGTTCGCGCGCTCGCCCCAGACTCCCGCGAAGCAGTCCGCCTGCAGCTCCATCCGGACCGAGAGCTCGTTCGCCTGCTCGCGGGTGACTCGCCGCTGGGCCGACGAGATCTTCTCGGACAGCCCCAGCAGGTTCTGCACGTGGTGGCCGACCTCGTGCGCGATCACGTAGGCGCGCGCGAAGTTGCCGGGCGCGCCGAAGCGCTGCTCGAGCTCGCGGAAGAACGAGAGATCGAGATAGACCTGTGAGTCGGGCGGACAGTAGAAGGGTCCGACGGCGGACTGCGCGGTTCCGCACGCCGAGCGCACCGCGTCGCTGAACAGCACCAAACGGGGCCGCTCGTAGCGCTGGCCGCGCTCCTCGAAGACCTCGCTCCAGACGTCCTCGGTCGAAGCCAGCACGACGGCTGCGAACTTGCCCGCCTCGTCCGCGGGCGCGCCGACGGGTCCGGTCTCGCTCGGCGCGCTGCGCCCGTCGGATACGCTCTGCGCGATCTCGAGCACTTGTGTCGGGTCCGTGCCCGTGAGGACCGAGAAGAGCAGCACCAGGAGCAGCCCTCCGCCGCCGATCGCTGCGCCGCCCGGTCCCAAGCGCAGGCCGCGTCGATCTTCGACCGCGTCGCTCTCGCGCTCGCCCTCCCACTTCATGCCTGCCGCCCCCCGAGCACCAGGGTACTCTCTCGCGCCCGCCTGCGAGGAGTGCGTCGATGTTCGCGAAGCTCGGTGACTTTCTGCGCGACTTCCGGATCCTGGCCGCGCCGTACTGGAACTCGGAGGAGCGCTGGCCCGCGCGCGGCCTGCTCTTCGTGGTGGTCGCGCTCAGTCTGGCGCGCGTCGGGCTGCTGGTCGCGCTGAACACCTGGTACCAGAAGTTCTACGACGCGCTGCAGAACCTCGATCAGGACGCGTTCCGGCGCCTGATCCTGTATTTCGCGGGCCTCGCCGGCACGTTCATCGTCGTCGTCGTGTACCAGATCTACTGGCGCCAGATGCTCGAGATCCGCTGGCGCCGCTGGCTCACCGATCGCTACGTCGGTGACTGGCTCGCGGAGCGCGCCTACTACCGGCTGCCGCTCTACGAGACCAAGGCGGACAACCCGGATCAGCGCATCGCGGACGACTTGCGGCTGTTCGTCGGCGCGAGCCTGGAGCTGTCACTCGGCCTGCTGAATGCGGTCGTGACTCTCGCGTCGTTCGTCGGGATCCTGTGGACGGTCTCCGGCTCGTTCACGCTCCCGGGCACGTCGCTCGCGATCCCGGGTTACATGGTCTGGGCGGCGCTCGCCTACTCGATCCTGGGCACCTGGTTGACGCATGTCGTGGGCCGGCCGCTCTCGGGCCTCAACTTCCAGCAGCAGCGGCTCGAGGCGGACTTCCGCTTCGGGCTGGTGCGCGTGCGCGAGAGCGCCGAGGGCATCGCGCTGTATCGCGGCGAGGCCGACGAGGGGCGCCGGCTCTCCCACCTGTTCGCCTACGTGTGGACGAACTGGTGGGAGATCATGCGCCGGCGCAAGAAGATCGGCGCGCTCACGGCGAGCTACGACCAGGCCGCGACGCTGTTCCCGTTCATCGTCGCGGCGCCGCGCTTCTTCGCCAAGGAGATCCAGCTCGGCGGTCTGATGCAGATCTCGAACGCCTTCGGCCGCGTGCAGGACTCACTGTCCTGGTTCGTCGGCGCGTACGTCGACCTCGCCGAGTGGAAGGCGACCGTCGACCGGTTGATCAGCTTCCGGCGCGCGCTCGTCGCGGTGCGCGCGGCGGCGCTCGAGGAGGGCATCGCGATTGCTCCAGGCAACGACGGCGAGATCGCGCTGCGCGGGCTCACCGTTGCGCTGCCGAACGGCGACGCGCTGCTCTCCGGAGTGGATCAGAAGCTCGCGCGCGGCGAGCCGGTGCTGGTGACCGGCGCGTCCGGCAGCGGAAAGAGCACTCTGTTCCGCGCGCTCGCCGGAATCTGGCCGTTCGGCGCCGGTGCGATCGAGCGGCCGCCCAGCGCGGAGTGTCTCTTCCTGCCGCAGAAGCCCTATCTGCCGATCGGCAGCCTGCGCGCCGCGCTCGCGTACCCGTCGGCGGCGGAGGCGTTCTCGGACGATGCGCTGCGCGCGGCGCTGCGCGCGTGCCGCCTCGAACACCTGCTGAGTCGCCTCGACGAGTCGGACCACTGGGAGCGCCGGCTCTCGCCCGGCGAGCAGCAGCGCGTGGCGTTCGCGCGCGCTCTCCTGCAGAAGCCGAAGTGGCTGTTTCTCGACGAGGCGAGCTCCTCGCTCGACAGCGACACGGAGGGCCAGCTCTATGCGCTGCTCGAGCGGGAGCTCCCGGAGACGACCTGGATCAGCATCGGCCACCGCGCGGCGATCGAGAGATATCACCGCCGGCGACTCGCGTTCCGAGGCGACGGAAGCCTCGAGTCCTCGCCGCTGGTCCGGGCCGGTCCGGCCCCTGCCTAGCCCGGCGGAGTCACGAGAGCGCCTCGTCTCCGCGCTCGCCGGTGCGAATGCGCACGCACTCGGAGATCGGAGTCACGAAGATTTTGCCGTCTCCGAACTTCCCGGTTCGGCACGCGTCGATCACGGCGCCGGTCACCTTCAGCAGAGTATCGTCGCGAATCACCAGCTCGACCTTCAGCTTCGGCAGGAAGTCGACTGCATACTCGGAGCCGCGGTAGAGCTCCACGTGGCCCCTCTGCTGGCCGAAGCCCCTCACCTCCGAAACCGTCATGCCCTCGACGCCGACCTCGTTCAGCGAGTGCTTCAGATCGTCCAGCTTGAACGGTTTGATGATCGCCGCGACTCGAACCACGCCACTCCTCCTGTGTGATTCGCCTCGCAAGCCGCGTGCCCATCCCCGCAGCGCACGCGAGAGGATGGCGCGCTCACTCGCGCTCGACTTGCGTGCACGCGCTGCCCTGACACAGAGCAGCGTAGGCCGGGTCAGGAGGGGGCGCAGGTCGTTCGGCATGGCCCAGCGGTGAGAGCTTGCTACGCTGCCGCCCGGGGGGAGTCGATGGCCGCCGCGCAGATCGTCGTCCCGTGTTTCAACGAGGCGAAGCGTCTGCCCGGCGACGCGTTTCGCGCCTACTGCGCGCGCGTCGCCGACGTCGACTTCCTGTTCGTGGACGATGGCAGCACCGACGAGACGCTCGACCGGCTGCGCGAGCTCGAGCGGGCGTTGCCCGGGCGCGCGAGCGTACTCGCGCTGGAGCGCAACCGCGGCAAGGCCGAGGCCGTGCGGCAGGGACTGCGCTCCGCCTTCAAGTCGGGCGCCGAGCTCGTCGGCTACTGGGACGCGGACTTGGCCACGCCGCTCGACGAGATCGCGCGCTTCCGCGAGGTGCTGGCGACGCATCCCGGTGTCGAGCTGGTTCTCGGCGCGCGCGTCCAGCTGCTGGGCCGGTTGGTGCGTCGGAGCCCGATCCGGCACTATCTCGGCCGGATTTTCGCGACGGGAGTGTCTCTGTTTCTGCGGCTTCCCATCTACGATTCGCAGTGCGGCGCGAAGCTCATGCGCAACGGCGCAGCGCTGGCCGCGCTCTTCGACGAGCCGTTCAGCGTGAACTGGACGTTCGACGTCGAGCTGCTCGCCCGCCTCACGCGCGAGCGCGGCCACGCGGCGGCGGAGCGCGCGCTCTACGAGCTGCCGCTCGAGCGCTGGGAGGACGTCGCAGGGTCGAAGGTCAGGGCGAGCGACTTCTTCGTCGCCTTCGCCGAGATCGCGCGGCTCTGGCGGCGCTACGGCAGGGGGAGTGAGTGAAGACCCGCGCCCAGGAAGACTTCCGCGAGCCGACACCCGCGCGTGTCGGTGAGCTGCTCGGCGCCATGGTCGGCCGGCGCGTGCTGGTGGTCGGTGACTCCGCGCTCGACGCGTACGTGGCGGGCGAGGTCGAGCGCATTTCCCCCGAGGCGCCCGTTCCGGTGCTCGCGGTCGAGCGCGAGGACGTCCTGCTCGGCGGTGCGGCCAACGTCGCCAAGTGTCTCGTCGCGCTCGGCGCGCGTCCGACGCTGTGCACCGTCGTCGGCGAGGACGCGGACGGCGAGCTCTTCCGCAGCGAGGCCCAGAGTCTCGGAGTGCCGGTGACCGGAATCCTGATCGACCGCGGCCGCCGCACGACGCGCAAGACCCGCATCGTCGCGCGCCAGCAGCAAGTCATCCGGCTCGACCGCGAGACGGTGGCACCGCTCTCGCCCGCGCTCGAGAAGCGCCTGTGCGCCGCGGTCGCGCGCGCCGTGAAGCGAGCCGACGCCGTCGTGCTCTCGGACTACTCGAAGGGAGTGCTGTCGGCGGCCGTGTGTCGCGCCGTGTTCGCGGCCGCCGGCGCGCGCCCGGTCCTGGTCGACCCCAAGAATCTCCCGTGGAAGGCGTTCAGCGGCGCGACGGTGTTGAAGCCGAACCGGCGGGCGGCGGAGATCTTCGCGGACGCGCCGATCGAGGACGAGGCGAGCGCGAAGCGAGTGGCGGCACGGATCGCCGACGACCTGGGCGTCGCGCACGTGCTGCTCACCCGCGGCCCCGACGGCATGGTGCTGGCGAGTCGCGGCTCGAGCGCGGCGCTCGGCATCGCGGCGCGCGCGCGCGAGCTCGTCGACGAGACGGGCGCGGGCGATGTGGTTGCGGCGGCGGTCTCGCTCGCGCTCGCGGCGGGAGCCGAGCCTGGCGAAGCCGCTTGGCTCGCGAACGTCGCCGCGGGCGTCAAGGTCGGCAAGTTCGGCGCCTCGACCGTCACCGGCCAGGAGATCCTGACGGCGCTGGGAGGAGTGACCGAGCCCGCGGCGGGGCGAGTCATGACCCGCGACGGCGCGGCGCGACTCACTGAAGAGCTCCGCGGGCAGGGCAGGTCGGTCGTCTTCACGAACGGCTGCTTCGACATCCTGCACCTCGGCCACGTCCGCTACCTGGAGGCCTCGCGGAAGCTCGGCGACGCGCTGGTCGTCGGCGTCAACACCGATGCGTCGGTGCGCAAGCTGAAGGGCCCGGGCCGGCCGCTGCAGAGCGAGAGCGACCGCGCGCAGATCCTGGCGTCGCTCTCCTGTGTCGACGCCGTCGTGCTGTTCGACGAAGACACTCCGCTGGGCCTGATCCGCGCGCTGCGCCCCGACGTGCTCACCAAGGGCGCCGACTACAAGACCAAGCGCGCCGTGGTCGGCTGGGACCTGGTGCGCAAGTGGGGCGGTCGCGTCGAGCTCGTGCCGCTGGTGGAGGGCCGCTCGACCACCGGGCTCGTGAAGCGCGCCAGGACCTGAGCCCGGCGCTTCCGGCCCGCCCAGTCGGGCGACCCCGTGTATTTAATCGATCGATCGATTAATTTCGGGGACATCGCACAAGGGACGGCGCGAAAGAGGGCTCGGCGGCCGGGCAGGCCGGCGCAGGGCCGGGACGCGGAGGACGTGAAGCGCGGCCTGGTCGAAGCCGCGCGCAACTTGTGCGCGGAACGGGGCTTCGGCGAGGTCGGCATCCGCGAGCTCTCGCGCGCCGCAGGAGTGACTCCCGGGATGATCTCGTACTACTTCGGCGGCAAGCAGGGCCTGTACGAGGCGATGCTCGCCAGCGTCTTCGACGGCGTGCTGGAGCGCGTGCGCGAGCTCGCGCGTGGGCCCGCGCAGTCGACCGCGCCGCTGGTCCAGTTCGTGCGCCTGTACGCTGCGACGCTGACGGCCCAACCGTGGCTGCCGGCGCTGCTGCTGCGCGAGATCGTCACCGGGGACCCCGCGGCGCGCGCCCGCTTCATCGAGCGCTTCGCGCGCCGGGCGGCGGCGCTGCTCCCGGGCCTGGTCTCTGCGGAAGTCGCGACCGGCGCGCTGCGCGACGACGTCGATCCGGTCTTGACCGTGCTCGCGCTGGTCGGCGCGACGCTGTTCCCGTTCCTGGCCTTCCCGCTGCTGGGCAAGCTGCTCGGCTACGAGCTCGACGAACGCTTCGCGGAGCGCCTCGCGGCGCACACCGCGCGGCTGTTCCTCGACGGCGCGCGGCCGCGGGCCGAGGCCTCGCGGTGAAGGCGCGCGTCACACTTCTGTGTCTGCTCGCTGCGTGCGGGCGCGATCCCGGCGCGATCCCGGCCGTCGGAACGCTCGAACGCGACCGCATCGAGCTCACCGCGGAATCGGACGAGCCGATCGTCGCCGTGCAGGTGCGCGAGGGCGATTTGGTCGCGGCGGGAGACCTCTTGCTGTCGCTCGACGAGCGCCGGATCGCTGCGCAGGTGGCGCACGCGCGCGCGTCTCGCGACCAGCTGCGCGCGCGTCTCGCCGAGCTCGAGCGCGGACCACGCGCCGAGCGGATTCGCGAGGCGCGTGCGCGCCTCGCGGGTGCCGAGACGACTCTCGCGAACGCGCAGAGCGAGTACGAGCGCGGGCGCGAGCTCGAGAGGAGGGCGTTCGAGTCGGCGGCGCAGCGCGACTCATTGCGCGCCCGGCGCGACGAAGCGAGCGCAGGCCGCGACCAGGCGCGGGCGGCGCTCGAAGCGCTCGAGAGCGGCACCACCTCGGAGGAGCTCGACCAGGCGCGCGGGGCCCTCGCGGCGGCGGAAGCGATGCTCTCGGACGTCTCGGTGCGCTTCGAGCGACTCACGGTGCGCGCGCCGCGCGCAGGGCGCGTCGACTCACTGCCCTTCAAGCTCGGCGAACGCCCGCAGGCCGGGGCGGTCGTCGCGGTGCTGCTCGCGGCGGAGCCGCCGCCCTACGCGCGCGTGTTCGTGCCCGAGGCCGTGCGCGCGCGCATCTCGACCGGAACGCACGCGCGCGTGCGGGTGGCGGGTCGCGACGGCGAGCTCGCGGGCAGCGTGCGCGAGCTGGCACACGATGCGGCCTTCACCCCGTACTACGCCCTCACGCAGTACGACCGCGGACGGCTCGCGTATCTCGCCGAGGTGGAGATCACGGGCGCCGGCAGCGAGGACCTCCCGACCGGGGTGCCCGTCGAGGTGCGCTTTGAGCTCGAGCCCCTGGCCGCGAGCGCGCGATGAGCGCGGAGCCGGCGCTGCGCACGCGGGGCCTCACTCGCCGCTTCGGGAAGCTCGTGGCGGTCGACCATGTCGATCTCGAGATTCCGCGCCAGGCGATCTACGGGTTTCTGGGTCCCAACGGCTCGGGCAAGTCGACGACGATCCGCATGCTGTGCGGCCTGCTGCGGCCGTCGTCGGGCGAGGTGACCGTGCTCGGCCTCGAGATTCCGCGCGACGCGGAGCGGCTGCGCCGGAAGCTCGGCTACATGACGCAGCGCTTCTCGCTCTACGAGGACCTCTCGATCCGCGAGAACCTCGGCTTCCTGGGCGAGATCTACTCGCTCCCGGCGCGTGCCGCGCGCGCGCGCATCGAGACCTTGCTCGACGAGTTCCACCTGCGCGAGCTCGCGGAGCAACGCGCCGGAACGCTGTCGGGCGGACAGCGCCAGCGGCTCGCGCTGGCGGGCGCCACCCTGCACGAGCCGGAGCTCTTGTTCCTCGACGAGCCGACCAGCGCAGTCGACCCGCAGAGCCGGCGCGACTTCTGGGAGACACTCTACCGGCTGGTCGAGCGCGGCACGACGATCCTCGTGTCGACTCACTTCATGGACGAGGCCGAGCGCTGTCACGAGCTCGCGATTCTCGACCGCGGCCGGGTCGTCGCGTGCGGCGCGCCGGAGCGACTGATGCGCGACATCGACGCCGCGGTGATCGAGGTCGAGAGCGCCGAGCTGCGCGCGGCGCGCGCGGTGCTGGAACGCGTCGCCTCGGTGCACAGCGTGGCGCAGCTCGGCACGCGCCTGCACGCGCTCGTCGACCGGGCACTCGCAGATCCCGCGGCGCGGCTGGCGGCCGCGCTGCGCGAGGCCCAGGTCGAGGCGCGCGTCGCGCCCGCGCGCGCGAGCCTCGAGGACGTCTTCGTCGCGGCGACGCAGCGCGCGCCGGCGGCAGCGCGCGCGCAATGACCGGCTGGCGCGCCTCGCTGTCGCGGGTGCTCGCGATCGCGCACAAGGAGCTCCTGCACCTGCGCCGCGACCGACTCACCGGCGGAATGGTCGTCGGCGTGCCGCTGATGATGACCCTCTTGTTCGGCTACGCGATCAATCAAGACGTGCGCCATCTGCGCGCCGGAGTCGCCGATCTGTCCGGCACGCAGAGCGCGCGCTGGCTGGTCGCCGACGCGCAGGCCACGCAGGTGATCGACGTCGTCGCGGGCGCGCGCTCCGTGGCCGAGCTCGAGCAGCTGCTGGTCTCCGGCCAGATCTCCGTCGGCATCGCCATCCCCGAGGACTTCGAGCGCCGGCGCGCGCGCGGCGAGCGCGCCAGCGCGCAGCTGCTCGTCGACGGCGGCGACCCGGTCGTGCTGGCCGCGATCCGCGGACTCGTCTCGCTGCCGGTCGCGCAGCGCGGCGCGGTGCTGCAACACACGGCGGTGTCGGCGCCGGCGTTCGAGCTGCGCGCGTACTACAACCCCGAGCGGCGCTCGCCCGTGCACATCGTGCCGGCGCTCTGCGGGGTGATCCTGACGCTGACCTTGGTCTTGTTCACCGCGGTGGCGATCGTGGGCGAGCGCGAGCGCGGCAACCTCGAGCTCCTGATCACGACGCCCGTGCAGACGCCGGAGCTCATGATCGGCAAGATCGCGCCGTACGTCGCGATCGGCTACGCGCAGATGACCCTGGTGCTGGCGTTCGGCCGGCTCCTCTTCGACGTGCCGATCGCGGGCAGCCTGCTGAGTCTCTACCTGGGCGCGGGCACGTTCGTAGCGGCGGCACTCACTCTGGGCCTGCTGATCTCGACGCTCGCGCAGACACAGTTCCAGGCGTTCCAGATGGCGTTCGTCACGTTCCTGCCCCAGATCCTGCTGTCGGGGTTCATGTTCCCGTTCGACGGCATGCCCGCCGCGGCGCGCTGGTTTGCGGAGATCCTGCCGCTGACTCACTTCCTGAGGATCGTGCGCGGGATCGTCCTGCGGGGCGCGACCCTGCGCGACGTGAGCGGAGATCTCGAGGCGCTTCTCATCTTCTTCTCAGCCGCGTTCGCGCTCGCGGTGGTTCGCTTCCGCAAGCGGCTCGACTGAAAGCGATCCGGGCGCATCGCCGCGGGCTCCGATAACCTGCGCCTTCCCCCGCGGAGTTGAAATGCTGGAGGCTTGGCAGGCCGTCGTTCTGGGCCTGGTCGAGGGCATCACCGAGTATCTGCCGATCAGCTCGACGGGGCACTTGATCCTGGCCGAGTCGCTGCTCGGCTTGGACAGCGCGGACTCGAAGCCCGCGCTCGACGCGTTCTCGGTCGTGATTCAGGGCGGGGCGATTCTCGCCGTGGTCGGGCTCTACTGGCCGCGCGTCGTCGCCCTGCTGCGCGGCGCCGTCGGCCGCGATCCGGTCGGGCTGCGACTGCTCGCGAATCTGATCGTCGCGTTCCTGCCGTCCGCAATCGTCGGTCTGCCTCTGGACCATTGGATCGAGGCGAAGCTATTCCACCCTGCGCCGGTGCTCGCGGCGCTCGCGCTCGGCGGCGTGTTCATGATCGCGCTCGACCGCATGCGCGCCCGCGTGCTCGCGCGCGCGGAGCGCACGATCGACCAGCTCGAGTGGCGCCACGCGCTCCTGATCGGCGCCATGCAGTGCGCCTCGCTCTGGCCCGGCACGTCGCGCTCCATGGTCGCGATCGCGGGTGGTCTCCTGGTCGGTCTGCGGCCGCGCGAGGCGGCCGAGTTCTCGTTCCTGCTCGGTCTGCCCACGCTCGGCGGCGCGTGCGCCTACAAACTGCTGAAGGCGCACGACGCGATCGCAGGGCTCGGCGCAGGGCAGGCCGCGCTCGGGGTCGCGGTCGCCGCAGTGTCTGCCGCGCTGGCGGTGCGCTGGTTGGTGGCGTTTCTCAACCGGCGCGGCCTCGAGCCGTTCGGTTGGTACCGGATCGGTCTCGCGGCGCTGCTCTGGATTAGCATCTCACTCGGGTGGGTGAGGGTCGGTGGTCTATCCTGAGCCGCCCGCCGGAGGTGGAGAATGAACGAGCTGCTCGACAGCCTGCGCAATCCCTGGGTCCTGGTCGGGTTCGCCGGACAGGCGATCTTCTCGCTGCGCTTCCTGGTGCAATGGATCGAGTCGGAGCGCGCCGGGCGGAGCGTGGTGCCGGAGGCGTTCTGGTACCTGTCGATCGTCGGCTCGATCCTGCTCCTGGCCTACGCAGTTTGGCGTCGCGACCTGGTTTTCTCGCTGGGCCAGTCGATGGGGTTCCTGGTGTACGCGCGGAATCTCGCGCTCGGCAGGCGCAAGCCCGCATGACGCGGCCGCTCTCGGGAGTCTCGGTGGTGGTCCCGGTCTACGACGAAGAGGACAACGTCGGGCCGCTCGCGGAAGAGTTCGCGGCGGCGCTCGCGGCGCTCGACGTGCCGTGGGAGGTGATCTTCGTCGATGACGGCAGCCGCGACGGAACGCGCAAGCGCGTGCTCGAGGCGCTCGAAGCACACCGCGGGTTCCGGCTCGTGCCGCTCGACAAGAATCAGGGACAGTCGGCGGCGCTCGTCGCCGGGGTGCGCGCCGCGCGACAGAGTCACGTGGTGACGCTGGACGGCGATCTGCAGAACGACCCGCGCGACGTTCCGCGCGTGGTCGCGCTGGCGCGCGAGAGCGACGTCGTGATCGGCCGGCGCGCGCAGCGGCGCGACACCGTTTGGCGTCGCTGGGCTGGGCGGCTGGCCAACGCCGTGCGGCGCAGCGTGCTGGGCGACGGCGCGTCCGACACCGGCTGTTCGCTCAAGCTGTTCCCGACGCAGGCGTTCCTGGCGCTGCCGCGCTTCGACGGCATGCACCGCTTTCTGCCCGCGCTCTTCCGCTACCAGGGCCTCTCGGTGCGCGAGATCGACGTGAATCACCGCGCGCGCCGCGCGGGCCGCTCGAAGTACACCAACTTGGCGCGCCTGCGCCGGACGGTGTTCGACCTCGCCGGGGTCTACTGGCTCTCGAAGCGGACCATCCGCGTCGGCGCGCGGGACGAGACGCCCTAGCCGCTGTCTTCCATCTTGACTGCGAACACGATCCGCGCGAACCAAGGGTGCTCGCGCTTCAAGGTGAGGAGTCTCTCGCGATCGTCGATGGGCAGGTGGACGAAGTTCCAGGACAGATAGTCGATGCGCGGCTCGACGATGCCGCGCGCCAGACCGACCGCCAACAGGAAGCCGATCAGCCAGCTCGCGCCGAAGCTCGCGGGCCGCGCGGCGAGCGCCGCCAGCGCTCCGAAGACGAAGAGCGCGACCGGCACGATCGACCACGCCAAGATGGTGGCCAGCGGGAAAGCCTCGACCCACAGGTAGAAGAGGGCGAGCAGCGAGGTCGCGGCGAGACCGGCGAGCGCGAGCGGCGCACCCAGCGCGCGGAGGGCGGCGCGGAAGTACGGCGCGAGCTCGCGTGCGGCCGCGATCACCGCGTCCGCGGAGCAGAGCGCGAGCCCGGCCAACATGGGGAGCGTGTAGTGCTTCTGCTTCTGCGGCAGCAGCGAGAACGCGGCGAACGGCACGAGGAAGGCGAGCGCCGCAAAGCGCCGGTGCGGATCGCCGCGGTGCACGCGCGTGCGCCAGAGCCGCCAGACCACGAGCGGCAGCAGCAGCGAGGCCGGCGCAGCTCGCCCGGGGAGCACGGAGAGGTACCACCAAGGCGGGCGGAAGTGAGTCGAGCCGCTGTGCCCCGAGATACTCCCGAGCGGAAGCAGCAGCACCTCGCGCAGTGACTCGACCGAGCCGGGCACGAGCACCACGATCGCCACGTACCACGAGACACCGATCGCCGCGATGCCCGCGAAGGTCGCGATCACGCTCGGCGCGCGCAGCGAGCGGAGCTCGCGCTGAAGCGCCAGGGCCACCAGGATGGGGAGCGCGATGGTGATGAAGACGGCGGTCGCCTTGGTGAGGAACGCGAGACCCGCGAGCAGCGCGAACAGCGGCAGGAGCGCGCGCCTGCGCTCCGCGTGGATCCGGTCGAAGCAGAAGAGCGCCGCGGCTGAGAAGAACGCGAGCAGCATCTCCGCATCGCCGCGCCGCCCCGACGACGTGATCTGCTGCATCGCGGCGAGCAGGCCCAGCGCCACGAGCCCTTCGCCGCGACCTCCGACCGTGCTGCCCCAGGCGAGCACGACTGCGGCCAGCCCGAGCGCCGCCGCCGCCGAGACCGCGCGCACGCTCCACGGACCCGTGTCACCCGAGCGCTTCGCGACGAGCGCGCCCGCCCAGTAGAAGAGCGGCGGCTTCTGCAAGCGCACCTTGCCGGCAAAGCGCGGCACGAGCAGCTGCCCGTTCTCGACCATGCGCTTCACGACCCAGACGCAGCGCTCTTCGCTGAGCCGACCGATCGGCGCGCTTCCCAGGCCGACGAAGAGCGCGAACGCGAGCGCGCCGAGCGCGATCGCGGCCGCCGCGGCGTGGCCAGGCCTGGTCGAGACGAACGAGCGCAGCACAGACTCGGCGCCGAAAAACATTCGCGCGATCATGCACAGCGCCCGCACGCTTGACAACCAGGGGGACGCACGAGATTCTGCGCGCGATGTCTTCTCCGGCTCACACGGTGGATCGCGCGCTCGCTCGCGAGATGCGCATGCCGAGTGCGGACCTGTATGTCGCGCTCGTCGCGGAGATTCGTCTCGTGTAGCCGGAGAGGCCAAGTGCAGTTTCACGAAACGCCTCTCCGGATCTCCCGGAGGGGCGTTTTCGTTTCATGGCTCATGGCACGCGCTTCGCGCTTGCCGGTTCGGAGGGACGGACGTGTCGGCGGCAATCGAGCTCGATGGCTTGCGGAAAGTCTTCCGCGTGCGAGAGCGGGCGCGCGGAGTCATGGGCGCCCTGCGCGGGCTGCTCGCGCCCAGCTCGCGCGAGGTCGTCGCCGTCGACGCCGTCTCGTTCGCGATCGAGCCCGGCGAGCGAGTCGCGTTCGTCGGGCCCAACGGCGCCGGCAAGTCGACGACGCTGAAGGTGCTCGCGGGGATCCTGCGACCGACCGCGGGGACCGTGCGCGTGGCCGGGCTCGAGCCCGGGCGCGATCGCGGCCGGCTGGGCTACCGCATCGGCGCGGTTTTCGGCCAGCGCTCGCAGCTGTGGAGTCACTTGCCCGCGATCGACACCTTCGATTTGCTGGCGCGCATCTACGAGCTCGCGCCCGGCGAGTACCGCGCGCGTCGGGGCGAGCTGGTGGCGGCATTCGAGATCGCCGAGATCTGCGAGAAGCCCGTGCGCCAGCTCTCGCTCGGCGAGCGCATGCGCTGCGAGCTGGTCGCGAGTCTCTTGCACCGGCCCGAGATCCTGTTTCTCGACGAGCCGACGATCGGTCTCGACGTCGTCGCGAAGGCCACGATTCGCGACCTTGTGCGCGAGCGCGGGCGCCGGGACGGCTGCACGGTGTTGCTCACCTCGCACGACACGGGCGACATGGAACAGGTCTGCGAGCGCGTGCTCGTGATCCACCGCGGCCGGCTCCTGCTGGACCGGCCGGTGGACGCGCTGCGCAAGAGCTTCATCCCGCGCAAGCGAATCTCGGTCGTGTCCGAGGAGGCCGAATTGGCGCTCGACCTGCCCGGCGTGCGCCGTCTGCCGAGCTCGCCGCACCGCACCGAGCTCGAGGTCGATCTGCGCGCGGTCGGGGTCGACCGGGTGGTGGCACAGATCGTCGCGTGCGCGCACATCCTGGACTTGTCCGTCGAGGATCCGCCGATGGAGGAGATCGTGACTGCCATCTACGCGGGCGCCGGCGTGCCGGCGGTCGGCGCATGACTCGCTCGAGACTGTTGCGGGCGAGCGGAAAATATCTCGCGTTCGCGCGGGCGGCCGCGCGCCGCGCGCTGGCGGAGCGCACGGTGCTCGCCGGCCGGGTCGTGTTTCTCGGCGTGATCCTGTTCGCGTTCTCGCGCATCTGGGCTGCCATCGGCGCGCGCGACGCGCTGCCCGGGGTCGGCCCGCGCGAGCTGATCTGGTATCTCGCCGTCACGGAGTGGGCAGTGCTCTCGACGCCGGCGGTGTTTCTGGCGATCGAGGCGGAGGTGCGCTCCGGCGACGTCGCGTGCCGGCTCGTGCGTCCGGTCGGTTACGTCGGCGCGCAGATCGCCGAGGCGGCGGGCGAGGCCGCGGTGCGGCTCGCCGTGCTCGCGCCGTGCGCCGCGCTCGCGGCGTTCGCGCTCTCGGGCGGATTGCCGGCGGACCCGCGCGGGCTGTGGCTCGCCCTCCCGCTCGGCCTGGTCGCGACGGCCGTCGCAGTTCTGTGTATGGCGGCGATCGGCATGTCCGCGTTCTGGATCGTCGACACCAGCCCGTTCTTCTGGATCTGGCAGAAGCTGATGTTCGTGCTGGGCGGGCTGCTGTTTCCGCTCGAGCTGTACCCCGATTGGCTGCGCCGGATCGCACAGCTCTCGCCGTTTCCGCTGATGTGCTGGGCGCCGGGGCGCATGGCGCTCGGCTTCGCGCCGGGCGCGGCGCTGGCGAGCGCGCTCGCAGGGGCGGTCTGGCTGGGTCTGCTTTCCGCGCTGCTCGCGTGGCTGTCGGCGCGCGCCCGCGCGCGGCTCACGGTGAACGGAGGTTAGACGTGGCGAATCCTCGATCGACGCTGCGCTTCGCACGCGCGCTCGTCGCGATGAACCTGCGCGCGAGCCTCGCGCTGCGCGGCGCGTTCTGGCTGCAGGCCGCGTTCATGGTCGGGAACAACCTGGCGTTCTTCTCGACCTGGTGGATCCTGTTCGCGCGCTTCCGCGAGATCGGCGGCTGGCGACTCGCGGACATGATGACACTCTTCGGTGTCGTCGCGTCGGGCTTCGGCCTCTCGATCGTGTTCGGCGGCGGCGCGCGGCGGCTCGCGCGCATGATCGCCGACGGCGAGCTCGACCCGCTGCTCGTACAACCGAAGCCCGTCCTGCTCCACGCGGTCGGCTCGGCGAGCAACGCGGCGGGCTGGGGCGACCTTGCGGCGGGAGTCGGGATGCTGGCGCTCGCGGGCCGCCTCGGGCCGGCGCAGATTCCGCTCAGCTTGCTCGCGATCGCCGCGAGCGGCGCCACGTTCACCGCGGTCGGTGTCCTCTTCCAGAGCTTGGCGTTCTGGCTCGGCGACGTGGAGCAGCTCTCCCGCCAGCTCTGGGAGTTCACGCTGACGTTCGCGCTTTATCCGCGACCGCTGTTCGCGGGCGGGATCTCCGTGCTTTTGTACACGCTCTTGCCCGCGGGCTTCGTCGGCTTTCTGCCCGTCGAGGTCGTGCGCAACCCGAGCCCCGTTTTGTGTCTCGGCGCGATCGCGGCGGCGGTCGGCTGGTGGGGGCTCGCGGCCGCCGTGTTCGCGCTCGGCCTGCGCCGCTACGAGTCGGGGAACCGCTTCGGCGCGCGCGGCTAGGCGCCGGCGACCGCGCGATACCGCGCGCGGAGTCGGCGCGCCGACGCGGTCCACGACATCGTGCGCGCGCGCGCGAGGCCGCGCGCGGAGAGCTCCGCGGCGAGCCGAGAGTCACTCGCCGCGCGGCGCAGCGCATCGGCGAGCGCGTCGGCCGAGCGCGCGTCCACCAGCAGCGCCGCATCGCCGGCTGCCTCGGGCAGCGATGCGGCGCGCGAGCAGACCACCGGCGTGCCGCAGGCCATCGCCTCGAGCACCGTGAGTCCGAAGCCCTCGTACAGGCTCGGCACCGCGCAGACGCGCGCAGCGCCGATCAGCGCCACGAGCTCCGCCTCCGGCAGACCGACCAGGCGAGTCGTGCGCGCGCGCATGCCGGTCCGGTCGAGCGCCGCCTCGACCTCGACTTCGCCGTCGCTGCCGCGCCCGACCAGCACGAGCCGCAGCTCCGGGAGCTGGGCGAGCGCCGCGATCAGCGCGGGGAAGTTCTTGCGCCGCGAGAGCAGGCCGATCGAGATCACGTAGTCACCGTGCTCGCCGCGCAGCTTCGCGATCGCGTCGCTCGACGCGGGCCGGAAGCGCTCGCAGTCGACGCCGAGGTGCACGGGGTGCACGCGCTCGCTCGGGATGCCGTACTCTTCGCAGACCTCGCCCGCGGTGAACGCGCTGTAGGTCACCACGTGGTCCGCGCGCGCGACCGCATCCGCGATCTTTCCGCCGCGCCGCTCGTGCCAGTGCTCACTGACCCACTCGGTGTTTCGCACCGCGTTCAAGTCGTGGATCGTGACGAGCTTGGGGACGCGCGGGGTGCTCGGCACGAAGATGCTCATGGCGTGAAACAGCTTCGCGCCGCGCAGGATCAGACCGTTCAGCGGGTCGGCGATGAAGCGCACCCGCGCGTTCGGTGCCGCGGGGCGCCAGTGATCCGGCCGACGCCAGCGGGAGAGGCGCGTGCAGAGCGCGTAGTCGGTCCCCGGGTCGTCCGCGAGCAGCGCGCCGACCATGCCGCGGATCGTGCCGCCGACGCCGCCCAGCGGCGGCCGGCCGGCGGCCGAGCTGACCTCGAGCGCGAGCAGCGTCACCGAGTCACTCGCCGATCAGGCATCGGCACCGACGAGCCGCGGCAGGATCTGGCCGATCGGCCCGCGGATCACGGCGTCGGCCAGCTCGTCCATCTCGGTCGGCTCGGCGTTCACGATCACGACGCGCGCGCCGCTGCGCTTCGCGATCGGCACCACCCCGGCGATCGGAAACACGGACAGGGTGCTGCCCACTGCGAGCATCAGGTCGGACTCGGCGGCGGCTCGCTCGGCGCGCTGCAGGTCGTGGGTCACGAGGTTCTGCCCGAACGAGATCGTCGCGGACTTCAGGATCCCCCCGCAGCTCCGGCAGGCCGGGTCGGCTTCGCCGGCGCGCACGCGCGCGAGCGCGCGCTCCATCGGCGCGCGCTCGCCGCAGTCCAGACACACCACCTCGCGCAGGCAGCCGTGAATCTCGACCAGCTTCCCCGGCGAGGTGCCCGCCGCGAGGTGCAGCCCGTCGACGTTCTGCGTGACCAGCAGGTGCAGATTGCCCGCGCGCTCGAGCCGCACCAGCGCGCGGTGACCGTCGTTCGGCTGCGCGCTCCACGCGGGAGACTCGAGCCGGCTGCGCCAGGCGCGCTCGCGCACCGCCTTGTCGCTCACGTAGTGCGACAGGGTCGCCATCTTTTCGGCGCCCGGGTTCTTGGTCCAGACACCCTGCGGCCCGCGGAAGTCGGGAATCCCGGACTCGGTCGAGATGCCGGCGCCCGTCAGCACGGTCACGCGCTGTGCCGCGCGGATCCAACCGGCGATTTCGCGCAGCTCGCTGTCGCCCTCGGGCATGGCGAAATTCTCGCACGACTGGCGCGCCGGGTCGCCGGTCTCCTAGGATGCGGGACGTGGTCGCGCAACCCACTTCGTATCACTCACCGAAGCTCGAAGGCCGCCGCATCGAAGGCAAGGGGGGGCGCACCCTGGTCGCGCGCGAGGCGGTCGAGCCGGGCGAGGTCGTGGTCGTGTTCGGCGGCGAGGTCGTGCCGGCGGCGAAGCTCGCCGAGCTCTCGCCGGCCGAGCGCCTGCTCACGCTCCAGGTCGAGGAGGACCTGTATCTCGTCTCGGGTCGCGACGGCGCGGCCGACTGGGTGAACCACTCGTGCGATCCCAACTGCGGACTTCGCGGACAGATCAGCCTGGTGGCGATGCGGCGGCTCGAGCCGGGCGAGGAGATCTGCTTCGACTACGCCATGAGCGACGGGACGCCGTACGACCAGTTCCCGTGCGGCTGCGGCGCGGGGACGTGTCGCGGCTCGGTGACGGGCGAGGACTGGAGCCGCCCGGAGCTCTGGAAGCGATACGCCGGGTACTTCTCGCCGTACCTGCAGCGGCGCATCGACGCGGCGCTGGCGGGGAATCGGGAGTTGCGGTCTCATAAGTCGCGGGGACGAGAGCGGCAGGGGAGACGAGCGTGAACGAGCAGGCACAGGAATACGAGGGCGCGTTGGACCGCGGCCTCGAGGGCGTCGTGACGTGCACGACGTCGATCAGCGCGATCGAGGGCTCGACGCTCTTGTTCCGCGGCTACACGATCGAGGACCTCGCGGCGAACGCGAGCTTCGAAGAAGTCGTGTATCTGCTCTGGTACGGCTGGCTGCCGACGCGCCGCGAGCTGGACGAGTTCTGCACCGACCTGCGCCACAGCATGGCGCTGCCGCCGGAGTCCTTCGGCTGGTTCCACGGCCTGCCGACGCGCGTGCACCCGATGGACTTCCTGCACGCGGTGATCGCGGGACTCACGCTGCACGACCCCGACGCGAACCTGGTGAACGCCGCCGCGACCCTGCGCAAGTCGACCCGGCTCTCGGCGCGCGTCGGCACGATCGTCGCGGCGTACCAGCGCGTGCGCAGCGGACAGTGGCCGCTGCAGCCGCTGCCCGAGAAGTCGATCGCCTGGAACTTCCTGTACATGCTGAAGGGCGAGGAGCCGGACGAGCAGACGGTCCGCCGCTTCGACACGTGTCTCATCCTCCACGCCGACCACGAGCTGAACGCGTCCGCGTTCTCGGCGCGAGTCACTTCGAGCACGCTCTCCGGCCTGTACTCGAGCATCATGGCCGCGATCGGCACGCTGAAGGGCCCGCTGCACGGCGGGGCGAACGAACAGGTCGCGCGCATGCTGCTCGAGATCAAGTCGCCCGAGCGCCTCGAGGGCTGGCTCGAGAATCACTTGAAGTCCGGCGAGAAGGTGATGGGCTTCGGGCACCGCGTGTACAAGGAAGGCGACCCGCGCGCGAAGATCTTGAAGAGCATGAGTCAGGAGATCACGCGCGAGAACGGCCACCCCGAGCTGTACGAAATGAGCGCGCGGCTCGAGGAGCTGATGCAGAAGAAGAAGGGACTGATTCCCAACGTCGACTTCTACTCGGCCTCGGTCTACTACAGCATGGGCATCCCGATCGACCTGTTCACGCCCGTGTTCGCGACCAGCCGCATCTCTGGCTGGTGCGCCCACGTGCTCGAGCAGTACCAGAACAACCGGATCTACCGCCCGCGCGGCAAGTATGTCGGCCCGACGGGCGAGGTCTACGTCCCGATCGACGAGCGCTAGCCGAGCGGCCTCGGACAACGGGGAGCACCGAGCCTTGCGGCCGTGCTGGGCGAGCTGGCCGCCGGCGTCCGGCTCGGCGCTGAACGCGCGGGGCGCGATGGAGAGGGCGATGCGTTTGGTCGGAGCGGCACGCTGATGAAGCGGCTGCGCGAGGCGGCGTTCCTGCCCGGGCTCGCGGCGCGCCGCCGAGACGAGGTGATCCGCCGCACCTTCGCCGACGCCGAGACGCGGCGACGGGTTGCGCGCGCGCGCCGCTTCGAGGAGCTTAGTCGGGCGCTGCGCGAGGCGCCGATTCGCGGCGGCGGGGAGCACTGACCGCAATGGCGTTGCTGATCTGGGCCGGATTTCTGGCGCTGATCCTCTTCTTCCTGGCCATCGACCTCGGCGTCTTCAACAAGACGCCGCGGGTGATCAGCACGCGCGAAGCGTTGGCCTGGACGCTCTTCTACGTCTCGCTCTCGCTCGCGTTCAGCGGCGCGGTGTACGCGCTCTTCGAGCACGACTGGGCGGGCATCGCGAGCAACGCGCCGCAGAAGCTCGACGGTCACCACGCGGTGCTCCAGTATCTGACCGGCTACGTCGTCGAGTACTCGCTGTCGCTCGACAACGTGGTCGTGATCGCGCTGATCTTCAGTTACTTCCGCGTTCCGCTCGCCTACCAGCACCGCGTGCTGTACTGGGGCGTGCTCGGGGCGCTGGTCTTTCGCGGGCTCATGATCGGCGCCGGCGCCGCCCTGCTCGCGCACTTCGCGTGGGTCTCGTACTTCTTCGGGGCGCTCTTGATCGTCTCGGCCGCGCGCATGCTGGTCTCCGGCGACGAGAACATGACTCCCACCGACAGCAAGATCTACAAGGGGATCTGCAAGCTGTATCCGGTGCACGACGACTTCGTCGAGCACAAGTTCTTCATCGTGCAGGCGGGCAAGCGCATCGCAACGCGGCTCCTCGTGGTGTTGGTGTTCGTCGAGACCTCGGACGTCATGTTCGCGGTCGACTCGATCCCGGCCATCTTCGCAGTCACGAGTCACCCGTTCCTGGTCTTCAGCTCCAACGTGTTCGCGGTGCTCGGATTGCGCAGCCTGTATTTTGCGCTGGCGCCGATGATCGAGCACTTCCGCTACATGAAGGCGAGCCTGGTGCTGTTGCTCGCTTTCGTCGGCGTGAAGATGATTCTGGAGCACCACATCGTGATCCCCAACGGCGCGTCGCTCGCGGTGATCCTCGGGATCCTCAGCGTCGGCGCGATCGCGTCCGTGATCGGCTCGCGGCGCGACTCGGCGCGGCTCGGGTCGCCCGTCGCGCCCGCGGAGCTCGAGGCGCTCGCGCGACTCACCCTGCGCGCGGCGCGCCGCATGATCGCGCTCGTCGTCGGCGGGACCGTGCTCCTGCTCGGCGTCGCCATGCTCGTGCTGCCGGGCCCCGGGCTGATCGTCGCGCCCGCGGGGCTGGCGATCCTGGCCAGCGAGTTCCTGTGGGCGCGGCGCCTGCTGATGCGCGTCCGCGACTCGGCTTCGACGGCGGCTTCCGCGGTCTCCAGCGCGCTGCGCCGCGGGTCCGGCAGCCGCTAGCCGTGGTGCGCGAGCTCCTGGTCTCGCCCGCTGGCCAGGGCTTGCACGAAGTGACTGCCGAGATCGAGTCGCTGGTGCGCGAGTTCGCGCGCGAGTCCGGCCACGCGAGCGGGCTGTGCACGATCTTCCTGCGCCACACGTCGGCGAGCCTCGTGATTCAGGAGAACGCGGACCCCTCGGCGCGCCGCGACCTCGAGGCGTTCCTCGCGCGGCTCGTGCCCGAAGGCGACCCGCTCTACCGGCACACGACGGAGGGACCCGACGACATGCCCGCGCACGTGCGCGCAGCGCTCACTGCGACGTCGCTCTCGATTCCGATCGTGGGCGGCCGCCTCGCGCTCGGCGCCTGGCAGGGCGTGTATCTCTGGGAGCACCGCCGCCGGCCGAGCGAGCGGTCGCTCGTGGTGCATTTGGGCGGCTGAGCTCAGTGCGCCGCCGGCTCCGCCTTGACCCGCTGGCCCTCGGAGAGACCCGCCGCGTCGCCGATCACCAGCGCTTCGCCGCCGGCGAGGCCTTCCGCGATCTCGAGCTGATCGCCGCGCTCGGCTCCGGCGCGCAGTGACTTGCGGCGCAGGCGGCCGTCGCTGACGACCCAGGCGAAGCTGCCCGATGAGTCACTCCGCACCGCGCTGCGCGGGGCGAGCACGAGCGCCGGGCCGTTCTCGCGCGCGGGCTCCGCGCCGGCGAGGAACTGGATGCGCACGCTCATGTCGGGGAGCAGCAGCTCGTCGGGCTTCGGGATCGCGACCTCGATCTTGAGCGTGCCCTTCGAGCGATTCACCTGCGGGTAGAGCTTCACGACCTTGGCGTCGTACTTGTGGTCGGAGTACGCGTCGGGCACCACGACCGCGGGCTGGCCGAGGTGCACGCGCGAGAGGTCCGCTTCGGAGACGTCGACCTCGGCGCGCAAGTCGCTGAGGTTCGCCATCCGGATCAGATCGCCCGAGCCCGCGAAGCCGCCGGGCACGGCCATCTCACCGGTCTCCTTCAGCTTGGCGAGGATCACGCCGTCGGCCGGGGCGCGCAGGAGCGTGTAGTCGAGGTTGACCTGTGACTGCGCGATCTCGGCCTCGAGCTCCGTGGTCTGCGCCTGGTCGACGCGCAGCTGTGTCTCGGCGGCGTCGAGCTCGGCCTGCGACGCGTAGTTGGCCGCGCGCAGCTTGCGCTCGCGCTCGAGCTGGATCCGGTGCAGATCGGTGTTCGCGTGCACCACCGCGAGCTTCGCCTTCTGACTCTCGAGAGCGGCCCGGTAGTCGCGGTCGTCGAGCTGCACGAGCGGGTCGCCGGTCTTCACGCGGTCGGATTCGTCGACGAAGAACTTCTCGATGCGGCCGGGAATGCGCACTCCGATCGAGATGTACTTGTCGGCCGTGACGACGTACCCCGAGCCCGAGAGCACCGGCACCGAGGGCGCGGCGCCGCCCGCTTCGACGCGCGTCGCGTAGGCGATCGAGACGGGCTTCGGCCCGCCGACCGCGAGCCACGCCAGCAGTACGAGCAGCGCCAGCGCGATCGCTCCGCCGAGCGCGAGCCACCGCGCCGGCGGACGCCGAGACGGCTTCTTCGCCGCAGGCGCGCTGCGGTCGATGCGCAGCGCCGCGAGCTCGTCGCGCAGATTTCGAGGGGCTTCAGCTGCCATCGGGTTCGGCTCGCAATTCTACGCCTTCCGCAGCGCATCGACCGGGCGCAGGCGCGCGGCGGCGGCGGCGGGCGCGAGTCCACCGAAGACGCCGATCAGCACCGCGAGCAGCAGCGGCATCAGCAGGTCCTGCGGCGCGACGCGCAATACGACCACGTTCGTGGTGAACGTCTGCGACGCGAAGCCGATGCCGCCCAGCGCGGTCGAGATGCCGATCGCCAGCAGCCAGGCGAGCGCGGCGCCGATCGCGAACGCGAACGCCGCAGTCATGACCGACTCCGCGAGAAATGCGCCGAGAATCGCGCCGCGCGAGAAACCCAGCGCGCGCAGCGTTCCGATCTCGGAGGTGCGCGCCTGCACCGCGGCGTACATGTTGTTCGTCGCGCCGAAGATCGCGCCGATCCCGGCCAGCACCGCGAGCCCCGCGACGATGATGTACAGCGTGTTCGCGGTGGACGAGAGCTGCTTGTAGTAGTCGATCTCGCGCGTCGCCTCGAGCGCCCAGCGCGGGTCGTCGCCGATGCGCCGCGCGAGCGCGTCCATGTCCGCGTCGGGCGCGACGCGGACGCGGAAGCCGGAGTAGGGAAACGTCCGCTTCGCGTTGTTCGCGAGCTCGCGCGCGTCGACCCACACTTCGCTCTCGAACGACGAGCCGCCGGCATCGAGAATCCCGACGACCTTCCAGTTGGCGTTGCCGAAGTGCAGCTCGGAGCCGAGCGCCGCGCCCTGGTAGCGCTTGGCGACGATCCGGCCGACGACGGCCTCGCCGCTCGACGGCTGGATCATCCGACCCTCGCCGATCTTCACTTCGTCGTGCACCTGCAACGCCTGTGACTCGACGCCGCGCACGAGCACGTTCTCGCGCCCGCCGTCGGCCGTGTGGAAGAACGGCTGCACCACGATCTCGGGAGACACGAGCGGATTTCCTGCCGAGTCTTTCGCGATGCCCTCGAAGAACCGGATCGCCTGATACGCGTCGAGCGACAGCTGACTCGAGCCGTCGTTGGTCGCGCCCTTGCGCATGACGACCAGATTCTGCGGCGAGCCGGACGACACCAGAGTGCGCTTCAGGCTGCCGATCAGGCTCCAGAACAGCGTCGTCGCGACGACGACCAGGGCGATCACGGCGACCGTGAACGCCGTGCGCGTGCCGCGCGCGAGCAAGCTGCGCCAGCTGTACGAGAGCGGCAGCGGCATCGGCTAGAAGACCTCGCGCAGTGTCTGCGCCACGCTGCGCCGCGACGCGCCGAGCGCGGGCACCCAGCCCGACAGGATGCCGATGAAGAACGCGATGAAGATCGCCTGGACCAGGATCACGTCGCTGACCACGAACGCGGTGAGTGGCCCCATCTGGGGGCCCGCTCCGGCGGCGTAGCGCTGCAGCATCTTCGTCAGCACGAACGCGGTCGCGGCGCCCGCGATGCCCGCCACGAGCGCGAGCAGGCCCGCCTCGGCCAGCAGGGTCGAGAAGATCGTCTGCTTGCGGAAGCCGATCGCCTTCAAGATCGCGATCTCGCCGACGCGCTCGCGGATCGACATGCTCGCGGTGTTGGCGGCGATGAACACGATGCAGAGAGTCACCAGCCCCGCCACGATCTGGATGATCGTCACCAGCTGCTTCAAGCCGCTGAAGAAGTTCCCGACGAAGCTCTTCTCGGTCTCGGTCGACGTGATCGCCTCGCTGTTGCGGAACATCTCGTCGATCTGGTTCATCACGGGCGCGACGCGATCCGGGTCGTCGATGCGCGACCAGATCATGCCGGTCGAATCGAACTGCGTGCCCGCCGCGGCGAGCGCCTGCGCGAGATACTCGCGCTGGAAGTAGAAGGACGGGGTCGAAGTCGGAACCGAGCCGACGATTCGGAACGAGAGGGTCACCGGGAACACCGTGCTCTGCAGGGTGACGACGTCGCCGACCTTCCAGCGCTGCTTCTCGAGCGTCAGGTGACCGACGAGCGCGGCGTCGCGGTACTTGCGGAAGTCCTGGAACGCCTTCGGGTCGAGGCCCCAGTCGGCGTAGACCTCCGCGAAGCCCTCGGGATCGACTGCGAAGTTCGGGAACTCGACGCCTTTCGAGATGTCGATCGCGCCGCCGAACCAGTTCCAGCTGATTGCCGCGACCACCCCGGGAACGGCGCGCACCTTCTGGAGATATGCGTAGGGCATCGAGTAGACGATGCCCGCCTCGTTGTGAGTCGAGATTCGCGTGTTCGCGGCCGCGGACGCCAGCACCGCGTCGAGCCCGGCGGGCATCGTGCGCAGAATGCAGACGAGCGCGATCGCCAGCGCGATCGCCGCCGCGGTGAGGATCGAGCGCAATGGGTTGCGTCCGAGGTTTCGCCAGATCAGCGGGAGATATTTCATCCCTTGGCTCCCGCGGTGCCGCGCGCGGCCCCACCGGGGCGCGTCTCGAGCAGCACGCCCTTGTCGAGGTGAATCACTTCGTCGACCCACTTCTCGGCGCGCGGGTCGTGCGTGACGATCACCACCGTCTTGCCGAAGTCCCGCCGCAGAGTTTGCAGGAGCGACAGGATCTCTTCCGCGTTCTTCGCGTCGAGATCGCCGGTCGGCTCGTCGGCGACGATCAGCTCGGCGTCAGTCACGATCGAGCGCGCGATCGCCACGCGCTGCTGCTCGCCGCCGGAGAGCTCGCGCGGCCGGTGGTCCGCCCGATCCGACAGCCCGACCACGCGCAGCGCCGTGTCGGCGCGCTGCCTGCGCTCGGCCTTCGACAGGTGAGTCAACAGCAGCGGGAGCTCGACGTTCTCGACCGCGCTCAGAACGGGGATCAGATTGAAGAACTGGAACACGAAGCCGACCGTGTGCGCGCGAAACGACGCGAGCTCGTCTTCGGACATCTCGTTCAAGCGCTTGCCCCCGACGCTGACTTCACCCGAGTTCGGGCGGTCGAGGCCCGCGAGCACGTTCAGGAGCGTCGACTTGCCCGAGCCCGAGGGGCCCATCAGCGCGACGAAGCGCTGGCGGTCGACGTGCAGACTGACGCGCTCGAGCGCGTGAATCTCATCGGCTCCGCGATGATACAGCCGAGAGACATTGACGATGTCGATCAAGTGCCGGCTCCTCGCGGGGATCGCGCGCGCTGGATGATATCCGATCGATTTGCCGGGCGCGCTGCCGCGCAGAGCCTGCACTAAGACCCGCGAACGCGCGCTGGCTACAGCCCGTGACGCATTTCGGCGACAGCGGCGATCAGTCGATCGAGCACGCGCCGCACGTCGTGAGCCGGCTGGCGGTCCGGCGGCTCGCGATCACT
Organism: Myxococcota bacterium; assembly: GCA_044450765.1. Lineage (GTDB taxonomy): Bacteria > Myxococcota_A > UBA9160 > SZUA-336 > SZUA-336 > VGRW01. The sequence continues at coordinate 60,152 of JBIOJK010000001.1, read as the reverse complement.
CGCGGGCTCGCGCGGATTCAGGTCCTGGTGATCGACGAAGGCCGCGATCACGCGGTGCAGCTTTCCGCTCGAGAGCCGCCTGCGATAGCGGATCAATCGGTCAGTCGCGTAGTCGATCCCGTCGCCGGTGATTCGGTCGCGGCGATTCACGATCGCGGAGCGCCGCGCGACCTCGCGCACGAGCTCGGCGAGCGGGCGCCGCTCGTGGGCGGCCGCGGCGCGCAGCAGCGCGAGATACGAGGCCTGGAAGCGACCGGCCATGCGCCGGCGACCCGGCGTGGCGCGCCGATCCGCGCGCGATGCGTAACTCGACAGACCGATCTCGAGCAGCTCGCGCGGCGACACGGGGCGCAGTGAGTGCGAGTAGCGCTCGGGCAGCTCGCGCAGTAGGTCGCGCATGCTGAAGACTGCGTTCCAAGTCAGTCCATCGGGAACCTTGCAGGGCCCGCGCGCGCAGCGTGCGCGCTCGAAGTAGGCGAACGCGTGCCGGAAGCGCTCGAGCTCGCGACTCCGCGCGCGAAGCAGGAACTCGGCGGTCCCGCGCCGCAGCCCGAGCTTGCGCACGAGCAGGCGCTCCTTGGTCGCCGCGAACTCGCGGTCGAAGATGCGCAGACAGGCGTCGCGCGCGAAGTCCTCGAGTGGGCGCTTGCGGCCCTCGAGCAGACAGGCGCGGATCTGCGCGAAACACTGCGCGATGTAGCGCGCCTTCATGCGCTGCTCGGGAATCGTGGTCGACCAGCGCTCGGCGTCGTCGAAGCGGTACTCGCGGTGGTACAGGCCGAACTGCCGCACCGAGCCGTAGTCGACGATGCCGCCGCTCGCGAGCACGTTGTCGCCGTCCCAGTCGAGCCAGCAGAAGACGTACTCGCTCTCGAAGGTCGCGGCCGCGCGCGCGAAGCCTCGGGCGCACTCGTCGGCCAGGAAGCGGTAGCGGGCGGCGCCCGGCGCGAGCTTCGGCCAGTCACCGTTTGCGATCTGGCGCTCGGCGAAGACGTCGATCGCCGCGCGCAGGCGCGGGAGGTCGCCTTGCTTCAGCGGCGCGAAGAAGTGAGACGGTCGCAGCAGGTTCCGGCCCGCGCGCACGTTGATCGCGTAGCCGTTGCCCAGCGCGATCACGGCGAGCACGCGCTCGGTCGCGATCCCGTTGCGGTGGAAGGTCTCCGACATGAGCGCCGAGGAGATGCCCTCCGCCAGCGCGGCGGTGCCGCAGCCGTAGCTCGCGGTGCGCGAACCGGTGCGGAAGAAGCGGCCCTCGCGCGCGGTCGCCGGGCACAGCCGAGTGACTCCCACGCCGCAGCTCGAGACGTCCCAGGTGACACCGGCGTGCGTGATCGAGCCGTTCCACACGCTGCGGCCGTCGCCCGAGGTCGTGCCGCGCCGATCCGGGTGCTGGAGCTGCAGATAGCGCGTCGCCATGTAGGTGTGCGGCAGGCGATCGCGCGCCGGCACGCGCGTCCGATGCAGATAGTCCCACTCGTTCAGGATCTGCAGGCCGAAGGTCGAGAGGATCGCGCGCGACAGCTCCGGGTTCAGGCGCTCCGGGTGCGCCGCGGGAACCAGGCCCATCTCCTTCGCGAGCGCGAAGTTGAAGAACGCTACCTGACCGTCGCGGCGGCGCCGAGCGCTGTAGTCGACGAAACCGCCCGCGACGCGGCGCTTCCACGGGTGAGTCCCGTCGATCCGTCGGAAGTGGGGGTACTTGGCCTTTGGCGCCACGCTTGGGTTCCAGGGCACCGATCGGAGCCGGGCGCGGCCCGCTTTAGGCTACGATGGCGCGCATGGTCAAGATCGTCGGCAACGTCCGCCCGGAAGACGACTACACGCACCCGCTCGGCCCCGAGCCCAACTTCAACGAGTCGGTGTATTTCAACTTCTTCGACCGCGAGCAGGGACGCGGCGGATTTCTGCGCATCGGCAACCGCGCGAACGAGGGCTACGCGGAGCTGACCGTGATCGTCTACAACGCAGACGGCTCCGCGCTCTTCAACTACAAGCGGCCGGCGATCACTTCGAACGACGGTTGGAACGCGGGCGGTCTGTCGGTCGAGGTGCTCGTGCCGGGCGAGAAGCTGCGCACGCGCTACGACGGCTCGGTCGTCGTGCTCGCCGATCCGCGCGCGATGCAGGATCCGGGCAAGGCGTTCAAGGAGAACCCGCACAAGCGGCTCGCGGTCGACCTCGTCCACGAGGGCGTCGGCCCGCTCTACGGACACGTCGGCAAACCGGGCGACGGCAACGAGTTCGCGCGCGCACACTTCGAGCAACACATGAAGGTGTCGGGCACCATCGCGGCCGAGGGCGAGGAGCCGATCCAGATCCGCGGCCACGGGCTGCGCGATCACTCCTGGGGGCCGCGCTTCTGGCAGTCGACGCCCTCGTACCGCTGGATCACCGGCAACTTCGGCGACGACCTCGGCATGGTGATCTCGATCGTCGGCGACCGGATCGGCGGCGTGTTTCACAAAGGCGACGAGCTCGTGCGGATCACCGGAGTCGAGCTCGAGACCGACTACGAGCCGGGTACGCGCTTCCATTCGGGGCTGCGCGCGAACGTCGCGCTCGCAGACGGCTCGAAGCACCGCATCGAGGGCCGTGTGCGTGGCTTCATTCCGCTTCGCAACCGGAGGGCCGGCCAGAACACGCACATCGGCGAGGGCATGACCGAGTATCTGATCGACGGTAAGCGCGTCGGCTACGGCCTCTCCGAGTATCTCGACCAGTCCTGAGCTCTGGGCCCCAGGCTAGGGCCAGTACAATCGGCGCGCCGCTTCGCGCAGCTCGTCCCTGAAGTCGGGATGTGCGATCTCGATCATCGCCCGCGTGCGCTCGCGCACCGACTTGCCGAGCAGGAGTGCGACGCCCTGGTCGGTCACGATCGTGTCGGCGAGCTCGCGCGGGATCGACACGATCTGACCCTTGTCGAAGTGAGGGACGATCGCCGACACCGTCCCGCCGCGCGCGGTCGAGGGCAACACCGTGACGTAGCGGCCGCGCTTCGCGAGAAACGCGCCGATCGCGAAGCCCAGGTGACCGCCGAGCCCCGTGTACACGTGCGGTCCCAAGCCGTACACGCCGATCTGTCCGGTCAGGTCGACCGTCAGCGCGCCGTTCATCGCGATCATGTCGTCGTGCGCGGCGATCGCGCGCGGGTCGTTCGTGTGCTCGTAGGAGTGGAGCTCGAAGGCCGGATTGCGCTCGATGAAGTCGAGATCCTCGAGTGAGTTGCCGATGTGCGCGGCGACGAACTTCCCCGGGTGGAGCGCGGCGCTCTTGCCGTTGATCACCCCTCGCCGCGCCAGGTCGACGAGCCCGGGCACGGTCAACTCGCCGAAGTAGGACAAGTCGTTGCGCCCTTCGAGGGCGCCCAGCAGCGCCAGCACGCCGGTGTGTGACCCGAGCCCGATCTGGATCGTGGCCCCGTCCGGAATCAGTCCCTTCACGTGGCCCGCGATCGCGCGGTCGACCGCGTCGAACTCGGTCGGCGTCGGCGCCACCAGACGCGGTCGGTGATTCGCGACCAGCGCGTCGAACTGCGAGACGTGCAGCCAGCTGTCTCCGCAGGTGCGCACGACGGATTCGTTGAGCTCGGCGACGACCATGCGCGCGCGCTTCGCGCACGACACCGCGTCCCAGCACGCGTTCCCCACGCAGGACCAGCCGCGCTCGTCCGGCGGCGACACCGTGAGCAGCAGCTTGTCGATCGGCTGCGCCTCGGTCCGCCCCGCGTCGATCGCCTTGTGCTGCATGAGCATCGAGAACGGATGGAAGTCGATCACGCGGTCGGCCAGCGCCCGGCGCGCGTCGGGCTGCACGGCGTACTGGATCTGCACGTCGAACGCGTCCATCGCCTCGCGCCGAAACCAGCCGAAGTCGGGGATCACCGTGCTGCGGATCTTCACGCCGCGGACTTCGGAGCCGCGCGCCGCGAGCGCAGCGAGAATCGAAACCGGCGCGTGCGTGCTCGGGATCCAGAGCTGGTCACCCGACCGCACGAGCGCCGCGGCCTCGTGCGCGGACATCAGCTTGCGGTCGAGCTCGAGCTTGGGATCGACGTCGAGTCTCTGCTGCGCCATGCGCCGATTGTACGCGTGCGCCACTGTCAGGTCATGAACGCCCCGCGCGCGAAGCTCATGCTCTACAGCGACCAGATTCCGCCGAAGACCGATCGAGCCGATGACCGGCTGCTGGCGCTGCTCGGGAAGAATCGAGTCAGGATGGCGTACGTCGGGTCGGGTCCAGACCCCGAACGGACGTTCTACGCAGCTCGAGAGTCGTACTACGCCCGGCTGGGAATCGAACTGCTTCCGTTCGTCGAGGTCGAGGACATCCAGCGCGGAGCGCATCTCGAGGCCCTGCTGAACGCCGACGCAATTCACCTGTCCGGGGGAAAGACCTTCGCGTTCCTCGACCGCCTGAGGACTTACCAGCTCTTCGATCCTCTTCGCCGCTTCGCGGTGGATGGCGGCGTTCTCGTGGGCGTGAGTGCCGGAGCGGTCCTGATGACTCCAAGCGTTCGGACTGGACTCCTGTGCGGGGATTCGCCGCCCGCAGAAGTCTCCGATCCATCCGGGCTCGGTCTGGTCGACTTCGCTTTCGTTCCCCACCTCGGCCGATATGCCTCGATCGTCGAGCTGGAGGCTTACTCCCGCCAGAACGCGCAGCTGCTGTACGCTTGCGCGGACGGCGCAGCGATCGCCGTCGACGGCGGCGCCGTGGAGTGCATCGGCGACGTCGTCCGCATCGATGCCGGTGTTGGCGGGCCGAGGGCTTGATTCGCGCGCCAAGGCGCCGCACTCTGCGCCGCCCGGGAGGTCCGCCCGCGCGAGACCCGCGCGGGCCCCCATAGGAACAATCTTGGCCGCTTTCGGCGTCGATTTCGGGACGACGAACTCCGCGCTCGCGCGCGCCGACGCGGCCGGACCCGCGCGAGTCGCGCGCTTCGCCCGCGGCGGCGGCAAGCTGACCCAGACCTTCCGCTCCGTCGTCTACTTCGAGCGCGAGGCGGACGGGCAGGGGCCCGCGCGCGAGCTCGCCGGGCCGCGCGCGATCGCGCGCTATCTCGCCGCCGAGGAGCCCGGCCGCCTGGTGCAGTCACTCAAGTCGTTCCTCGCGGCGCGCGACTTCTCGGCGACGCGCATCTTCGAGCGCGAGTACCGGCTCGAGGCGCTGATCGCGGTGATGCTGCGCGCGCTCTTCCGCGAGGCGCGAGAGGACGTCGGCGAAGTCACCGGCACCGTCGTCGTCGGCCGGCCGGTGCGCTTCGTCTCCGCCCGCTCCGAGGACGACGAGGAGCTCGCGCTCGCGCGCCTGCGGGCGGCGTTCGCGACCGCTGGGATCGCGGACATCGCTTTCGAGTACGAGCCGGTCGCGGCCGCGTATCACTACGAGCGCGCGCTCGACCACGACGAGCTGATCCTGATCGGCGACTTCGGCGGCGGCACGAGTGACTTCTCGCTGATCCGGGTCGGGCCGCGCGCGCGGAAGGCGCGCGAAGCGGGCGGGGCGCTCCCGGTGCTCGGGAACGCGGGCGTTCCGGTCGCGGGCGACGTGTTCGACGGGCGCATGGTGCGGGCCCTGGTCGCGCCGGCGCTCGGGCTGGGCGCGGAATACCGCTCGCTTTTCGGGCGCGTGCTCCCGGTGCCGCGCTGGATCTACGGTCATCTCGAGCGCTGGCACCACCTCTCGTTCCTGCGCACTCCGCGCACCCTACAGCTGCTGTTCGATCTGCAGCGCGAGGCGCTCGAGCCCGAGCGCTTCGCCGCGCTGATCCACGTCGTGCAGGAGGACCTCGGCTTTCCCCTACACCGATCGGTGGAGCGCGCGAAGCTCGCGCTCACGCGCGGCCCCGACGCGCAGCTCGAGTTCGCGCACGGCCCGGTCAAGATCGCCGCGCCCGTCGCGCGCGCGGACTTCGAGCGCTGGATCGCCCCCGAGCTCGCGGCCATCTCCGCCTGCGTCGACGGGCTGCTCGGCAGCTGCTCCGTCGCTCGTGCCGACGTCGACCGCGTGTTCCTCACCGGCGGCTCGTCGCTGGTGCCCGCCGTGCGCGCGCTCTTCGCCGAGCGCTTCGGCGAAACCCGGATCCGTTCGGGCGACGAGCTCGTCTCGGTCGCGAGCGGCCTCGCGCTGCGCGCCCGCGAGCTCGCCCGCTAGCGACTCACGGGGCCGGTACCGGCTCGAGCTTTACAGGGACAGAGCCGTTCGGGTCGCGCATCGCGCTGATGAACCGATCGGCGAGCGGGTACTTCTCGCGCATCAGTGCGTGGATGCGGTCGCGCACCGCGGGATCGCGCACCGGCACCGCGTGGAAGTGGGTGGTCACCCCGCCGCGCTCGACGGTCACGTCGGGGTTCGCGTCGATGCGCGCGAGCCAGCCCGAGCTGGGCTCGCCGGCGCGCAGCCACGCGAAGCCGGCGTCGTCGACGACCCAGAGATGCGTGCGGCGCTCGGCGCTGCCCTCGCGGGTGCGCAGAGTCACGACCTCGCCGCCGAACTCCGACGCGGCGAAGATGGCGCCGATGAACGCGACGAACAGCACGAGCAGTAGAACCACGAAGCGAACGATCCAGCGCATGCCGGCCCTCCCTGAGTACCCGCAGTGTAGAGCGGCGGCGCCGCGTGCGGTCGCTCAGCCGGCCTTCGACGCCGCGTTGCTCAGGATCCCGAAGTAGCCGCGCGCCACGCACGCGCCGTCGAGCACGCCGCGCTCGCGCAGCATGCGGTGGAAGCGCGGCAGCTTGTAGTGCGGGACCGTCATGATCAGGTGGTGCTCCAAGTGGTAGTTCACGCGGTTGGGCGAGATCAGGAGGCGCTCCCACCAGCGCGCGATCGTGGTGCGCGTGTTGTTCAGCACGTCGTTCGGGTTCGGCGTGAGCGCATGCTCGGCAATCGAGCGGATGCGAGTCACGAGGCGGTAGGTCGTCAGCCAGGCCGCGACCCACAGCAGATACAGCGCCGGGTGCCCGGCCGCGGTGAGCACCCCGAGCAGGACGGCGTTCGTGAGGACGACGGGCGCGAGCTTGCGCCAACCGACGTCCGGCCGCTCGCCGCGACTCATGCCCTGGTCGCGCTGATTGCCGCCGGCGCCCCAGCCGAGGTCGCGGAGGAGCACGGCCTTGGCCTGCTTCAGGCCCGTCTGGCCCGAGAGATCGCGAAACAGTTTTCGGGCCAGGCTCCTGCGCGTGATCGGGAACGGAGTGATCAGCCCGAGATCCGGGTCCTCGGCGCTGCCGGTCTTCGCGTGGTGGACCAAGTGGTAGCGGCGATAGGGCGCGACCTCGGCCCAGACCGGATACGCTGCGAGCCAGTTGCCCGCCCAGTCATTGAGCCAGCGCGTGCCGAACAGCGAGCGATGCGCGGCCTCGTGCATCAGGATCGCGAAGCCGAGCTGGCGCGCGCCGATCACGAAGAGCGCTGCGACGATCGTGAGTGGGTTCGGCGCCCAAGCGACCAGCGCCATCGCGCCGAACACGAGCGCCCAGTTGACGGCGAGCGACAGCCAGCCGTGCAGGTCGTCGACTTCGAGCAGCTCGCGCCGCTCGTCGGCCGAGAGGGCCTCGCGCCAGTTCCACGCCTCCCAGGTCTCGGGGCTCGAGCTCATCCGTGACTCCCCAGTGCGGCTGCGCGCGCGTCGCCGGACAGGCCGGCCAGGTTCGCGGGCGCCGCGACGTGCGGCGCGTCGTGCGCGCGCATGAATTCCCGCCAGCAGGCGCGTCCCGCCTTGTCGTACTCGCGCATGGCGGCGACCAGCGCGCGGCGCTCCTTCTCGGGCGCGATCGCCTCCGGCAGACACGGGTCGAGCGCGATCTGTCGGATCGCCCGTCCGCCCACGAGGAAGGTCTCGGCCATCGCGGCTTCCGGAGAGAGCCGGGTGAGTCGCGCAGCGCTGCGCTCGAGTGCTTCGCGCGCCTGCCGCTGGGCGGCGACGAGTGAGTCCGCGTCCCACAGACGGCGCGTGCGCGCGTCGGTCGCGGGATCCAGCTCCGAGAGCCGCAACACCGATGTGTGTGGGTCGAGGCCCAGCTCCTGCAGCGCCCGGCGCGCGGCCGCGACGCCGCCGCGCAGATTGTCGGGTCGGATCCAGAGACCCGGCGCGAGCCGGGCGAAGCCGAGAAAGGCGAGCGCGCGCGCGTCGCAGCGGCGGGTCGCGCGATCGCTCGCCGCGCCGCCCTGCCTGAGCGCGCCGATCCACGCGCCCTCCCAGCCGAGCGACCGCTGGTCCGCGCTGGTCCAGCCGCCGACGCGGCGCGAGATCGGCTGCGCGGGGGCGGCGAGCCGGTAGCGCCCTGGGCCGTCGCGCTCGACGAGGCCGCGCGCGACGAGTCGCGCGAGCGCCACCCGCACGCCGTTCTCCGCCAGGCCGAGGATCGCCCCGGCCTCGACCAGCGCGCGCACTGGAAGCGAGCGGCCGCGGGTCGACTGCAGCAGATCGAGGATCGCGCTCTTCGGGCTCGGGGTCATCGCCGAGATATTACATCGATCGGACATCTCGGTCAATTCCTGTAATGGACCGGGAGGCGAAGCGAGGGCCGTCCCGAGCGAGCCCGCAAGCGCCGGAGGCGCGCGCAGCGAAGCGCAGCCGAGCGAACCGAGTAAGATGGTCAGATGCGCTTCGGAATCTTCTACGAGCTCTCGGTGCCGCGGCCGTTCGCGCCGGGCGTCGAGCGCCAGGTCTACGAGAACGCGCTCGAGCAGGTGCGGCTCGCCGACGAGCTCGGCTTCGACTTCGTCTGGGCGGTGGAGCACCACTTCCTGGAGGAGTACTCGCACTGCTCCGCGCCCGAGCTCTTCCTGACCGCGTGCGCGATGCAGACGAAACAGATCCGTGTAGGCCACGGCGCGGTCGTCTGCGTGCCGGCGATGAATCACCCGGTGCGCATCGCCGAGCGCGCGGCCGTGCTCGACATACTCTCCGGCGGCCGGCTCGAGCTCGGCACCGCGCGCTCCTCGACGTGGAGCGAGCTCGCGGGCTTCGAGATCGATCCCGACACGACCAAGCAGACCTGGGACGAGACGATCCGCGCGCTGCCGAAGATGTGGACCCAGGAGCGCTTCGCCTGGCAGGGCACCTCGTTCTCGGTGCCCGAGCGCGCGATCCTGCCCAAGCCGGTGCAGAAGCCGCACCCGCCGCTCTGGGTGACGGTGACTTCGCCGGGCACCGAGCTCGATGCCGCCGAGCGCGGCATCGGCTGTCTCGGCGTCGCAGCGGCGAGCTTCGCCGAGCAGGAGCGGCGCACCGGCGAGTACCGGCGGCGCATCCAGTCGTGCAACCCGATCGGCGCGGTGAACTCGCAGGTCGCGACCTTGAACTTTCTCTACTGCCACGAGGACCCCGCCGAGGCGGCGCGCACCGGGCTGGGAATGCTGGGTCTCTTCGGCCAGGCGAACGCACAGCTCCTGTTCACGCGCGAGGCGTATCCGACGCGCGCGTACGGGTCACTCGCGAACCTCGCGCCGGCGCCTGCCCGCCGCGAGGGCAGTCCAGGCGACGCGAGCGGCGTGCCCGAGGGCATGGCGATCGGCGACCCGGACCGCATCGTGCGCGCGATCAAAGAGTGGGAGTCGATCGGCGTCGACGGCGTGAACTTCCTGCTGAACGCGCTGGAAGTGATTCCGCAGGCGCAGGTGCTGGCGAGCCTGCGGCTGTTCGCGCGCGAGGTGATGCCGGTGTTCCGCGGACAGGGCGCCGGCGCATGCTGAACGGCAAGGCAGACGTCGCCGCCTTCGCGCGCGGGGCGCCGCGGCTCGAGAGCTTCCAGGCGGAGCCGCTGACACTTTCCGGTGTCGAGCTGCTGCAGGTGACTTACGAGCTCGGCGGCTGCCCGCCCGAGGCGATGTTTCCGCCGGCGCTGGCGCCGACCTTGCCGGTGCTCGCCGTGCTCGCGCTCTGGCGCGCCGACTCGGGCCCGCTCGGCCGCTTCGCGCTGGCGCAGCTCCGGCTCTCCTGTCGCAGCGGCGTTCGGCCGCGGCAGCTCTTGGTCGGCAGCTTCGCCGACGGCGAGCCTGCGCGCGCCGGGCTGAACGCGCGTTTCGCCTTCGGTGCGCGCCCGGCGCGGATCGCGCTCGAGCGCTTCTACGACCGGGTCGAGGCCGCGGTCGACGCGGACGGCGCGAGTGCGCTCGAGGTCGGCGCGCTGGCGCCGCTGCCGCTCGCGGCGAGCGACTTGCAGTTCTTCTCCAGCGTGCACCGCGCCGAGACTCCGCAGGGCTTGCGGCTCGTGCAGATCGACAGCGAGATCCATGTGACCCGCGCGGAGCGCGCGCAGCCGCGGCTGACTCACTTCGCGCCGGCCGCGTTCGGTCTGCCGGCCGGCGCGCGCCTGGCGTACCCGGTGGCCGCGTTCGTCGCGCTCTGCGACATCGCGCTGCCGCGCGTGCGCTTCGTCTGCCGTCCCGACGTGCCCGCGTTCGCGGGCACCGAGCGAGTCAGCTAGCGCGCTCGCCGCGCAGCCAGAGATCCGCCTTGCGCGCCATGCGCAAGAGACTCTCGTCTGCCAACACCTCGAGCCCGCGCGCGCAGGGAAACCAACGCAAGTCGTGTGACTCGCTCGAGATGCGGAGCTCCTGCCCCGGCGCGGCGACCAGCAGATGGCGGATGTCGTGGTGCAGGTGCGCGGGCTCGCTCGCGGTGGCCGGGATCAGATGTACGTCGACGTCGAACGGCAGTCGCTCGGGCCCGAGCACGGCGAGCTGGAAGGCCTCCATGCCGGACTCCTCGCGCGCCTCGCGCAGCGCAACCTCGACCGGATCCGGATCGCCGTCCGCGTGACCGCCGAGCTGCAGCCAGCGCCCGAGCTTGCGGTGGTGGGTCAGCAGGAAACAGGTGCGGTCGGGCGACAGGATCCAAGCCGAGCCGGTGATGTGACCGTCGCGACAGCTGCGCTCGAAACAGTCCGGATTCGCGCGCACGAACTGGATCACGTGGTCGACGGCGAGGCGCTCGTCCGGATTTCGGGCGAGATAGCGCGCGAGCTGGTCGAGAAGTGGCTTGCGGTGCACGTGCACCTCCGAGATGATGGCGGCGCACCCCCAGGCGCGGAGGAGGCGAGATGCGCGGCGACGCTCAAGTGATCGAGGCTCTGAACGGGATCCTGACCGCTGAGCTGACCGGCATCAACCAGTACTACGTGCACGCGAAGATGTGCCAGAACTGGGGCTACCAGCGGCTGTACAAGCACAACCGCGAAGAGTCGATCGACGAGATGAAGCACGCGGACAAAGTCATCGAGCGGATCCTCTTCCTCGACGGCGTCCCGAACATGCAGCGCCTCAACCCGGTGCGCGTCGGCGAGACCGTGATCGAGCAGTTCAAGCTCGACCTCGCGATGGAGCTCGACGCGGTCAAGCGCTACAACAACGCGATCGCTCTCGCGGGCACCAAGAGCGACGCGGGCACGCGCGAGATGCTGGAGCACCTGCTCAAGGGCGAGGAAGAGTCCGTCGACTGGCACGAGGCGCAGCTCGGCATGATCGAGACGATCGGCGCGGAGCGCTACCTCGCGGAGCAGATGAAGGAGTAGCTTCTCCCGCGAGTCAGTGCGCCGCCGCGGGCAGCAGGCGGAGCGCGCTCGCGATCGCGGCGAGATACGCGGGGTCGGGCTGGATCGCGTTCCGGGCGAGACACGCCTCGGCGAGCTTGATCGCGTGCTCGTCGCCGTGCACGACCGCGCGATCGGCGAGTGTCTCGGGCGAGTCGCGCGGCGGCTCGATGCCGGCGGGCTCGGGGCGCGCGCCGAAGGCGGAGTAGAGGGCGCAGCCAGCCTGCCACGCGAAGCGCATGCCCGCGCGCTGGTTTGCCGGCGAGAGGTGCGGCAGCAGGTGACCGAGCGCGGTCGCGCTGGTGACGCCGTGTATGAAGACGATCGCAGTCAGCGTGTCGTGCGCGTTCGCCACGAAGACGCGCGCGAAGACGCGGGTGAGCTCGCCGAGCTGCGCGGCCGGGTCGCTGCGGATCTCCAGCGTGTCGATCGCGGGCGCGAACTCCTGGAATTCGCCGAGCGCCTCGAGCGACGAGACGATCGTGCCCGCGAAGCGGCGGCGCTCGCGCGGAACGACCGGCACCCGCCGGATCGCCTCGTCCGCGGGAAATCCGCGCGCGCTGGAGCCCGCCGCGGTCGGCAGCTCCTGATAGGCGTACGCCCAGGAGGCGAGGGCGTCGGCCAGCTCGCGCAGGCGCGCCGGTGACTCGCCGAGCGCGAGCGCGCGCACGGCGTGGCCCACGCGAATCACTCCGTGGGTGGCCGACGCGCACAGAGCGGGCGCGAGTCGTCCGACCCAGCGGTCGAGCACCTCGCGCCAGGGCGCGCCCAGCAGCTCCTCCGCGAAGAACGCGCTCCAGTCGGCCGCCCGCTCGGTGCGCGCGAGCGCCGCACGCCAGTTCTGCGCGGTGACTCGCTCGCATCGCGCCGGCATCGGCAGCAGCTCCGCGCGGTAGCGCGCGAGCCACGGCTGCACTGCATCTTCGCGGCCGAGCGCGCAGAGCGCCTCGACCGCCATCGGCGCGTGGTTCGTGTTGCCGTTGCGCAGGTCCGGCCCGAAGGCGGCGAGCGTTCGCAGCGTTTCGTCGAGCGATTGGTAGGTCGGCTTCACGACGCCTCTCCGCGCCGAACGCGCGCGATTTCCGAGCCACCTGCAGTCAGCAAGAGGATCGCTCCCGTTACATAGCACGCCGCGGTCGCCTCGTTGCCGAGCGTGGGCGCAACGACTTCGGCTGGACCACCGAGGACGAGGATGGTCGCGAACCCGACCAGCGTCAGCCACCAAGCCGGCGCTCTGGGGCGGCTGAAGAGGTCGATCGCGAGCGGAGTGACCAACAGGTAGTAGTGCAGCCACGCGAGTCGCAGCGCGACGACCGACGCCGCACAGCCGAGCGCGAACGCCAGGGAATCGCTCCGCGCTCGCGCCGGCCCCGAAGACTCGCGCCGCGCTCCCAGCCAGGCGGCGGCGGCCATGCCCGCGACCAGCACCGCCACGAGAACGGCGGAGAGGTCGGGCATGCCCTGCTCGGAGGCGAGGCGCGCCAGCGCGTAGTTTCCGTTCTGCAGCGACACGTCGGCCGCGCGCTCGAGGTCGGGCAGTGCGGCGAGCCAGTCGAGCCAGACGCGCGGCGAGCGAAAGAACAGACACGACGCCGCCACCGCGAGCGCGCTCGTCGCCGCGAAGGCCGCCGCCTGAGTCGCCAGCACGCTCCACTCGCGCCGCGCGACCCAGCCGATCGCGAGGAAGACGCCGGCAATCCCGAGTGTCGGCTTGAACAGCACGAGCCCACTCAGCACGGCGCCGGCGGCAGCGTCGGAGCGCCGCGAGGCGCCGTGTCTCCGGAGCCAAACATAGGTCGCGATCGCGCCGAGCTGGAGTGAGTTCACGTTCGCGACCCGCAGGTCGGAGCGGAGCGGCTCGCCGAACCAGACGACCGCGAGCAGCCACAGGCCGGTGAGCGTCCAGCTGCTGCCCGCGAGGCGACAGAGAAGTGCGACGCCCAGCACCGCGCATGCGAGCGATAGCGCGTGAAAGCGATCGAGTGAGGCCTCGAAGTCGTCGCTCGCGACTGCAGCCACGGCTGCGTACAGGAAGGGCGTCGAAAAGGTCTCGATGCGCGTGCGGTAGGCGACAGCAGCTGCGAGTCTCTGCGCGCCGGGCGATCGCGCCGACAGCGCGCGCCCCGCGGCGAGGAGCTGCGCGCGGCCCTCGGCCGAGTACGGATTCGAGACCTGCGCCGAGGCCTGCGCCCGGCCGACGAGCCAGAACTGATAGAAGTCGATGCCTGCGCCCGAGCTCGCCGCGCTCTGCCAGACGAGCCAGATCGAGAGTGCGACGAGCACGGCGACCGCAGCCGCCGCGCGCGGGTCCCGCCCTGCGCCGTCCGTCGTCGCTGCGAGCTCCCGCGCCATCGCGGATCTCTAGGCGAGCTTGTCGACGGCGCGGCGCAGCGCGCCGACGAGCTCCTCGACTTCGGCCTCGCCGAGAGTCAGCGGCGGCGACATCGCCACGGCGCCGCCGACCGCGCGTGTGATCACGCCGTCCGCGAGCAGCAGCGCCTGCAGGCGCTTGGCGTCCTCGGGATCGCTCGGCTCGACGGCGGCGATCATGCCCACGCCGCGGACATCGCGGACCTTGGGATGTCCGGCGCAGCTCTCGCGCAGGCGGCGCTGCAGCAGCTCGCCGGTCCGATCGGCGCGCTCGATGAGGCCTTCGCGCTCGAAGATCGCCAGGTTCGCGAGCGCCGCCGCAGCCGCGACCGGGTGACCCGAGTAAGTGTAGCCGTGACTGAACGCGCCGAGCGAGGCCGATCCGGCGCGCAGCACGTCGACGATCGGCTCCGAGACGAGACAGGCCGAGAGCGGCGCGTAGCCGCTCGTGAGTCCCTTCGCGATCGTCAGCAGGTCCGGCGCGACCTCGAAGCGCTGCGACCCGAACCAGCGGCCGAGTCGGCCGAAGCCGCAGATCACCTCGTCGGCGACCAGCAGGACGTCGTGCCGACGCAGCACGGGCTGGATCGCAGCGAAGTAGCTCGCAGGCGGAACCAGTACGCCGCCGGCGCCCATCACCGGCTCGGCGAAGAACGCCGCGACGGTGTCGGGGCCTTCGCGCGCGATCGTCTCCTCGAGCTCGCGCGCGAGGCGCGTCGCGTACGCCTGTTCGCTCTCGCCCGACTGTGACTCACTCGGCCAGTGCGCCGGTGACACGTGCGCGAAGCCGTGGAGCGGCAGGTCGAAGCCCGCGTGCACGTAGCCGAGCCCGGTCAGCGATGCCGCAGCGACCGTCGAGCCGTGATAGCCGCGCCGCCGGGCGATCAGCTTCTTCTTGGCCGGCTTGCCGCGCAGGTTGTTGTACTGCCAGATCAGCTTGATCTGCGTGTCGTTCGCCTCCGACCCGGAGCTCGCGAAGAACACGCGCGCCATCGGCGCCGGGGCCAGCTCGATGAGCTTCGCGGCCAGCCGGACGGCCGGCTCAGTGACTGCGCCGGCGAAGCCGTGGTAGTAGGCGAGCCGGCCGGCCTGCTCGGCCATCGCGTCCGCGATCTCTCGCCGCCCGTAGCCGGCATTCACGCACCACAGCCCCGCCATCGCGTCGAGATACCAGCGCCCGGAGGCGTCGCGGACGCGCGTGTCGCGGCCCTCCACGATCACGAGCGGATCGCGCGCGGCTTGCTCCGCCAGCGAGCTGAATGGGTGCAGCCAGCTCGCGCGGTCGAGGTCGGCGAGGGTCGAGTTCGGCATCGCGCTGCTATCATGCCAGCCCGATGAGCGAGAAGCGCGTCGATCCAGAGCTCTGTGTCCGCCTCGCGCGGGAGTTCGGCACGCCGTTCTTCCTGTACGACGCAGCGGTGATTCGCGCGCGGATCGCACAGCTGCGCGCCTTCGACGTGATTCGCTTCGCGCAGAAGGCGCTCTCGAACATCCACGTGCTGCGGCTGATGAAGGCCGAGGGCGTGTTGGTCGATGCCGTCTCCGGGGGCGAGCTCGAGCGCGCGCTGCGCGCGGGCTACGGCGGCGCCGGAGAGCCGGCCGGCGTCGTGTTCACCGCGGACGTGATCGACTCGGATACACTCGATCGTGTCATCGCGCTCGACGTGCCGGTGAACGCCGGCTCGCCCGACATGCTCGAGCAGGTCGGCCGCCGCAAGCCGGGTCACCGGGTCTGGCTGCGCGTGAATCCCGGCTTCGGTCATGGGCACAGCCGCAAGACCAACACCGGTGGACCCTGGAGCAAGCACGGCATCTGGCACGCGAGTCTCGACGAGGCGCTGCGCCTGGTCGAGAAGTACCGCCTCGACCTGGTCGGGCTGCACATGCACATCGGCTCGGGCGCGGACTTCGAGCACCTGCAGCGCGTCTGCGCCGCGATGGTCGCGCAAGTGCGCGCGTCCGGCCTCGACGTGCGCGCAATCTCGGGCGGCGGCGGGCTGCCGATCCCTTACCGACCCGGCGAGAAGTCATTCGACACGGTCGCGCTGCACCGACTCTGGGACGCGGCGCGGCGCGAGATCGAAGCCGCGCTCGGCCACCGCGTGTCACTCGAGATCGAGCCCGGGCGCTTCCTGGTGGCCGAATCGGGGCTGCTGATCTCGCGCGTGCTCGCCGCCAAGCGCATGGACGGCACGCGTTTTCTGCTCGCCGACGCCGGCTTCAACGACCTGATGCGCCCCGCCATGTACGGGAGCTACCACGAGATCTCGCTGGTGCGTGCGAGCGGCGAGGCCGCGACCGGCCCGAGCGAGCCGACCGTCGTCGCGGGACCGCTGTGTGAGTCGGGCGACGTGTTCACCCAGGAGGAGGGCGGCGTCGTGGTGACTCGCGAGTTGCCGGCGGGCGCGGTCGGCGATCTGATCGCGCTGCACGACGCCGGCGCCTACGCCGCGTCGCAGGCGAGCAACTACAACTCGCGTCCGCACTTGCCCGAGATCCTGCTCGACGGCGGTCACGTGCGCGAGATCCGGCGCCGGCAGACGATCGACGAGCTGCTCGATCTCGAGGACGTCTAGCCCGCGAGCGCTAGCTCTTCTTCTTCTCCCTGCGCGCCTTGCGCCGCTTCTCGACCTCGGCGCTGACTGCCTCGGGCGCGTAGCGCTTCTTGTCCTCGGCCGCGCGGCGCGCGAGCCGCTGACGCAGGTCTGTGTCGCCCAGCGCCAGGATGCGCGCCGCCAGCAGCGCCGCGTTGCGCGCGCCGTCGACCGCGACCGCGGCGACCGGTGTGCCCGGCGGCATCTGCAGCACCGAGAGCGCCGCGTCGATTCCGCCCAGCGCGCCGCTGGCGCAGGGCACCCCGATCACCGGCAGCAGCGTGTGCGCGGCGGCCACGCCCGCGAGCGCCGCGGACATGCCGGCGAACGCGATCACGATGCGGAAGCCCTCCTTCTCGGCGCTCTTCACGGCTTCCGCGGTCTCGTCGGGGGTGCGGTGCGCGGAGAGCACGCGCACGGCGCTCGCGATCTCGAGCTCGCCGAGCGCCTCTTCGCAGCCGAGCACGAGATCGAGGTCACTCGGGCTGCCGCACACGAGCAGCACGGACGCGGCGGGCGATTTCATGCGCGCGATTGAAGCCGTGCTCTCCTTTCGCGTCAAGCGAATCTGCGGTACGAGTGCGCTGGGTCACAGAGCGAACGCCGCGGCTTTCCGTAGGGTCGCGAGTGCCAACAAGGAGAGCGCATGAATTTGCGGGGAGTGAGGCAGAGTGTCGTCGCAGCGTCGCTGGCGCTGGGACTGGTGGCTTCCGGCTGCGCGACGAGTGGAGACATCGACGCCGCGCGGCAAGAAGCTGCGGACGCGAAGCGGATCGCGGAAGAGGCCAATGCGAAGGCGACGGCCGCTGCGGCCGACGCCGCCGCCGCGCGCGCGGCGGCCGACCAGGCCGCTGCGGAGGCCAAGAAGGCAAGCGAGAAAAGCGACCGGATCTACCAGCACACCCTCCACAAGTAGCGCTGCGCCGGATTCGAGCTCCCCGGACGATCGGCTCGAGCCGCTCGAGAAGGCGGACTTCGTCCTCGTGCTGAAGGGTCCGCGCCGGCTGCTGCTCTTGCGCGGCGACCGCGTGCTGCGGGACTACGAGATCGCGCTCGGGCGAAATCCGACGGGGCCGAAGCACAATCACGGCGACGGCCGCACCCCCGAGGGCCGCTACGTGCTCGACTGGCGGATTGACGACAGCCGCTTCCACCGGGCGCTGCATGTCTCGTATCCGAACGAGCGCGATCTGGACTTCGCGCGGCGCGCCGGGCTCTCCGCAGGCGAGGGCGTCATGATTCACGGTCTGCCGCGGAGCGCGAGCTGGGTCGGCGAGGTGCAGTCGTCGTACGACTGGACGAACGGCTGTATCGCCGTATCCGACGACGAGATGGACGAGATATGGGAGCGCGTGGATGACGGGACGCCGATCGAGATCCGCCCGTAGCGCGGCACTCGCGGCGTTCCTCGTCTCGGCGTGCGCGCGCGCGCCGGAGCCGCCGCACTACCTGCTCGAGTCGCCTCCGCCGTCGAGTGACCTGGTCGGCGCGCTGTCCTTCCACGAGACGCGCGAGGAGGACACGCTGATCGATCTCGCGCCCGCGCTGCGCGTCGGGTACGTCGAGCTCGTCGCCGCGAATCCCGGCGTCGACCCGTGGCTGCCGGGCGACGGCACGCGCCTCGCGGTGCCCGGCGCGCGGCTCCTGCCGAGCGGCAAGCGCGAGGGCATCGTGGTCAACGTCGGCGACTTGCACCTGTACTACTTCGCGCCGGGCGCGCCGCCGCGCGCGTACCCGATCGGCATCGCGAAGGACGGCTATTCTACACCGATCGGTGTCACCACGGTGAAGGCCAAGAAGGAAAAGCCCGTCTGGGTTCCGGGCGAGTCGGCGCGGCGCGACAAGCCGGAGCTGCCCGCGGCGATCCAGCCCGGGCCCGACAACCCGCTCGGCGAGTACGCGCTCTATCTCGGCTGGCCGTCCTACCTGATTCACGGAACGAACGATCCGCGCGGAGTCGGGCGACACTCGAGCCGCGGCTGCATCCGGCTCTACCCGGACGACATCGCGGAGCTCTACGCGAAGGTGCAGCCGGGCACGCCGGTGCGAGTGATCAACGAGCCGGTGAAGCTCGGCTGGATCGCGGGTGAGCTGTATCTCGAGGTGAATCCCGATCCTCAGCAGTCACTCGAGCTCGACGAGACCGGGAAGCTCGCCGAGCTGCGCGCGCCGAAGGGCCTGCGCGAGCAGGTCGCGCGCGCGGCCGGGAAGCAGGTGAAGCGCGTCGACTGGCAGCTCGTCGAGCGGGCCGGGCAGCGCCGGATCGGCGTGCCGACGCGCGTCACCAGCCCGCCCCCGGCCCCGTCCGGCGGCTGAGAACGCGCAAAATGGGGCTTGCATCGGCTCGCGGCGCTGGTGTATGTATCGATCGATACAGAAGGGAGGTCCCATGAGAGCCGACGACTACCTGGCCCAGGTCCGAGCGCTGCTGCCGGCGCTGCGCGAACGCGCGGCGGCCTGCGAAGCGCTCCGGCGCTTGCCGGACGAGACCATGAAGGACTTTCAGGCGCGCGGCCTGCTGCGCGCGCTGCAGCCGAAGCGCTGGGGCGGCTTCGAGCTCGACCCGTGGACGTTCTACGAAGCCGTGATGGACGTCTCGGCCGCCTGCAGCTCGAGCGGCTGGGTGCTCGGCGTGGTCGGCGTCCACAACTGGCAGCTCGGCCTGTTCCCCGACCAGGCGCAGCGCGACGTCTGGGGCGAAGACAGCTCGGTCCAGATCTCGTCGTCGTACGCGCCGACCGGCAAGGCCGAGCGCGTCCCCGGCGGCTTTCGACTCTCGGGCCGCTGGTCCTTCTCGAGCGGCTGCGATCACTGTGACTGGATCTTCCTCGGCGCGATCGCGCCGGGCGACGCTCCGTTCCCGGACGTGCGCACGTTCCTTCTGCCGCGCTCCGACTACCGGATCGACGACAACTGGCGCGTCGCCGGACTCTGCGGCACGGGCAGCAAGGACATCGTCGTCGACGGCGCGTTCGTGCCCGAGCACCGCACCCACCGCTTCGTCGACGCGTTCCTGCTGAAGAGCCCGGGTCAGGAGCAGAACACGGGGGCGCTGTTCAAGCTGCCGCTCGGCTGTGTCTTTTCCAGCGCGATTGCGGTGCCCGCGCTCGGCGCCGCGCGCGGCGCACTCGAGCTGTTCACCCAGACGACACGGACGCGTGTCATCGCGGTCGGCGGCGGGCGCGCGTCCGAGGACCCCTTCATGCAGGCTCGGCTCTCGGAGGCCGCCTCCGCGATCGACGGCGCGCGCGAGACGCTGCGCCGCGACTGGCGCGAGCTGGTCGAGCTGGCGCAGGCCGGCGCGGGAATTCCGCTCGGACCGCGCATCCGCTGCCGCTTCGACGGGACCCAGGCCGTCGCACGCGGCGTGCACGCGGTCGACCGGCTGTTCGAGGCAAGCGGCGGCCGCGCGATCTTCCTGGACAACCCGATCCAGCGCGTGTTTCGCGACGTGCACGCGATGCGCGCGCACGCGTCCAACAACCCGGACAAAGGCGCCCGCCTGTTCGCCCGTTTCGAGCTCTCGCCCGAAACCGCGCCGACCGACCGCGGCGACCTGTTCGTCTAGCGAGGGAGACCGCAATGACTTCCGTTCGACAGCTCGGCTATCTAGGCTTCGAAGTGAGTGATCTGGCGCGCTGGGAGCGCTTCGCCGTAGACGTGCTCGGGCTCGAGCCCGCGCACCGCGGCGCCGACGGCTCGCTTTCCCTGCGCATCGAC
Organism: Myxococcota bacterium; assembly: GCA_044450765.1. Classification (GTDB taxonomy): domain Bacteria; phylum Myxococcota_A; class UBA9160; order SZUA-336; family SZUA-336; genus VGRW01. The sequence goes on along the minus strand of JBIOJK010000001.1, from coordinate 39,931 downwards.
GACCGCGAGCAGCGCATCGCGCTGCATCCCGGCCCCGCCGACGACCTCGCCTATCTCGGCTTCGAGGTCGCGAACGACGCCGAGCTCGACGCGCTCGGCGCGCGGCTCGCGCGCGCGGGCTGCTCGGTGGGCGAGGGCAAACCGGAGACCGCCGCCGCGCGGCGAGTCACTCGGTTGCTGCAGCTCGCGGACCCGACCGGCATCCCGATCGAGCTCTACGTCGGTGCGGCGGTGGCGCGCGAGCCGTTCCATTCGAGCAGAGTCTCGTCGGGGTTCGTGACCGGCGAGGAAGGCGTCGGACACGCGGTGATCTGCGCAAAGGATCCCGCGGCGACGGAGCGGTTCTACACCGAGCTTCTGGGACTGCGACTCAGCGACCAGGTCCGCGTGCCGCTGAATCCGAGCTTCACGCTGCAGCTCCGCTTCCTGCATGCGAACGCGCGCCACCACTCGATCGCCTTCGCGTCGGTGCCGATGCCCAAGCGAATCCACCACTTCATGCTCGAGGTCCAGTCACAGGACGACGTGGGCCGCGCCCACGACCGCTGCCTCGAGGCGCGCGTGCCGTTCAGCATGGATCTCGGCAAGCATCCGAACGACGGGATGTACTCGTTCTACGCCAAGACACCGTCCGGCTTCGACGTCGAGATCGGCCACGGCGGCGTGAAGGTCGACGACTCGACTTGGGTCGTCCACACCTACGACCACGTGAGTATCTGGGGGCACAAGCCGGGCGTCGCGATCGGAGGCCCGGAGTGAGTCTTCCGGGTCGCATCGACGTCCACCACCACATTCTGCCCGCGCCGTACGTCGCCGAGCTCGCGCGGATCGGTGTCGGCGAGGGCGCCGGGATCCCGCTTCCGCGCTGGGATCCCGCGAGCGCGCTCGAGGTGCTCGACCGCCTGGGGATCGCCATGGCGGTGACTTCGATCTCGGCGCCGGGGGTGCACTTCGGCGACGATGCACTCGCGCGCGACCTCGCGCGAAGATGCAACGAGATCTCGGCCAAGCTGGTTGCGGACCATCCGACTCGCTTCGGCGCCTTCGCCATACTGCCGCTGCCGGACGTGAAGGGCGCGCTGCGCGAGCTCGAGTACGCGCTCGACGTGCTGAAGCTCGACGGCGTTGTCCTGCTCACGAGTCAGAGCGACGGCCGCTATCTCGGTGATCCGCTCTTCGACGACGTGATGGCCGAGCTCGACCGGCGAGCCGCGGTCGTGTTCGTCCACCCGACGGTCCCCAAGACGAGCGAGTCGATCCGACTGGAAGTGCCGGGCTTCGCCGCCGAGTTCGTCTTCGACACCACGCGCGCCGCGATCAACCTGATCTGGACCGGCACGATGGAGCGGCGGACGAACCTGCGCATCATCCTGTCGCACGCGGGCGGCGCGACGCCCTATCTCGCGGGTCGCATCGGCCTGCTGGGTGCGTTCCCGCAGTTCCGCGAGCGCGCCCCGAAAGGCGCGGCTCACTATCTCGCGCAGTTCCACTACGACACCGCGCTCTCGGCCAACGCCGGGGCCCTGCGCTCGCTGCAGGAGCTGGTCGGGTCGGACCGCATCCTCTTCGGCAGTGACTTCCCGTTCGCGCCCGAGGCGATCGGGCGCGCGTCGATCGAGGGACTCGCGCGCTACGACGGCTTCGACGCGGCGGCGCGCGCGCGCGTCGAGCGCGAGAACGCGCAGGCGCTGTTCCCGCGCCTGGCGGAACGCCTGCGAGACGACGCTTGAGCCGGATCGCGACGGAGCGGGCGCCGACGCGCAAGGCGCAGCAGGGCGCGGAGTCGCGCCGCCGCATCCTCGACGTGGCGTCGATGCTGATGGCGGAGCGCGGCTTCGCGGGCACCAGCATCTCGGAAGTGAGTCGCCGCTCCGGGCTGCCCGCGAGCTCGATCTATTGGCACTTCGAGAGCAAGGAGGGCCTGCTCGGAGCGGTCGTCGAGGAGGGCGCGCAGCGCTGGTTCGAGGAGCTGGGCGCGGCCGCGAAGACCTCCGCGGGAGCTCCAATCGCGGACGAGATGCTGGGATCCCACACCGCGGCGGCGCTCGCGCAGCGGCCCGAGTTCCTGCGACTGCTGTTCCTGATCGCGCTGGAGCGCAAGCACATCGACAAGACCTCCCTCGGCGTGATTCGCCGCGTGCGCAAGCTGGCCCTCGTGCGCCTGCGCGAGGGCATCGCGCGGCGGCTCGCGGCGCAGGGCGTCGCGAACTCGGCGCGGCTCGCCGACGACCTCTCGCTCTTCGCGCTGGCGGTCGCCGACGGCACGTTCATCCAGAATCACATCGATCCGCGCGCGAGCGGCGTCGCGCGCAATCTCGAGCTGCTCGAGCGCGCGCTCTCGGCGCTCGGGCGCGAGCTCAGAAGCGCAGAGTGACTTCCGCCGTGCCGCGCGCAAAGCGCGGGAATACGCTGCGCACCGCGAGCGCCGCGAGGCCGGTCCGCAGGGCGAACGGCACGATCGTGCGCATGATCAGCCGCGCGCCGAGCGAGCGCTGCAGCAGCACGCGCGGCGCGGCCACCTGTAGTGACTGAATCTCCTTCACCTCGGGCAGCCGCTCGGCGCTGACCCGCTGCGCCGCGAGGTCGAGCTCGGCGGGGCTCGCGCCTCGCTGCAGCGCCGGGCCCAGGTGATTCGCCGCCACGAGCGTGTCGCGCAGCGCGATGTTGATCCCCTGCGCGCCGACCGGAGACATCGGGTGCGCGGCGTCGCCGAGCAGGAGAACCCCCGGCGCGCTCCAGGCGTCGAGGTGATCGCAGACCACGTCGAGCAGAAACGGGTGCTGGATCTCGCCGGCGTGCGCGCGCACCCAGCCGGCGAGGTCGTCGGGGAGGTATTGCGCGAGCTGCTGGGTCCAGTGCTCGATTCCGCCGCGCCGGATGTCGCCGTAGGTGCCCTTTTCGATCGCCCAGCCGAGCTGCAGGAGACCGTCGGGGGCCTCGAAGACGATTGCGAAGTGCCCGCGGCCGATGCAGCCGCGCGCGCAGCCGCGCATGAACTCCGGCAGCGGCAGCTTGCACCAGACCACGTCGAAGGCCTGTGACTCGCGCGCGCGCTCGAGGCCGGCCCGCTTGCGCACGACGGAGGCCCGTCCGTCGCAGCCGATCACGTAGTCCGCGCGCAGCTCGCGCGCGCCCGCTGCGCCGTCGACGCGCAGCCCGACGACCCGACCGTCGGCGTGCACCAGGTCGCGCACGCTCGCGCCGCGCAGCAGCTCGAAGCCGGCGTGCGCGCTGGCCTGCGCGACCAGGAGCTCGAGCAGGGCGGGCTGCGAGACGAAGCGGGGCAGGGGGAGGTCCGGCGGCAGCGCGGAAGCGTCGAGGTGCAGTCGGTGCCGCCCGTTCAGGAACACGTCGAGGTTTCGGATCCGCGCCTGGGGCAGCGCGTCGAGCTCGGCGCCGAGCCCCATCTGCTCGAGCGCGTCGACCCCGCCTGGCATCAGCCCCTCGCCGCGGAACTCGCGCGCGAAGTCACTCTGCCGCTCGAGCAGTGTGACTCCGATGCCGCGGCGTGCGAGCAGGAGCGCGAGCGCCGCGCCAGCCGGCCCCGCGCCCGCGATCGCGACCCGCATCGAGTCAGTCCGACTCGCCCGCTCCGGGCAGCCAGGGGACGTGCTTGGGCGCGACGATGCCCGCCGGCTCGAACAGCGCGCGGAACGCGTAGAGCGTGTCGAGGTGCTCGTGGAACTCGGCGATCTTCCCAGCGCGGACCACGAACAAGAAGTGGTAGTGATTCTCGTAGTCCTGGCCGCTCGCCTTCGAGCGGCCGCGGATCACGAGCTCGGCGGCGACCCGGTCGGCCTCGGCCGTCAAGTTGCGAATCTCGGGGTGCAGACCGACCCGCGCGTCGTAGAGGCCCGCGATCGACTCGCGGATGTTGCGCATCACGTCGCGGCGGTCGCGCAGCTCCGCGCCGTCGGGAACCGAAGGAGGCAGCCAGAAGCGCACCTCGTCCGCGAGCAGCTTCTCGACCGCGGCGTAGTCCGCGCTCTCGATCGCCTCGAAGTAGCGGCGCACGACGCGCTTGTTCGATTCGAGTGACACCCCGCGACTCTAGCACCGGCTTGACGCGGATCGCCGACTGACGATACCGTCAGCAGCTGACATGGCTGTCAGTAGAACGCGCAAGGCGATGCCGCGGCGAGCGCGCGCGGCGAGCGGCGGTCGCGCCGCGGAACGCGCTCGCGCGGCGACCCGCGCGCGGCTGCGCGCGAGCGGTCAGAAGCTGCTTGCCGAGCGAGGGTTGCACGCGGTCACCAGCCACGACATCGCGAGCGCCGCGGGCGTTGCGGCGGGCACCTTCTATCTCCACTTCCGGGACAAGGAAGAGCTCTTCCGCGAGCTCGTCTTCGAGGCGGTCGCCGAGCTCGAGCTGCGCCTCGATGCGGCGGTGCACCCGCTGCGCGAACGACCGGGAGCCGCGGCGCGCGCGCGCGCCGAGGTGCTGCTCTCGTTCGCGGAGCAGCACGGCGAGCTCGTGCGGCTGTCGTTCGGCCGCGGCGCCGAAGCCGCGAGCGTCGGCGCGGACGCGCTCGATCAGCTGGTGGCGCGCCTCGAGCGCGAGATCACCGCGCAGCGCAAGGCCAAGGCGGGCCTCCACCCGGCGGTGACGGCTCAGGCGCTCGTCGGCATGTGGGCGCGCGTCGTCAGCTGGTGGGCGGAATCACCCGGGCGCGCGCCGCGCGCCGCGGTTCTCGAAACACTGGTCGATCTCCAGCTCTCTGGAATCCGAGGAGGCGCATCGTGAGCCGCGCGAATCACATCACGCACAACGCCGCGTACAACACCGTCGACCGCGACGACTTTCCGTCGATGATCGAGGTCGAGCGCTACGGCGAGCGCTGCGACGCCTTCGACCAGATCATCTCGCAGACCGAGGACCACTTCTGGGACCCGCTCGATCCGACGTACGTCGACTTCCAGACGCCGTTCGACGTGCGCGAGCGCACCCTGATGCCGCGCGACTTCACCGTCGAGCTGAACTGCGCGGTCGCCGATCGACTCACTCCGCAGCAGCAGGTCGAGCTGGCCAACGAGAGCACGCGCTTCGCCTTGTCGTCGATCCTGCACGGCGAGCAGGGCGCGCTGTCGCTCAGCGTCTCGCTGTGTCAGATCCTGCGCGATCCCGGCGCGCAGGAGTACGCCGCCAACCAAGCGCGCGAAGAGGCGCGCCACGTGACTGCCTTCTCGCGCTACGTCCAGGCGCGCTGGGGCACGCCGCTCGCGGTGGGCCCGACGCTCGGGAATCTGCTGAACGAGCTCGTGCTCGCGCCCGAGGTCTACAAGAAGCTGGTCGGCATGCAGATGCTCGTCGAGGGACTCGCGATGGGCGCGTTCGCCACGATCCACTCACTCACCGAGGATCCGCTGCTGCGCCGCACCGTGCAGCTCGTGATGACCGACGAGGCGTTCCACCACCGCTTCGGGAAGATCTGGGCCGAGCGCACCGTGCCCAAGCTCAGCGAAGAGGAGCACGAGCGGGTCGAGGCCTGGGCGGCGAAGTGCTTCCAGACCCTGCTCTTCAACCTGGTGAACTCCGAGCAGAAGCAGCACATCTACACGCGCTTCGGGCTCGATTGGCAGTGGGTGCGCAGCGCGGTGCTCGAGGCGTTCAGCGACTCGGACCGCCGCCGCATGATGACGCGCAGCACGAACATCTTCCGCGTGCTGATCAAGACCCTGTTGAAGGCCGGCATCATCACCGAGCGCACGCGCTCGACCTACGCGACCTGGGTCGACATGGACGAGCTCGCGCGCGAGCGCGACGAGGTGGTCGGCCAGGAGGTCGCCGACGCCGCGATGGTCGAGCTCTCCGAACTCAACCGAGGGCGGAAGAAGATCGGGCGCGCCCAGCGCGCGGCCGCGTCGGCCTAGCCCTTCGCGGGCGGCGCGCTGCCTTCAGGTCGCGGAGCCCCGCCGGGCGGCTCTCGGTAGGTGATGAATCCGTGCGTCGGGTCGTACGGCGAGACTCCGCACTGGACCCGGTCGCCCTGAATCACGCGGATGTGGAAGCGCCGCATGCGGCCGGACAGCTGCGCGGTGATCTCGCTGCCGTTCTCGAGCCGGACGAGATAGCGGCCGCCGCCGAGAATCTTGGCGATCGCGCCGCTCACCGTGATCAGGTCTTTCTTGGACATTGGGCGGCGGCATTATAGCGGCGGTCCGTCGACCTGCAGCAGGGGCGGGCCCGACTCCGTCTGAATCGTCGTGTGAGCGACCGCGTACTCCTGGTGCAGAAGGCGGTGCACCGCCCGGCGCACCGCCTCCGGATCGGCGCCCGAGGCCAGGTCGACGTGCGCGCTCATCGCCGGGAAGCCGCTGCCGACGGTCCAGATGTGCAGGTCGTGGATGCGTGCGACGCCGGGCACCGCGTTGACCCGGCGCGCGATCTCGTGCAGGTCCAGGTGCCGTGGCGCGCCCTCGAGCAGAATGTCGACCGAGTCGCGGATCAGCCGCAGCGCCGAGACGACCAGCAGCAGTGCGATCGCGACACCCGCGATCGCGTCCGCGCTCCGCCAGTCGAAGAGCGCGATGCACGCGCCGGCAGAGAGCGCGGCGAGCGACCCGACCGCGTCGCCGCCGACGTGATAGAGAGCGGCGCGCACGTTCAGACTGTGGCGAGAGTCGCGCAGCAGGAACAGGCCCGAGACGAGATTCGCGACCAGGCCCAGCGCGGCGATCGCCATCATCGCGCCCGCGTTCACCGCGTTCGGCGACGCGAGCCGCGCGAATGACTCGACCGCAATGCCGACGGACACGCCGCCCAGCAAGAGGCCGTTCAAGAGCGCAGCCAGCACCTCGGCGCGGCCGTAGCCGAAGCTGTGGCGAGTGCCGCGCGGCTGGCTCGCGGCCCACTCGGCGAACAGCGCGATCCCGAGCGCGCCGGCGTCGGTGAGCACGTGACCCGCGTCCGCGAGCAGCGCGACGGAGCCGGTGAGCAGACCGCCGACGAACTCCACGAGCAGCACGAGCGCGGTCAGGGCGAACGCGCGTCGCAGCGCGACCGAGTTCGAGCCGCGCGAAGGCGCGTGCCCGTCGCTCGCGCTCGGCTCGTCCGCGCGGCCGTGAGCGTGGTGGTGATCGTGCGTCACGCCCGACTCATCTCCGCCGCCAGCTTGCCGCAGGGTACAATCGCCGGCCAGGAGGGAGTTCCATGGAACGACTCTGGTTCACGCCGAGCTTCGTGATCCTGTCTCTCTTGCTCGTCGGCCCGCTGACGGCGTACACGCACATCCTTCCACCGCTGGCCGGATTCAGCCTGGTGCTGCTCGCCGTGCTCGTCGGGGTCGTCTTCGGGATCGGGCTCGCGGGGGCGGCCGCATTCGCGACCGTGACCGCGAAGGCATGGCGCCCGCGCGCCGTGCGCGCGGCGATCGTGCCGCTGCTCGTCGGGCTTCCAGTGCTCGGGCTGGCGAGCATGTCGAAGGTCCCGGCGATCCACGACATCTCCACCGACCTCACGAATCGCATCGAGTTTTCGCCCGAAGTCATCGCCGTCTCGATGAACAAGGACGCCGAGGGCGAGCAGCGCGCGCAGGTCGAATCGCTGCAGAGGAGCGGCTATCCGGACATCGCGCCGAGTGCCCTCTCTGTGCCGCCCGAGCAGGCCTTCGCGCGAGCGAAGGCGGTTGCGGACGCGATGCCTGGCTGGCTCGTGACCAACGCCGACCTCGAGAAGGGGCGCATCGAGGCGACCGCGACGTCGCGGCTGTTTCACTTCGTCGACGACATCGTGATCCGCGTGACCCCGGACGGCGCGACCGGCTCGCGCGTCGATCTGCGCTCGCGCTCGCGCGTGGGCCAGAGCGACTTGGGCGCAAACGCGGCGCGCATCCGCGCGTTCAGCGCAGAGCTCGCCGGCAGCTAGCGGCGAGTCACGAGCTAGGCGGCTTCGCGAGCTGGCCGTCGATCGTCGCGCTCATGCCCTCGACGGTGCGCACGCGCACCTTCTTGCCGTCGATGAAGATCGTCGGCGTGCCGCGCACGTCGACCTCGTTGCCGAGCTTCATCTCTTCGTCGATGCGCTTGTTGTACTCGGCGGCGTTCTTCGCGAGGTCACTCTTGAAGCGCTTCACGTCGAGGCCGGCTTCCTTGGCGTACGCCTCGGCCTTCGACGGATCGAGCGTCGGCTGGTTCTTCACCAGCACGTCGTGCATCTCCCAGAACTTGCCCTGCTCTTGGGCGGCCATCGACCAGTGCGCGGCCGGCCGCGCGACGGGGTGCATCGGCAGCGGGAACTGCTTGTACACGAAGCGCACGCCCTTCGGATACTTCTTCAGCACGTCTTCGATCAGCGGCGCCGCGCGCGCGCAGAACGGGCACTGGAAGTCCGAGAACTCGACGATCGTGACTGAGCCCGCCGCGTCGCCGCGAACCGGCGAGGCGTCGACGCCGATCGGGTAGACCTTGTCGAAGTCCTCCCCAGGCGGGCCGGCCGCGCGCTGCGGAGCCGCGGCGAGCTTCTTCTGTGCGTCCTCGATCGAAGCGAGCTTCGCGAGGATCTCGTCCTGCTTCGCGCGAATCTCGGAGAGATCCTTCTCCGCCTGGTTCTTGCAGCCGGAGATAGCTCCGCCGAGCAACAGAGCGCAGAGCAACGGAGCCACGGCCGCGATCGGGTGAAATTTCATCGCGCGAGCTTAGATCAGCCGCGCTGCCGCCACCAAGCGAATATTCCCAGCAGCAACAGCGCCTCCGGCAGCGCGAACGCGAGGAAGTAGAAGTAGGCGACCGTCTGCTGCAGGGTCAGCGGATCCTGATTCGGAGTCCAGCCCTTGTCGGACAGCGCGATGTGCTGCTCGTCGTTCCCGAGCCAGCGCACGGCGTTCGCGAGCAGGTCGCGGTTGTACAGCGCGTCGAGCAGCCGGTTCGACACGAAGTCGCGGTCGCCGATCACCACGATGCGCGCCTCGTGCGCCGCGTCCTCCTCGCCGCCGCGCGGGTAGCGGCCGGTCGCGACCACGGAGATCTCCTGCGGCTCGGCGCCGTCCGGGGGGGTCAGCTCGGAGCCCGCGAGCGCGCGCGCGACGTCGTGCGACAGCCAGGCGCGCGGACTCGCAAACGCGGCGCGGTCGAGCTTGTCGTCCTGCTGCGGCTTGCGGCCGAGCTCGACGGGGCGAGCGCGCGGCAGCAGCAGCATCGTGCGCTGCGACAGGTTGCGAGTCACTGGGTTGTAGGGTGCGAACAGGTGCACCAGCAGGTTGATGGGCTTGGGGTCCTTCAGGAGCGGGCTGGAGGCGCGGTCGAGCACCACGGCGTCGTCGAGCGCGAAGCCCCAGCGCGGCAGCCACTGCGAGTAGAAGTTCGAGTGCTGCCCGGCGTCGGCCAGCACGAGCAGGCGGCCGCCACGCGCCAGATAGCGGTCGAGCACCGCGAGCTCCTCGGGCATCAGATCCCGCTCCGGCGCCGCGACGGCGACCAGGTCGGCGTCGGCCGGGATCTCGTCCGCGGCGGGGCCGACGAGCGCCTGCGGATCGAAGCCCTGATTGCGCAGCAGCGCGGCGACCCCCGCATAGCCGGTGTCCGACTCACTCGCCAGGTCGATCTCGCCGTGTCCGACCGTGAAGTAGACGCGGATCGCGTGCTCGCGCGCGAAGCGCGCCAGCGCGTTCGTGATGTTGCGCTCCGACGGGTAGCCGACGGGGTCGCAGACGTCGCCGCGGCAGGCGATCACCGTCGTCGCGGTCGTCGTGTACAGGTCGCGCGCGGCTTCGGGCGGCTGGCGCCGGCTCGCGTCGCGAATCTCGACCGAGGGACACCGATCGGAGTAGGCCGCGACCAGGAGCTTCACGTCCTTCGCGAGCAGCGCGTCTTCGAAGAACACGAGCTGGACCGGCTCGCCCTTCTTCTCGGCCAGCTCGCGGCAGAGCGCGGCGCTCTGCTCCGAGAGCGTGTACATGCGGTCGATCGTGAGGTCGATGCGCGCAGTGAGTCCGCGCGCCCAGAAGTCGATCCCGATCACCAGCGCGAGCGCGCCGACCGAGAGCGCGGACCAGCGCAGCACCACGCGGCGCGACTCGGCGCCGGAGAAGCCGCGGAAGCGCCGCGCCTCGGCGACCGCGCCCGCGAGCAGGAGCGCGACGCCGATCGCGACGTTCGCGCCGGAGAACGCCGACAGTCCGTGCAGCGAGCGCGTCGCGTAGTACGACGCGACCCCGACCAGGATCATCACGACTCCGGCCGCCGGCAGGAACGCCACTCAGCGCGCTCGCGCCAGCTCGAGCGATGCGACGGACGCGAGCCAGCCCAGTCCCGCGATGCCCGCGAAATACACCACGTTCTTGAGCTCGATCACGCCGCGCGCGAAGGCGCCGTAGTGGGGCAGCAGCGCGGCCTCGCGCAGCACCGCGGCGACTTGCTCCGAGACCGTGTTCGAGAGCCACGCGAAGTCGAGCAGCACGAACGGGATCGCGTAGCCGAGCACCGCGGCGACGATCTGGCTCGAGGTGAACGCCGAGCAGGCCAGCCCGAGCGAGGCGACCGCGCAGCCGTAGCAGAACTGTCCCGCGTAGAGCGCGATCAAGTGCTCGAAGCCGAGCCCGGCGCGCAGAACGACGACGGTCGGGTAGATCGCGCTGCCGAGCAGCAGCAGCAGCACGAACGCGTAGGTGACTCCGTGCTTCGCGAGCGCGATCTCGTGCGGGCGCAGGCCGCTCGTGAGCAGCAGCTCGTCGGTGCCGTTCGCGCGCTCCTCCGAGAACACGCGCATCGTGACGAGCGGCAGCACGACGAGCAGGAACAGGCCAAAGTCCTCCGCGGACGGGACGAAGACTTCGTTCAGCACGTTGATCTGACTCGGCACGGTTCCCTGGTCGAAGCCGCCCGCGGTCATGCCCTCGGACTGATACACGAACAAGAGCTGGTTGTAGCTGACCAGATGCTGGAAGAAGTAGATGCCCGTGAGCGCGACGTAGACGGTGAGCACGACGTACGCGATCGGCGACGCGAACAGCTGGCGCAGCTCCTTGCGCGCGAGCGCCCACAGCCGGCGGATCACGACGCGACCGCCGAGTGACTGCCGACCTTCGCGAGAAACAGAGCCTCGAGGCTGCCGCCTGCGCGGATCTCGTCCGCGGTGGCCAGCGCGGCGAGCCGGCCGCGGTCGAGCAGGGCGACCCGATCGCAGACCATCTCGGCCTCGTGCAGCTGGTGGGTGCAGAGAATCACCGTGTGCTGCCCGCGGAAGCCGGCGATGATCCGGCGCAGCTCGATCTGCTGCGCCGGGTCGAGCCCGACGGTTGGCTCGTCGACGACCAGCAGAGCGGGCTCGTGGATCAGAGCCTGCGCCAGCGCCACCCGCTGCCGGAAGCCCTTCGACAGCACGCCGATCCGCCGCCGCAGGACCGGCTCGAGCCCCAGCCGCTCGACGGCGACGGCGGTCGCCGCGCGCAGCCGCGCGCCCGAGAGACCGCGCAGCGCGCCCATCAGCGCGAGGAATGAGTCGACCCGGTGATCGGCGTACAGCTTCGGCTGCTCGCACGCATAGCCGAGGCGCGCCTGGACCTGAAAGCGCTGGTGAGTCACCGAGAGACCGTCGACGCGCACGTCGCCCTCGGACGCCAGCCAGTAGCCGGTGAGGATGCGCAGGAACGTGGTCTTGCCGGCGCCGTTCGGGCCGATGATCCCGAACACCTCGCCGGCGGCGATCTCGAGCGACAGCTCGTCGAGCGCGACCACCGATCCGAAGCGCTTCGAGACGCGCTGCGCTTCGATCTTCGCGCTCATGCGAGACACCCCCGAGCCTTGTGCGCCAACGGCATGTCGGACGTCACCCTACGCTACGGCCTTCGAAACCCGCAACGCGCACGTTTGACCCTCGAAAACGGCGGGGCATAGAATCGCCGCGTGAACTTCGGCTTCTCGGAGGAACAGGAGCTGCTGCGCAGCACCGCCCGCGAGTTTCTCGCGCGCGAAATGCCCATGAGCGCCGTGCGCGAGCTGATGGACGACCCGCGCGGCTACAAGCCGGCGGTGTACGCCAAGATGGCGGAGCTCGGCTGGCTCGGCCTGCTGCTGCCCGAGGAGTACGGCGGCGCAGGTCTCTCGCTGGTCGACGAGATCGTGGTCGCCGAGGAGCTCGGGCGCGCGCTCACGCCGTCGCCGTTCTTTGCCAGCTTCCAGGGAGCGCTCGCGGTGCTGCATGGAGGCAGCGAGCAGCAGCGCAAGGAGCTGCTGCCCGAGGTCGCCGCCGGCCGCAAGATCCTCACGCTGGCGATCACCGAGGAGTCCGGCAACGAGAGTCCCGACGAGCTCGCGACGCGCGCCGAGAGGAAGGGCGCGGGCTTCGCGCTGACCGGCACCAAGCTGTTCGTGCCCGATGCGCAGAACGCGGACGTCCTGGTGGTCGCCGCGCGCAGCGGCGGACCGGGCGAAGCGGGCATCGGCCTGTTCCTGGTCGATCGCACCGCGCCGGGAGTCTCGATCACGCCGCTGCGCTCGATGGACCAGACGCGGCGGATCGCCGAGGTGCGCTTCGCCGACGCCCCCGCGCAGCTTCTGGGCTCGCCTGGCGGCGGCTGGGCGACCTGGAAGATCGTGCGCAGCCACGCGCTCGTTCACCTGGCCGCCGAGGCGCTGGGCGGCGCGCAGAAGGTGCTCGAGGATTCGGTGAAGTACGCCAAGGAGCGGGTGCAGTTCGGCAAGCCCATCGGCGTGAATCAGGCGATCAAGCACAAGTGCGCCGACATGTTGATCCAGGTCGAGTCCTCGAAGTCGATCGCGTACTACGCGGCGTGGGCCGTCGCCGAGAAGACCGACGAGGCGGAGCTCGCCGCCTCGATGGCCAAGGCGTACACGAGCGACGCCTACCGTGCTACGTCCGCCGAGAACATCCAGATTCACGGCGGGGTCGGCTTCACCTGGGAGTACGACTGCCACCTGTACTTCAAGCGCGCGAAGGCGATCGAAGTTACCTACGGCGATCCGGGCGAGCACCGTGAGCGCGTCGCGCAGCTCCTGAAGCTCTGACGGTCCAGCTGCCGGGAATAGCGCTCCTCGGCGCGGGCTGGATCTCGCGCGTCTACGTCGCGGCGCTGCAGCGCGCCGGGGGCGCGAGTCTGGCGGCGGTCGCGTCGCGCACGCGCGCCGCCGCGGAGCGGCTGACCCAGGGCTTCGCCTCCGCCCAGGCCTACGCGTTCGACGAGCTCCCGCTGCTGCTCGCGGATCCGAACCTGCGGCTGGTGTGCGTGAACTCGCCGAACCGGCTGCACGCGGAGCACGCGCTCGCCGCGCTCGAAGCCGGCAAGGACGTCGTCGTCGAGAAGCCGCTGTGTCTCACGCTCGAGGAAGCCGACTCACTCTGCGCGTCGGCCGCGCGACACGGACGCGTATTGGGGTACGCCGAGAACCTGTGCTTCGCGCCGCTCTACCGGCGCGCGCGCGAGCTCGTGCGCGAAGGGGCGGTCGGCCGCGTGCTGTGGGCGCGCCAGGTCGAGAAGCACGGCGGCCCGTACTCGCCCTGGTTCTTCGACCGCGCCGAAGCGGGCGGCGGCGCGCTGATGGACATGGGCTGTCACGGGATCGAGGCGCTGCGCTTCGTCTTCGACCGGCCCGCGATTCGCGCCGTCTCGGCGCGGCTCGCGACCGTGCTGCACTCGGAGAAGACGCGCCTCGAAGACGACGCGGTCGTGCGCCTCGAGCTCGCGGGCGGCGCGACCTTGATCTCGGAGAGCTCGTGGGCGGTGCAGAGCGGAATGCAGAGCACGCTCGAGGTGCACGGCAACGAGGGCACGCTCTCTGTCGACCTGATGGGCGAGACCGGCCTGCGCCTCGCGAAGCGCGGCGGGGGAGTCACTCGCCCGACGGTCGACCCGCTGCTCGAGCACGGCTACGTCGGCGAGCTCGCCCACTTCATCGCCTGCGCCGGTGGCGCCGCCGCCGAGGAGACCGGCGAGGACGGCCGCGCGGTGCTCGAGATCCTGCTCGCCGCGTACGCCTCGGCCGGGCAGGGCGGGTGCGAGATCGCGCTCCCGTTCCGCCCCGCCGGAGTCAGTCGGCCCGTCGACCTGTGGTCGCGCTAGGGGAAGATGCCGCGCAGGCGCTTCGCGGCGGCGACGCGCTCGATGCCGCGCCAGAGCGACGCGGTGCGCAGGTCGACCTTCTTCTCCAGCGCGACCGCCAGCACTTCGCGGAACGCGCGCGACAGGATCTTGACCAGGCGCTCGTTCACTTCGTCCTCGGTCCAGAAGAACTGCTGCGCGTCCTGGACCCACTCGAAGTACGAGACAGTGACTCCGCCCGCATTCGCGAGGATGTCCGGCACGACGAAGACGCCGCGCTCGCGCAGGATCGCGTCCGCTTCGAGCGAGGTCGGCCCGTTCGCGCCCTCGACCACGAGGCGCGCGCGCACGCGCCCGGCGTTGGTCTCGGTGATCTGATTCTGCAGCGCCGCGGGGATCAGCACGTCGCAGTCGAGCTCGAGGAGCTCGGCGTTGCTGAGTGAGTCGCCGCCGGGGCAGCCCTCGAGATAGCGGTGTTCCTTGACCCACGCGTCGACCTTCGCGAGGTCGAGCCCGGCGCGCGAGTGGATGCCGCCCTTCACGTCGGAGACGGCGATCACGCGCGCTCCTGCGGCGGCGGCCAGCCGCGCGGCGTTCGATCCCACGTTGCCGTAGCCCTGCACCGCGACGCGCGCGCCTGCGAGCGACAGGCCCAGGTGCCGGCACGCTTCGCCGACGCAGGTCACCACGCCGCGGCCGGTCGCCTCGCGCCGGCCGAGTGACCCGCCGATCTCGACCGGCTTGCCGGTCACCACGCCGGGAACCGCATAGCCCTTCTGGCCGGAGTAGGTGTCCATCATCCAGGCCATGGTCTGCTCGTCGGTGCCCATGTCGGGCGCCGGGATGTCCCGGTCGGGCCCGATCATCTCGATGATCTCCATGGTGTATCTGCGCGTGATCCGCTGCAGCTCCGTGCGCGACAGCTGCGCGGGGTCGATGCGCACACCGCCCTTCGCGCCGCCGAAGGGCAGGCCGATCAGCGCGCACTTCCAGCTCATCCAGATCGCCAGCGCAGTCACTTCGCCCAGGTGCACGTCGTCGTCGTAGCGCACGCCGCCCTTGGTCGGGCCCATCGTCAGCACGTGCTGGACGCGGTAGCCGTACACCGTGTCGACCGTCTTGTAGTCGTCGCGCCGGAACGGGAACGAGACGATCAGCGAGCGCTGCGGCGTGCGCAGCCGCTCCCAGATGTTCTGGTCGAGGCGCATCGCCGCGGCAGCCTGGTCGAGCTGCGCCACGGCCAGGCGATACATCGGTGTGTCCCACTCGAGCGCGGGTTCCGTCATGGTGTGGCCGAGCGTAGCGCGTCGAGGGCGGCGCGGCGCAGGAGCTGTGGGTCGGCGCGCTTGCCGCTCCAGATCCGGATCTGCTCGACGGCCTGGTGCACGAGCATCTCGAGTCCGTCCTGCACGCGGCAGCCGCGCGCGCGCGCCTCGCGCAGCAGCCGCGTCTCCAGCGGGCGGTACACCGTGTCGAAGACGAGCGCGCCTGGGCGCAGCGCCGCCTGCGGTGCGGGGGTCGAGCTCGCATCCGGGGACATCCCGACGGGCGTCGCGTTCACGAGCAAGTCCCACGGCTCGGCGAGTGACCCGACCCGCGCGCCGAGCTCCGCGGCGACGATCGCGGCGCGCGAGACGGTGCGGTTCATGATCGCGACCTGCGCGCCGAGGCGGCCCAGCGCGTAGGCGACCGCGCGCGCCGCGCCGCCGGCGCCCAGCAGGCAGGCGCGCTTGCCGGCCCAGGGGCCGTGCGGCTCGAGCGCGCGAGTCACTCCGACCCAGTCGGTGTTGTCGGCCACCAGCTCGCCGCCGAGCGCCGTCAGCGTGTTCGCCGCGCCGATCGCGCGCGCCGCGTCCGAGACTCGGTCGGCGAGCCGGAGCGCGGTCTCTTTGTGCGGCAGCGAGATACAGAGCTGCGTGAATCCGCGCGCGCGCAGCTCCGCGAGCGCTTCGGTGAAGCGCGCCGGCGGCACGTCGTGGACGCTGAACTCGGCGTCGAGTCCGAGCGCCGCGTACGCGGTCCGGTGCAGCACGGGCGAGAGCGTGTGACCCGCCGGGTGCAGAGCGATCCCGCAGCGCGCGCGGGTCACTTCGCAATCTCTGCCGGGCTCGCGTCCAGCCGCCGCACGGTCTCGGCCGCGGAGCCCACCAGCCACGCGGCGCTGCCGGAGCCGAACAGGCTGAGACACGCCTCGTAGCCGCCGCGCTCGTAGGTCTCGGGATCGACGACGTAGCCCAGCCAGTCGTTCGCGTGCGCGACCAGGATCCGCGTGCGTCCGGCGGGCACGCTCGCGCGCAGCTCGGCGCCGATCGCTGCGCTCGGCTCCGCTGGCACGGTCAGCAGCTCGGCGTTGCCCGCGAGCACGGCCTGGAACGGCACGCGCTTCGAGACGAACTCCTCGAGCGACGAGCGGACGAACGGAGACAGCCACCAGAGCGAGCACAGGCTCCTGAACTGCGCCGGCGGCGTGTCGACCCAGCGCTCCAGCGCGCGGAGTGACTGCGCTCCCGCCGCGGGCGGAGCCGCGCCGGGAGCGGCGCGCTCGACCGCCATCGCCATCGCGCGCCCGAAGTCGGCGACCGCGGCCTGCTCGCTCGCGACCGAAGCAAAGGCTCCCAGGTCGACCGCGGGCTCCTGGTCTCCGAGCGGCCCCGGCACGAACAGCGCGCGCCAGCCGTCGGCGGCGAGCGCGCTGCGCGCGGCGGCCGGCCAGTCACCGGACAAGAGCGCGCTGTCCGCGGAGAGCAGCGTGGCGTGCGCGCCGTATGCGAAGAGCAGCACCGGCGCGCGGCCGTCGGCGAAGTCGGCGCGCAGGAGCGCGAGCTCGGTGTCGGCGGCGCCGTCGGAGAACCGGCGGTTGCGCGCGAGTCGCAGCGGAGAGTTGCCGCTCCCGAGCCGCGCCGGCGCGAGGTCCGCGACCGCGCGCTCGAGCGCGACGGCGGCGGCGTGCGCGAGCTGCGGGGGCATCGCGGGGTCGTACTCGCCGGCCGTGAGCCGCGCGGGCAGCCAGCCCGGCAGGTATCCCCCGGGTCCGGAGTGTGTGTGAGTCGCGACCAGGATCAGCACGTCGATGTCGAGCGGGTGAGTCGCCGCGACGACCAGCTCGCGCAGGTTCGGCCGCGCGATCACCACGTCGAGCGCGACGATCGCGACGCGGAGCTCGCCCTGCTGGAGCACCAGCGCGCGCGCCTCCGGCGGATCGAGCACGCCTTCCGCCCGCCGCGTCGTGAGTCCGCCGTAGCCTCCCATCGCCTCGCCGATCCGCGCCGGCAGCGGCTCCGCGGCGAAGCCGACGCTCAGTGACTCGTCGGCGTAGGCCGGCGCGCACGCCAGCAGCCCGGCGAACGCGAGCCACCGCTGCCACGCGCCCGGCGCGCGCCTAGCTCGAGCTCGATTCCTCGACACGCTCACGCACGGCGCGCAGGTCGTCCCAGACCGCCTGGCGAGTCTCCCGCGTGTAGTTTCGCAGCAGGTAGGCCGGGTGATACGTCGGCATCACCGGGAAGCCCTGCCACTCCTGCCAGTGACCCCGCAGCTTGGTGATCGGCACCGGCCTGCCGAGCAGCGCGGAGATCGCGGGCTTGCCGAGCGTGACGATCGCGGCCGGCGCGATCGCGCGCAGCTGCTGCGCGAGGAACGGCTCGCAGGTGGCCACCTCGACCGGCTGCGGGTCGCGATTCCCGGGGGGCCGACACTTCACGATGTTGCAGATGTACACGTCCTCGCGCCGCCAGCCCATGGCCTCGATCATCTTGGTCAGCAGCTCGCCCGCGCGGCCGACGAACGGGCGGCCGCTCTTGTCCTCCTCTTCGCCCGGCCCCTCGCCGACGAAGACGATGCGCGCGTCGGGGCTGCCCTCGCCGAAGACGACGTTCCGGCGCTTCTCGCACAGTCCGCAGCGGCGGCAATCGCCGATCTCGCCGCGGATCGCCTGCAGCAGCGCCTGCTTCGCCGCGGCCGCCTCCGCGAGCGGTGTCTGCGGCGAGAGGGGCGCGACGCGCGGGCGGAAGCTCGCAGGCGAGGGCTTCGCCGCCGCAGCCGGACGCCCGGCGCTCGCAGCGCTGCGCGCGGTTCGCGGCACGAAGTCCACGCCGTCCGCGACCAGGTCGCGCAGCGCGTCGCGAATCGCCGAGAGGGTCTTCGCGCGCTCGCCCGCGGGAGTCACTTTGCGGCCGCCGTCTTCTGGCGGAAGCCGTGCCGGATCTTCAGCAGCTTCTGGTCGATCGAGAACTCGAAGCCCTTGTCGTTCGCGTCGTCGTGGCAGTTGGCGCAGATCAGCGCGATCGCGCAGCTGTCGCACTTGTCGGTGAGTCCCAGGATCAGCCCCGAAGTCACGCCCTTGTCTTCGACGTGGCGCTTTCCGGGCCCGTGACAGCTCTCGCAGCCCACCTCGGCAAAGGTGGCGCCGCCGGTCGGAAACCCCGTCGCTTCCCTGAAGCCCGTGGTGTGACAGCGCTGGCACTCCGCGTTCTTCGCCTCGCCCTTGTGCTCGAGCGTCGCGAACGCGCGCGCATGCGCGGAGTCACTCCACAGCTTGTGTTCCTTCGCGTGACAGCTCTGGCAGGCCGCAGAGCCGGCGAACTCGCCCTTGTCGAAGAGCTGGCGCTCGCGTTTGGCCTGCTTCTCGACCAGCTTGCGCCGCTCGTCGACCGAGAGATTCGCGAGCATCGCCTGATTCGCGGCGTGCGAGATCAACGGCAGACGCTCGGCGAACACGAAGCGCAGCGAGTGCTGCGGCGTATGACAACCCAGACACACCGGCTCGAGGCCGCCCTTCGCGAAGTCGGGCGACTGGTGCGGTCCGCCGCGCCCGTGGCAGTTCTCGCACTGCACGCCGCGCAGGTGGTCCTGGCGCAGCTTCGGGTCGAAGCCCCCCGGCTGGCCGAAGCCGACGGTGTGGCAGCGCAGACACTCGGGGTCGCGGTCCTTGCCGTGCTCGACGAGTGTCCCCCAAGCGGAGGCGTGCTTCGTGACCAGCCAGGTCGCGTGTTGATCGCGGTGACAGACCGCGCAGAACTCCTCGCCGCTGTA
The DNA here is from genome assembly GCA_044450765.1 of Myxococcota bacterium. Taxonomy (GTDB): domain Bacteria; phylum Myxococcota_A; class UBA9160; order SZUA-336; family SZUA-336; genus VGRW01. The sequence goes on along the minus strand of JBIOJK010000001.1, from coordinate 20,909 downwards.
GCCGGCCTTCTCGAGCAGGATCGGATTCGGCCCACCGAGCTCGCGCTTGATCGAGAGCGTCAGCAGCGCCTCGATTCGCGGCGACGCGCCCGCGCTGCGCTGCACCACGCGTCCCTTGCGATCGATCACGAACACTTCGGGCACGGTCCGCTGGAAGCCGTACGCGGCCTGCACCTTGCCGGCGGGGTCGAGGTACGCGGGGAACGAGAGCTTGAGGTCGCTAACCATCTCCTCGACGACATACTTCTTGTCTGAGACCGAGACCGGCACGATCGCGAGGTCCGGCGTCGCGAGCTGCTTCGAGAGCGCTTCCAGGAACTTCAGCATCTCGTGGCAGTGCGGGCAGGTCGGCAGGAAGAACAGGAACACCAGCACCTTGCCGGAGTAGTCGCCGAGCTTCGCGCTGCTCTTGCCGTCGAGGCTCGCGACCTCGAACGGCGGCGCCGCCGGCAGCACGCCGAGCGTCGGCGTCGCGGCGACGTCTTCCGGCGCGAGATCGAGGATGCGGCGGAGCTCGATTCCGACCGCTTCGTCGTCGCTCGCGGCCTGCGCGGCGAGGCCGGCCAGCACGCCGAGCACGTAGCCCTGCGCGTCGACCAGCACGAGCGACGCGGTGCCCGGCGCGAGGCGCAGCTTGCCGGAGAGGCTCCCGTCGGGGTCCGCGAGCGTCGGGAAATCGAAGCCGAAGCGCTTCAGGAAGTGGATCGCGAGCACCGGGTCGGAGTCGCGACTCACTCCGAGCAGCGCCACGTTCGCGCGCTCCGCGGGCTTGCGGATTCCCTCGAGCAGCGCCGCTGCGCGGTCGGCGTCGGGGTCCTTCGACGAGAAGACGAAGATCACCCCGCGCCGGTTCTGCAACAGGTCGCTGCCCGCATGCCCGCCGTCCAGCGTGCGGCCCTCGAAGCGGGGCAGTGACTGCTCGCTGCGCGCCGGCGCGTCGGCCGCGCGGGCCGGCGCGAGCGAGAGAAGGGCGCCCCAGGCCACTGCGACAGCCAAGGCGGCGCTGGCCGCCAGGTGAGTCCAGCTCGGATGAGTCCGCATGAAGCCTCGGCTTTCGGGGTCGGCGGATGGTAGGAGAGCCACTCCCTGGTGCCAAGCTGGTGTGCCCGCGAGTTCGCGCCGGGCGGGGCTTCCCTTTAGACTGGCTGCGCATGGCTGCCGCCTCGGCCCAAGAGTTCGCGATCGCGCTGTCCGCGCGCCTCGCGGCCGGCGAGAACGTCGCCGTGGCGACCGTGGTGCGTATCGAGGGCAGCGCGTCCGCGAAGCCCGGCGCGAAGGCGATCGTCGACGCGCAGGGCCGCACGGTCTTCGGCTGGATCGGCGGCGGCTGCGCGGAGTCGACCGTGCGCGGCGTGGCGTGCGAGGTGATGGCCGAGCGCACTTCGCGGCTGATCCGGCTCGACCTCGACGACGAAGTGCTCGGCGTCGGCATGCCCTGTGGCGGCTACATGGAGATCTACATCGAGGCCATGATGCAAGCTCCGAAGCTTCTCGTGCTCGGTCACGGCGCGATCGCCGAGACTCTCGTCGAGTTCGGTCACGCGCTCGGCTTCCACACCGCGGTGAACGACGCGCTCGCGACGCGCGAGGCGTTCCCGCGTGCCGACCTGAGAGTGACCGAGGATCCGGACTACGCGAAGGCCGCGTGCGATCCGCAAACCTACGTCGTGATCGCGACTCAGCACAAGAGCGACTACGAGGCACTGCAGCGCGTGCTGGGCCAGTCGCCCGCGTACGTCGGCCTGGTCGCGAGCCGCAAGCGCAGCGCGCTGGTGCTCGAGCGCCTGCACGAGGACGGCATGTCGCTCGAGCTGCTGCGGCTCGTGGCCGCGCCCGCCGGCCTCGACCTCGGCGCGGAGACCCCGCAGGAGATCGCGCTCTCGATCCTCTCCGAGATCGTGCAGCGCTGGCGCGGCGCGAAGACGAGCGGCCGCCCGTTGATGAGCGTCAAGGGCGTGCAGATCACCGAGAGCGGGGTCGAGGTGCCCGAGGGGCCGCTCGGGTCCGCGAAGTGTCCGACCTGAGCGAGCCGAAGGCGGCGCGCGACTCACTCGAGGCGCTCTATCGCGACGTGGTGCTCGAGCACTACCGCAATCCGCGCAACCGCGCGCCGCTGGCGCACGCGACCGGCGAGGGGCGAGTCGCGAACCCGATCTGCGGCGACCAGGTGCACGTCGAGGTGGAGCTCGCGGGCGGGCACATCGCCGGGGTCTCGGCGCGCGCCCGGGGCTGCTCGATCGCGGTCGCCTCGGGCAGCGTGATGACCGAGCTCGTGCGCGGCGCGACTCCCGAGGGCGCGCGCTCGCTGGGCGAGTCACTCGCCCGCGTCGTGGGCGGCGAGGCCGTGCCCGCCGATCTCGACGCGCGCCTGCGCGCGTTCGCGCGCGTCGCGGCGCTGCCGTCGCGGCGGCGCTGCGCGACGCTGGCCTGGGAAGCGCTCGCGGAGGCGCTGCGCCCGACGAGCTAGCGGCGCGGCTTCGCGCGAGCCGGCTTTCTCGCAGAGCTCTGGTCGAGGCGTGAATGCGAAGCGCGCCCCGGTGACTCGCATCGGGGCGCGCTCGTGTTTGGGAACGCTACTCCGTCTCAGGCCTTCGCGATGTTCACGACCTGAATTTCGGTGAAGCCGAGCAGACCCCAGGGACCGTTCTCGACGCCGATCCCGGACCACTTGGCGCCGCCGAACGGCAGGTTCGGGGCGATCGCCAGGTGCTGGTTGACCCACGCGGAGCCGCACTCGAGCTGGCCCGCCACCTCGGCGGCCTTCTCCCAGTTCGACGACCACACCGATCCGGACAGCCCATAGTGAGTCGCGTTGGCGCGCTCGATCGCGTCCTCGACCTTCTTGTACGGAATGACCGGGAGCGCCGGGCCGAACTGCTCCTCGTCGACCAGGCGGGTGCCGTCGCTGATCCCGGACACGATCGTCGGCGCGATGAAGTAGCCCTTCTTCGAGAGCGACTGGCCGCCGGTCACGACCTTCGCGCCGTGCTTGGCCGCGTCGTCGATCATCTCGCGCACCTTGTCGTACTGCATCTTGTTGTTGAGCGGGCCGAGCTGCGTGCCGGCTTCGAGGCCGTTGCCGACCTTCACCGTCTTCGCGATCTCGGTCAGCTCGTTCACCACTGCGCTGTACAGGTTCTCGGGGACGTACACGCGCTTGATGGCGCTGCAGATCTGGCCCGAGTTCTCGAACGCGCCCCAGAAGACCTTCTGCGCGGTCGCCTTCACGTCGATGTCGCCCAGCAGGATGGCCGCGTCGTTGCCGCCGAGCTCGAGCGTGACTCGCTTCAAGTCGGGAGCGGCGGAGATCGCGACCTTCTTTCCGGTGGCGACCGAGCCGGTGAACGACACCTTGCGCGGGACCGGATGACTCGTCATCCAGCCGCCGAGCTCGTTCCCGCCCGAGACCACGTTCACGACCCCCGGCGGCACCACGCTGCGCAGGATCTCGCCGAGCTTCAGGGTGGTGAGCGGGGTGTACGGCGAGGGCTTGATCACGACGGTGTTTCCGGCGAGCAGCGCCGGCGCGATCTTCCACACCGCGAGCATGAGCGGGAAGTTCCAAGGCGTGATCGCGGCGACGACGCCGAGCGGCCGGCGGCGCACTTCGATCCGGCGCTGCGCGTCTTCCTGGATCGTCTCGACCGGGATCTGCAGCGACGCCGTGTACTGGAACCAGATCGCGGCGCCGAACACCTCTTGCATCGCCTTGTCGACCGGCTTGCCCTGTTCCTGGGTCAGGAGCGGGGCGATCTCGCCGCCGCGCGCCTGAATCGCCGCGCCGATGTCGAGCAGTGTCTGGCGCCGGCGCGCCTCGTCCTTGCTCCAGGCGCGGTACGCGCTCTGCGCCGATTCCATCGCGGAGTCGAGCTGAGCGCGCGTGCACTCCGGCGGCTGCGCGAACACTTCCTCGGTCGCGGGATTGATCACGCCGAAGGTCGCCTTCGCGGACTCGGCCTTCCCGTCGATCGTCATCGTGTAGTCACTCACTCCCAATCTCCTTCGCTCGGCGGCGCCTCGCTGCGCGCTCGCCCCTCTTTGACTGTTTAGCTGGCAACCCTTTCGAGGATGTGGACCGCGCACGCGGAGCCGAGGCCGATCACGTGCGTGAGTCCCACTTTCGCGCCCTGGACCTGGCGCTTGCCCGCTTCGCCGCGCAGGTGCGTCGCGACCTCGTAGATGTTCGCGATGCCCGTCGCGCCGAGCGGATGTCCCTTGGACAGCAATCCGCCGGATACGTTCACCGGGATGCGCCCGCCGAGGTACACCTGCTTCTCGTCGATCAGCTTGCCCGCGTCTCCGTCCTTGCAGATGCCGAGATTCTCGTAGTGCAGGATCTCGGCGGTCGCGAAGCAGTCGTGCAGCTCGATCAGGTCGACGTCGTCGGGGCCGATGCCGGCCATCTCGTAGGCCTTTTTCGCGGCCTCGCGCGTGCACGTGTTCACGTCGGGCATGGTCAGATCGCGCTGCGTGAAGCGATCGCTCGTCAGAATCGACGCCGCGATCTTCACCGCGCGCCGCATGCCGAGCTGCTTGGCCTTCCGCTCGCTGACGAGCACCGCCGCCGCGGATCCGTCGACGTTCACCGAGCACATCAGCTTGGTGTTCGGGTACGAGATCATCTCCGCGTTCATGACCTCTTCGAGCGGCGTCTCGATCTGGTAGCGCGCCTTCGGGTTCATCGTGGAGTGCCAGTGGTTCTTCACCGACACCTTGGCGAACTGCTCGAAGGTCGTGCCGTACTTGCGCGAGTGCTCCATGCCGGCCTCGGCGAACACGGCGGGCATGGTGCTCGAGCCGAGCAGGCCCTCGGTCGAAATTCCTTTGCCGCCGCCGCCGCCGCCGAGCAAGCCCGCGCCTGCCATCTGCTCGACGCCGACACAGAGCACGACGTCGTAGAGCCCGGCCTTGATCGCCGTCCAGCCCTCGCGGAACGCCGTCGCGCCGGTCGCGCATGCGTTCGCGCAGTTCACGACGGGAATGCCGGTCTGCCCGATCTGCTGCAGCACGCGCTGGCCGACCATCGCGTTGGCCTGCATCAGGTTGCCGCAGTAGAGCGCTTCCATGTCGTGGATCGTGAGTCCGGCGTCGTCGAGCGCGAGCAGCGCGGCCTCCGCCGCGATCTGCGGGACGCTGCGATCGGGAAACTTCCCGAACTTGATCATGTCGGTGCCGAGGACGTAGACGTCACCCATCGTGTCTCTCCCTCTCAGCTCTTCGCGGGCTGGAAGTAGTAAGTGAGATACTCGTTGCCTTCGCGATCCTTGCGCGGGGCGATCTTGTAGACCACGTCGACCTTCATTCCCATCTTGATCTTCTTGGGGTCGGCGTCGATGCCGATCAGATTGCCCTTCACCGTTCCGCCGCCGTCGAGGTCCACCACGGCGGAGACGTACGGTGTCTCCACTCCGGGGAAGGAGCGGTGAGTGATCGAGTAGACGTAGAGCTCGCCCTTGTTGGCGAGCCTGGTCGGCTCGAGCTGCTTGCGCGCGCCGCAGCTCGCGCACACGTCGCGCGCGCCGAGGAACACGGCCTTGCACGCGCTACAGCGCACGCCTTCTAGATAGGGATCGCCCTGCTCGGGGATCTTCAGAAAGGGAACCACCGGAAGCGGCTTCTTCGCGGCCGCTACAGCCTCGCTCATCGCGCACCTCGACGAATGGAAGACGGCGTCGATTCTGCGCCACCGCGAACGGCCGGGTCAAACGATCGTGTGCGGGTTCACTTTCTTGCGCTGCTCTTTGAGCTGCGCGTCGAGCGCGTCCAGCTTCGCGCGCAGCGCCGCGTTCTTCGGCTCGAAGGTGAGTGCGGTCTTCAAGTGCGCGTGCGCCTTCACGAGATCGCCCGCGCGCTCGGCTTCGAGGTGCAGGCCGAAGTAGCGCTTGCCGTTCGGCGTCGTGCCGCGCGCGGCTTCGGCCTCGGTGCGCTTCTCCTGTTCGAGCTCCGGGTTGTAGCGGAGCTGGCCGCTCGACAGCGCCGAGTCGTACGCGGCGCGGCGCGTGCGGTCGCGCAGCACCAGGTAGCCCTCCGTGATCCGGCGCGCGATCACGTCGACGGCCGTGCGCACGTCCTCGGTCTGAGCCAGGTACGCGTCCGGGTGAAAGCGCCGGCGAGCGTCGTGGTAGGCGGTGCGCAGCGCGTCCGAGTTGGCGCCCGGCTCGAGCTTCAGCAGCCGGTAGTAGTCGACCCGGTCGATCACGCGGGCGAGCGCCTTGATCTCCTGGAGACTCGATTCGGAGGAGCTCACGTCCGCTTCCGCTCGTCAGTCAGTCGTCGCCCAGGACTTGGTCGTCGTCCTCGGGCTCCGGCTCGACGGCGGCCTCTTCGAGCTCGATCTCCTGGGTGCCACCGAGCAGCGGTGCGTTGCGGACGGGCTCCTGCGCCTCGGCGCCGAGGTCACCGGTGTTGGTCCCGAACAGCGGCTGCTCCGCGTCGGGCTTCTCGAGCAGGTCCTGCACGTCCGCCTCGAGCGCCGGTAGGTCGAGCAAGCCGTCGTCGGCTTCCTCCAAGGGGGCGACCGGGATCGGTGCATTGTCGACGCGCTTGCGCGCCACCGGCGCGGCGCTCGGCGCGACGTCGGCCGCGCGGTCCTTCGAAATGATCGACTTGATCTGGTCTTCCGAGAGGCCGCTCGACATCGACACCGTCGTCGACGCTTCCGCGCCGGTCTTCGGGTCGCGCGCCTGCACCTTCACGATGCCCTCGGTGTTGATCGAGAACGTGACTTCGATCTTCACCTCTCCGCGCGGGCCGGGCGCGAAGCCCGAGAACTCGAACTCGCCGAGCAAGGTGTTGCCCTCGGCCTGGCGCGACTCACCCTGGTAGATGCGCACCGCGATCGCCTGCTGGTGGTCGCGCACCGTGGTGAAGACGCGCGTGTGGTCGATCGGGACGGGGCTGTTGCGCTCGATGATCGGCTCGGACAGTCCGCCCGCGATCCCCATGCGCAGGGTGAGCGGCGTGACGTCGAGCAAGTAACTGCCCGCCTCGGGCGCGGCGAGCGAGGCGGCGTGAATCGCCGCGCCCATGGCCACGACTTCGTCGGGGTTGATGTCGGTCTCGGGCTCGCGCTGGAAGTATTCCTTGACCGCGTTGCGGATCGACGGCAGCCGGGTCGGTCCGCCGACCAGAATCACGCCGTTCAGGTCGCGCGTGGTCAGGCTCGCCTGCTGCAGCGCTTCGTCGCAGACCTTGAAGGTGCGCAGGATCAGGTCCCGAATCAGCTTGTCGAAGTCCTTGCGCGTGAGGGTGTACTCGACGCCGATCTGCTTGCCCTCGTGTTGGGCGAGATCGGGAATCGAGATCTGTGACTCCTCGCGCTCGGCGAGCTCGATCTTCGCGCTCTCCGCCGCCATGCGCAGCTTGGCGTACGAGTAGGGATCGCTGCGCACGTTCACGCCGTGCTCGGACTGGACCTTGTCGGCGAGCAAGTCGATCACGCGGTCGTCGAAGTCGTCGCCGCCGAGATAGGTGTCACCCGCGGTGGCGAGGACCTCGAAGACGTCTTTTCCGATTTCGAGGATCGAGACGTCGAAGGTGCCGCCGCCGAGGTCGTAGATCGCGACCTTCTGGCGCAGGTCCTTGCCGTAGCCGTACGACAGCGCCGCCGCCGTGGGCTCGTTCAGGATCCGGAGCACCTCGAGGCCCGCGATGCGGCCCGCGTCCTTGGTCGCCTGGCGCTGGTTGTCGTTGAAGTACGCGGGCACGGTGATCACCGCGCCCGAGACGGGGCAGCCGAGCGCCCCCTCCGCGATCGCCTTCATCTCCTTGAGCACGAAGGCGGAGATCTCGGGCAGCGAGAACTCCTCGTCGCGGATCTTGATGCGGACGCCGTGATTCTCGCCGGGCACGATCTCGTACTTGCAGACCGCGCGCGCCTTGCGGACTTCCTCGCTGAAGAAGTACCGGCCGATCAAGCGCTTGGCGGACGACACGGTGTGCTTGGGGTCGAGGATGATCCGCTGCTTCGCGGAGTTGCCGACCTCGATCTTGCCGCCCTCGTGGAAGGCGACGACGGACGCGATGACGCGTTCGCCCTTCTTGTTGCCGAGCACGGTCGGCTTCCCGTCGAGCATCGCGCACACGCACGAGTTGCTCGTGCCGAGATCGATGCCGATCGTGACGTCCTTGCTCATGTCCAGTCTCCGGCGCCTGTCGATTCCGGAGCGCGGGTAGGGTGCCCGCGCGACCATAAGGACAGACCGTGCGCATTTCATCGGCTGGCGTACGGAGCCGACTGAAGCGATTGACCCATTCGGGGCACGGTGTTATCCCCGATGCCCCGCCGATTCCCGAGGAGGCGTCTCGAATGTCCGGTCACTCGAAGTGGGCGACCATCAAGCGCAAGAAAGGCGCGGCTGACGCCAAGCGCGGCAAGATCTTCACCCAGGTGATTCGCGAGATCAGCATCGCGGCCGGCATTGGCGGCGGTGATCCGAACTCGAATCCGCGCCTGCGCCTCGCGATCCAGAAGGCGCGCAGCGTGAACATGCCGCGCGACAACATCGAGCGCGGCATCAAGAAGGGGACCGGCGAGCTCGGCGGCGAGAACTACGAAGAGATTCGCTACGAGGGCTACGGGCCGGGCGGCGTCGCCGTGATCGTCGAAGCCACTACGGACAACCGCAACCGCACGGGTGGCGAAATTCGCCACATGTTCAGCCGCTTCAGCGGCAATCTCGGCGCGACGGGCTGCGTGGCGTTCATGTTCGAGCGACTGGGCGTGCTCGAGTTCGATCGCGCCAACGTCGACGCGGACCGGCTGATGGAAGCGGCGATCGAGGCCAACGCGAAGGACATCGTCGAGGACGACGACACACTCACCGTGCAGACCGCCCCCGAGGACTTCGCCGCGGTGAAGGAAGCGCTCGAGGCGAAGTCGTTCGCGGCGGCGAGCGCGAAGCTCGCAATGGTTCCGAGCTCGACGGTGAAGCTCACCGGCAAGCATGCGGAGCAGATGCTGAAGCTCTACGAAGAGCTCGACGAGCACGAAGACGTGTCCGAGGTCTTCGCGAACTTCGAGATGTCCGACGAGGACATGCAGAGCATGTCCTCGGGGACTTAGCGGGGCCCGCTCCCGCCGGGACTGCGCTTCGTTCGGCTGCGCCCCGCTGTGCAGCGGCGCGGCGACGGTCGTGCGGTACACTCGGAATCGGTCATCAGCGACCGGGGGGTCGAGTGCGGATCCTGGGGATCGATCCGGGTTCCAACGCCACGGGCTACGGCGTCGTCTCCGTCGAGGGCAGCACGCTGCGGCGGCTCGGCGGCGGGACGATCCGCACGCGCGGCGAGAGTCTCGGCGAGAGACTCGCGCATCTGCAGCGCGAGCTCGAGCGCGCGATCGCGGAGCTGGCGCCGGAAGCGGCCGCGCTCGAGTCGGTGTTCAGCGCGAAGAACGCGCGCTCGGCGCTGGTGCTCGGTCACGCGCGCGGAGTCGCGCTCGCGGCCTGCGCCATCGCCGGCCTGGCCACCGATGAGTACACGCCGTCGCAGGTGAAGGTCGCGGTGACCGGCTACGGGCGGGCCGAGAAGCTGCAGGTGATGAAGATGGTGCAGCGGCTGCTGGGGCTGGCAGCGCCGCCGCCGAGCGACGAGGCGGACGCGCTCGCGGTCGCCGTGTGTCACGGTCTCTCGCGCCGCAGCCCGGCGCGCCTCGCCCTGCAGGCGCTCGCAGCGGAGCGGCCCGCGTGATCGCTCGGCTCGAGGGCGTGCTCGCAGAGAAGAGCCCCGAGGCGGTGGTGCTCGACGTGAAGGGCGTCGGCTACGAGCTGCGCGTTCCCCTCTCGACCTTCTTCGCCTTGCCCGACGAGGGGAAGGTCGTGCGACTGCGAGTCCACACCCACGTGCGCGAGGACGCCTTCCTGTTGTTCGGCTTCGGCACGGAGCTCGAGCGCTCGCTGTTCCGCCTGCTGCTGGGCGCGAGCGGGGTCGGCCCCAAGCTCGCGCTCGCGATCCTCTCGGGGCTGCCGGTCGAGAGACTCGTCGCTGCGCTGCGGGCGGGCGATCTCGCGGCGCTGGTCGGCATTCCCGGCGTCGGCAAGAAGACTGCGGAGCGGATCGTGGTCGAGCTCCGCGATCGGGTCGGCGCGATCGACACCGCGTCCGAGCTCGCGCGCGCGCCGCGCGACGACGTGGCCGGAGCGGCCGAGAGCGCGCTCGTGAACCTGGGGTACCCGCGAGCCCACGCCGAGAAGGCGGTGCGCCGCGCGCTCGAGTCACTGCCCGAGTCGCCCGGCATCGAATCACTGATCAAGGAGGCGCTGCGTGCCGCGAGCGGATGAGCGGCGCGGCGAAGCGCTGCGCAGCGACCCCGTCGAGATCGAGCGGGGGGTCGAGGAGAAGCTGCGCCCGGGCTCGCTCGACGAGTTCGTCGGCCAGGACGCACTGCGCGAGAACCTGCGCGTGTTCGTGCGCGCCGCGCGCGAGCGCGGTGAGCCGCTCGACCACGTGCTCTTCTACGGCCCGCCCGGGCTAGGCAAGACCGCGCTGGCGCACGTGGTCGCGCGCGAGATGGGCGCGCCGCTGCGAGTCACCGCGGGACCGGTGATCGAGCGCGCGGGCGATCTCGCCGCGATCCTCACCAACCTCGAGCCGGGCGCGGTCTTGTTCATCGACGAGATCCACCGGCTCAGTCCCGTCGTCGAGGAGATCCTGTACCCGGCGATGGAGGACGGGAAGCTCGACCTCGTGATCGGGCAGGGGCCTAGCGCGCAGACGGTCAAGATCGATCTGCCGCGCTTCACGCTGATCGGCGCGACGACGCGCGCGGGCCTGTTGACGTCGCCGCTGCGCGACCGCTTCGGGGTGATCGCACGGCTCGACTACTACCCGTCGTCGGATCTCGTGCGGATTCTCGCGCGCAGCGCGCGTATCCTCGGGATCGCGCTCTCCGCCGAGGGGGCGACCGAGATCGCGACGCGCTCGCGCGGCACACCGCGCATCTCGAACCGACTCCTGCGCCGCGTGCGCGACTTCGCCGAGGTCGACGGCTCGCGCGAGATCGCGCTCGAGCTCGCGCGCTTCGCGCTCGGCCGCCTCGAAGTCGACGAGGCGGGCTTCGACCGCATGGACCGGCAGCTGCTCCGCGCGCTGATCGAGAAATACGGCGGCGGGCCCGTCGGACTGGACACGCTCGCCGCCGCGATCGGCGAGGACCGCGGCACGATCGAAGACATCTACGAGCCGTTCCTGATTCAGGAGGGCTATCTGGACCGGACGCCGCGCGGCCGCGTCGCCACCGAGCGCGCGTACCGACACTTCGGCGTGACTCCCGGAGCCGAGTCCCGCGGCGGCGCGCTCGGGCGGCAAGACAAGCTGCTCTGACAGGCGCGGAACCCCACGCCAGCTCCGCCAACGGCCGCGGAGCCCAGTGCTGCGCGCGCTCAACGAGATGGACTCCGCGGACGATCTCTAGCAGGTGCGCACGGGTCTGCGGATGCTCGCGTTTCTCTTGGCCATCCCCATGCTTGCGGGAGGCGTGTCGGGTGCGCTCATCGCCCGCGGCGGCGACAAGGTTGCGCTCGAGCTGAAGGCGCAGCTGAAGCTGCAGGCCTCGAAGGGCGGCGCGCCGGGTGCGATCGCCGACACGCTCGGGAGTCAGCTCGACTCACTTCGCACGCCTCCGGTGCACCTCGGCCTCGCGGGAGCCGGCGCCGTGCTGTTGCTGTTCGCGATCATCCCGGGTGGACGGCGCCGCAAGAAGGCCGCTCGCTCGAAGACCGCGAAGGCGGGCGCGGAAGGCGCGGCGAGCGCGGAGCCCGCCGGCGCGAAGAAGGGCCACACCACCGCTCCGGAAGCCGACGAGTCAGCCGCGCCGTCGGGCAAGGAGAGCAAGAAGCACCTGAAGCAAGCTGCGCAGATCGAGGCGGAGAAGGGCCCGGAAGCCGCGGGCGAGTATCTCCTCGGCCGCAATATGAAGGACGAGGCGGCGGACTTGTTTCTGCGCACCGAGCTGTTCCAGCGCGCCGCCGAGGTTCGCCACGACCAGAACCGCTTCGACGAAGCGGCCGAGCTCTACAAGAAGGTCGGCAAGGAAGAGCAGGCTGGAGCGATCTTCGCGCAGATCGGCCAGCACGAAGACGCCGCGCAGTGCTATCTCGCTGCCGGGAAGTTCTCCGTCGCCGGCGAGCTGTTCGAGCGCGCGGAGAACTTCAAGGAAGCCGGCAAGTGCTACCAGAAGATCGGCTTCCACCGACACGCCGCGCAGGCGTTCCTGAAGGGCGGGGCGGACGCGGCCGCGGCCGAGAGCCTGACTCAGGCCTTCAACGACGAGGGCGGGGTCGCCGGTGCGAAGAGCGATCAGAAGGCCAAGGAGATGCGCGGCATCGCCAAGAAGGCGGCCGAGATCCTGGTCAAGCTCGAGCGCTTCGACGAGGCCGAGAGCTTGCTGGTCCGCTCCGAGTCATTCGGTCCCGCGGCGAAGATCGCCTTCCAGACCGGCAACTACAACCGCGCGTCGGAGCTCTTTCTGCGCGTGCGGCGCGGCGACCTCGCGGCCAAGGCGCTCGAGCGGCTCGGGGACGAGATCGGCGCCGCCCGCCTGCTCGGCGAGTATCTGCGCGATCAGGGCAAGGACGCGGAGGCCGTCGAGCACCTCGTGAAGGCAGGCGAGCACGGCGCGGCGGGTGACTTGTTCCGCAAGCTCGCGCGCTTCGGCGAGGCGGGCCAGGCGTACGCGCGCGCGAGCGACTTCCCGGCCGCAGCCGAGGCGTTCCGCGCCGCGGGAGAGCTCGAGCCGGCTGCCGACGCCTACGCGCAGTGCACGAAGTTCGCGGACGCCGCGACCTGCTACGGTCAGGTCGGCAAGAAGGATCGCCAGGCCCAGATGCTCGAGAAGAGCGGCAACGTCTTCGAGGCGGGCAAGCTCTTCGCGGAGCTGGGCGAGACGGACTCGGCGATCCGCATGCTCCAGCAGATCGGCTCCGAGGACGCGCGCTACGGCGAAGCCTGCTCGATCCTGGGGCGCATGTTCCAGGAAAAGGGCATGCACAGTCTCTCGGTCAAGAAGTTCGAGGAGGCCGCGGGCTCCGAGTCAGTGACTCGCGGCAACGTCGAGGCCTTCTACGAGCTCGCGCGCGCGCACGAGCGCAAGGCGGACTTGGCCGGCGCGGTCGAGATCTACGAGCGGATCCTCAGCTTCGACTACCACTACCGCGACGTCGGCGCGTGTCTCGAGCGCTCGAAGGCGGCGCTGAAGCAGAAGTCCGAAGACACCGCGCCGCCGCAGACCACGCCGACGCTCGTGCCCAGCGCTCAGAAGCGCTACGAGATCGTGCGCGAGCTCGGCCGGGGCGGCATGGGCGTCGTCTATCTCGCGCGCGACTCCGTGCTCGAGCGCGAGGTCGCCTACAAGGTTCTGCCCGAGGGCCTGCGCGGCAATCCGAACGCGCTGAAGAACTTCCTGCGCGAGGCGAAGGCGGCCGCCCAGCTGAACCACGCGAACATCGTCACCGTGTACGACGCGGGCGAGTCGGAGCACGGCCTCTACATGGCCATGGAGCTGGTCGAGGGCACGACCCTGAAGGAGATCCTGCGCCAGCGCGGCGCGGTCTCCGCGAACGCGGCGGTGTACATCCTGCGCCAGATGGCCTCGGCGCTTCAGTACGCACACGGGCGCAAGGTCGTGCATCGCGACATCAAGACCGCGAACACGATGTGGACCACCGAGAAGCACGTGAAGATCATGGACTTCGGCTTGGCGAAGCTGATGGAAGAGGTCCGCAACGCGACCACCATGATCTCCGGCACGCCCTTCTATATGTCCCCCGAGCAGACGCTGGGCCGGGACGTGGATCACCGCACGGACATCTACTCGCTCGGCGTCACCCTGTTCGAGCTCAGCACCGGCGAGCTCCCGTTTCAGAAGGGCAACGTCCCGTATCACCACGTTCACTCGCCTCCGCCCGATCCGCGCAGCATCAAGGCGGACCTGCCGCCCGGGCTCGCGGCGATCATTCTTCGCTGCCTGCAGAAGGCGCCAGCGGAGCGCTTCCAATCGGCCAAGGAGCTGCTGGACGAGCTCGACCGCCAGAGCGGACGCACCCCGGCCAGCTGACCGCCCGCTCGTGATGGCTCCGTCACGACGTAATCGAAACGTCACTGTTCCGGGTCCGGATGCGAGCGCACGCGGTGGCGTGCCCCCGGCGGATGAACCGCCGATGTGCGCTAAATCACAAACGGAATCCAGAACTTCTCAATTTCTTCCGATTCAGGCATTCAGATCTCGCAGCTGGCACGCAGGTTGCTGATAGGGTGCCCGTCCGTGGGGGGGATCACAGCTCAATGGCAATTCAGCGAGTCGTTCTCGGGGGAAAGTCTTGCTGAGAGGCGTTGAGCAGACGATCGCGACGCCGGTTCAGTGTACGGGCATCGGCCTCCACACGGGCGAGCCCGTCGATCTGACCTTGAAGCCCGCCGCCGCCGGCACCGGGCTCCTGTTCGAGCGAACCGACGGCGAGCAGCCCGTGCGCTTTCCGGCGCGCGCGGAGTGGGTCACCGACACGACGCTCGCGACGACCCTGGGCAACGAAGACTCCCGGCTGTCGACGATCGAGCACCTGGTCTCGGCGCTGCGCGGGATGGGCATCGACAACTGCACGGTCAGTGTCTCGGGCCCCGAGCTCCCGATCATGGACGGTAGCGCCGCGTCGTTCGTGTACCTGATCCAGCAGGCTGGAATTCGCGCGCAGGCGCGCATGCGCCGCCGCATCGTGATCCGCCGCCCGATCGAGGTTCGCGACGGCAACCGCTACGTGCGCGTCGTCCCGTCGCGCGAGCTCAAGCTCTCGGTCGAGATCGACTACGCGCATCCGGCGATCGGGCGGCAGGCGATCGAAGGCCTGGTGCTCACGCCCGAAGTATTCGCGCGCGAGATCGCTCCGGCGCGCACGTTCGGGTTCCTGAAGGACACTCAGCGGCTGCGCGCGATCGGCCTCGCGCGCGGCGGCTCGCTCGCGAACGCGATCGTGATGGACGAGACGCGTGTGCTGAATCCCGAGGGTCTGCGCTTCCGCGACGAATTCGCGCGCCACAAGGCGCTCGATCTGCTCGGCGACCTCGCGTTGCTCGGCGTTCCGCTGCAGGGCCATGTGAAGGCGGTTCGCGGCGGTCACCAGCTCCACCAGGCGCTCGTCGCGGAGATCCGCGCGAATCCGACCTGCTGGACGCTCGAGACTCCGGGCACCGAGCGCGATCTCGCGCCCGAGGCCGGCGTGCTCCAGCCCGCGCTCGCGCGACCCGGCCGCGGCTGAGCCGGCCCCCGGGCGTCTGGAGCCCGGAGCCTAGAGCCCCAGTGATCCGATCACGGCCGAAGCCACCCGCAGCAGCAGCACGCGCGCGGGCGGACACAGCTGAACGGCCGAAGCGAGATCGCCGCTCGCACGCAGCTCGAGCTGCGCCGTGGTCGGCCAGCAGCTGAGCAGCTCGAGCAGCAGGTCGCGCAGATCCATCCGCCCCGCCGCGAGCACGCGCGCAGCGGCGTGTCCCAGGACTTGCTCGCGCCAAAGATCGGGAGTCAGCACGCGCAGCAGCTCCGCGTCGAAGCTGCGCAGCGCGCGCTTCAGCCGGCGCTTGGCGCGCCGGCCGATGTCATCGCCAGTCTGGGTCGCCTCGTCGCCCGCCTGACTCCAGATTCCGCGCAATGCCGAGTCGGCCAGCTTCCACGCGGGTCCGACGAGCGCGCCGAGCTCCTGCTCGAGCAGCGGAGCCGGAGTCGCGTAGCCCGATGCGTCGCCGGACGCAGGCAGGGCGCCGGCCTCCGCGACGGCGAGCAAGAGCTCGGTCGCCGCAGCGACCGTCGTGTCTGCGGACACACCGGCTTCGACGAGCAGCGGGCCCTCGATCGGGCTGCCTCCGCCCGCCGGCCCCAGCGCCTGCAGCACGCCCACGCACGTCTTCTGCGCGCGCTCGCGCTTCCAGTGCGCGGCGATCCGCTCGAGCGAGCGCCACGAGCTGCGCCGCCCCGGGTGTCTCTCGAGCAGTCCGCGGTGCGCCTCGACTGACTCGCGGTGCGCCGACGGGTCGAACGCCGTCGTGTCGGCCAGCGCCTCGCGCGCGCTCTGCCGCAGCGGATTGCATTCGAGCGCCCGGCGGTAGCAGCGCTGCGCGCGCTCGATGTCTTCGAGCGGCCCCGCGTAGGCGCGGCCGACCGCCTCCCAGAGCTCGGCTTCGACCGGCCGATCGGGGTGCGCGACGTCGAGTGTCTTCTCGAGCAGCTTCACCGCTTGGCCCCAGTCCTCGAGCTGGCCGAGATTCGCGGCGAGCATGCGCGCGGCGGGCACGAGCCCGGGCTCGCAGATCAGCGCCTCCATCGCGCGCCGCGCGGCGGGGCCGTTCTGGCCGAGCGACGCGGACGCTTCAGCGGCGGTCCAGAGCAAGATCGCGCGCGGCTTTGCAGCCTTCACGGCGTCGAGTGCGCGCGCCGTGAGATCGAGCGTGCGCGCGGCGCCGTCGTCGCTGCGGACCAGCTCGAGCAGCGTCACCCACGCCTCGTCGGGCACGGAATCGCGCGAAGTGACTTCTTCGAGGCGCTGGCGAGCATGAGCGCGATCGCCGTGCGCGAGCTCGAGCTGCGCGGCGCGCAGCTGCAGCCGCGCGGCGAACTCGGCGGGCGCCTGCTCGCACCACGCGTCGAGCTGGAGCACCGCGCGCTCGGTCTCGCCCAGGCGTTCCAGCAGATCGACGGCGCGCGCGCGAGAGACTTCGTCGCGCGGGCGGATCGAGAGGACTTCTTCTAGCGCGGCTGCGGCGCGGTCGAGCTGCTGCAGACCCTCGCACGCCTGCGCCTGCTTCACGAGCCGA
The DNA here is from genome assembly GCA_044450765.1 of Myxococcota bacterium. GTDB lineage: Bacteria > Myxococcota_A > UBA9160 > SZUA-336 > SZUA-336 > VGRW01. Next base: position 4,112 of record JBIOJK010000001.1, on the reverse strand, counting down.
TCGGCGCGCTCCTCCGGAGTGAGCTCCGGCGCGCGCAGCCGGACGTCGAGGCAGTCGCGCGCGCGCGCGTGTGCGCCCAGCCGGAGTGCCAGGCCCGCCATCGAGTCGAGCGCGTCGGGATGCGTGGGCTCGCGCTCGAGCGCGAGCTCGAGATAGCGGAAGGCCTCGGCAAAGCGCTCCTGCGCCTGCGCGGCTTGCGCCGCCGAGCGGGCGACTCCCGCGAGCTTGTCCTCGTCGGGCGATGCGCGCAGCAGCGTCGTCGCCAGGCCGAACGCACGTTCCGCCTCCGCCCACTCCTGGCGCGCGAGCGCGATCTGGCCGGCGCCCAGCAGTGCGGGGAGATGCGCGCCGTCGCGCCGCAGCGCGGTGCGGAACAGCGCCCACGCGCGCATCGGATCATCGAGCCGATCGCGCGCGATCTCTCCCGCGCGCGTGAAGGCTGCCGCTGCGGCCGCCGCATCTTCCTCGAGCTCCGCGAGCGCGAGCACGTCCTCGAACTCGCGCGCCGGCTCGCACAGGCGGCTGTGCAGCGCCGCCCGCAGCTCGAGCGCCTCGCGGTTCTTCGGCGCGAGCGCCAGGGCGCGGTCGCACGCGTCGCGCGCGCGCGCCGGATCGTCGAGCTTCGCGAGCACGTCGCGGGCCAGCTCGAGCCAGGCGACCGGCGTCGCCAGGTCGCCGATGTCCGCGAGGGCGGCGTGGCGCTGCTCGAGTGACTCGCGGAAGCGGCCCTGCTCGGCGAGCGCGGCGGCATAGCGCTCGCGGTCGTCGGTGCGGAGCGAGTCACTCGCCGCGAGCGCCGAGAGCGACTTGCAGGCCAGATCCTCGTCCTGCAGCTCGTCCCAGGCGATCCGCGCGAGCCGCCGGTGCAGGGCGAGCGCATCCTCGCCCGTCGCCGCCGCGATCTCGTCGCACAAGAGGTCGCGCGCGCGCTCGAACGCGTGCGCGCGCTCGAACACGCGGCGCACTTCGCGGACCATCGAGAGCTGGCCGCGGGCCAGCGCGAGCGCGCGCTCGGCGGCGTCCACCGCCTCCGTCCAGCCCTCGCGCCGGGCGGCGGCGAGCTGCGCGAGGCGCAACCAGCGGTCGGCGGCCTGGCCACCTTCGGGCTCCGCCTGCAGCAGGGCGCGCAGCGAAGCGGCCTCGTCGTCGTGGCGGTCGAGGTGCGCGCACAGCGCGGAGCGGAGGTCGTGCGCGCCGTCGAGGCGCGGGGCGAGCGCGAGCGCGCGCTCGGTGTCCGCCAGCGAGGCCCGCGCATCGCCGAGCGACTGCCAGCGCAGGCGCGCCGCGTCGAGCCAGAGTCTCTCGCTCGCGTCGGGCGCGGTCGCCGCGAGGCGCTCGAGCGCGTCGGCGCGGCGCGCCTCGTCGCCCGGCCGCCGCAGCAGCGAGCACAGCGCGGCCAGCGCCTCGCGATCCGCCGGCGCGCGCGCGAGCACACGCTGCCACGCGGCAATCGCCTGGTCGGTCGAGGCGAGCGCGCCGCCCAAGCGGCTCGCGATGCGGCGCTCGAGCTCGGGGCGCTCGGACTCCGGAGACAGTGGGAGCGCGCGCTCGGCCAGCGCACACCAATCTGCATCGCGACCCAGATCCGTGTAGAGGCGCAGCAGCGAGCGCATGCGCTCGAGCTGGGCGGAGCGGGAAGCGCCCGGATCGGAGTCGAGCCACATGCGCAGCTCGAGCGCCGCCTCTTCGCGGAGCTCCGGATGCGACGCGAGCAGCTCGATGCGCTCGCGCTGATGGCGCATGCGCTCGTCGGCGCTCGCCTCGGGGTGGCGCGCGAGCGCGCGCAGCAAGTCGACGCGCTCGCTCGGGCGCCCGAGCCGCGCCAGCAAGTCACTCTGCGCGCGCAGCCACTCGAGCTTGGGCCGCGGCAGATTCGCGAGCGCGCGCGCGAAGCAGGCGCTGGCCTCGTTGAGCTGGCCACCCTCGGCGAGGATCTCGCCTTCCGCCGCGGCCAGATCGGCTTGCTCGAGCGTGTCGGTCGCGAGCGCGGCCAGTGAGCGCACGGCCTCGAGCCGGCCGCCCGGCGTGCCGGCCTCGCGCTCCAGCGCCAGCCGGCGCACGAGCCCGTCGCGCGCGAGCGGCTGCAGCGCGTGCAGCTTGCGCAGCCACGCGAGCTCGGCCGACGCGTCGCCCGCGCGCGCGGCGACCGAGACCGCTTCGCGCGCCGCGTGCAGCCGCGCGTCGCCGGCCTCGATCGAGAAGCGCGCGGCGAGGATGTCGAGCAGCTCCTGCGGGGCGCCGGAGCCGCGCACCAGCTCCTCGAGCGCGGCCAGGACTTCGCGGTCGAGCGGCGCGGTCGCGCGCGCGCGACACAGAATCGTGTAGGCCTGGTCCGTCTCGCCGGCGCGCGCACGCGCGAGGCCCAGGCGGCGCAGCTCGGCGGGCGACAGACTGCCGTCGAGCGCGCCGGCCGCGAGCGGCCGCAAGAGCGCGAGCTCGCGCGCGTCGTCGCCGAGCGCGCGCGCGGCGCGCAAGCCGCGCTCGCGCAGCCCCGGATCCTCGCGCAGCTCGCGTTCGACCAGCGCCAGCACGCGCTCCGGCTGAGCCAGCGGTCCCTCGCAGAGCGACAGCAGCTCGCGCACCAGGAGCCGCCGACCCGACACCGAGACCGCGTCGGCGTGGGCGAGCACGCGCTCGAGTCCGTCGGCGAGTGACTCAGGCGTGCCGAGCTCGCGCAGCAGGGGCAAACGCAGGTTGAGGAGCTCCGCGTCGTCCGCGCCCGACGCGAGCAGGCGATCGAGCACGGCGAGTCGCTCGGCGGGCGGCTGGTTCGCGCCCTCGAGCGCGCCCAGCCAGCGCTTCAGCCAGCGCGCCCGCTCGGACCCTTCCACGGCCCGCGCGCGCTCCCCGCAGAGCTGGATCTGACCGTTCCGGTTTCCGGCGCTCCCGAGCGCCGAGTACAGCAGCTCGTCGACGGCCGGCTCGTGCGCCGCGGGATCGCGCGCGCCGACCAGTGTCTCGACCGCCAGCCGCGCCTCGCCCGACGCGAGCTGCAGGCGCGCGAGCCGCAGCGCGAGAGACGCCCGCTCGCCGGGCCGCAGTGCGCTCTCGCCCAGGCGCTCGGCGAAGAGCCGGCGCAGCTCGGGGCCGCGCTGCTCGCGCTCGAAGACGGCGGAGAGTCGGTCGAACGCGTCCGGGTCGGCGCCGTCCTGGGCGAGCAGCTGGCGCAGGACTTCCTCGGCGCGCGCGGGATCGCGCACCGCGTCGGGTCCGTCGCCCAGCAGTCGCGCGAGCTCGAGCCGCGTCGCTCGCCGCTGCTCGGGAGTCACTGCGCAGTCGGCGAGCTTGGAGAGCGCGCCGATCTGTCTCTCGTGCGCGCCCGCGGCCGCACACAGCTCGGCGGTGAGTCGCAGCTCGTCGGGGCCGAGCTCGCCCTCTGCTTGCGCGCGCTCGAGGTCGGCCAGGGCGGCCGCGGAGTCGCCGAGCAGCTCCGAGTGCAGGCGTGCCCGCTCGACGTGCAGCGGCGCGCGCGCCTCGGGATCGCGCGCGGCGGCGATGCTCTCGTCGAGGAAGGCGAGCTGGTCCTGCGGGCTGCCGTGGCTGCGCAGGAGCGCGAGCAGCGCGCTGCGCACGGTCGCCGCGAGCAGCGGCGGTCCCTCGTCGCGCGCGCGTTTCAGCGACGCAATCGCGTCAGTCACTCGCCCGTCGCGCTCCTGCAGCGCGGCCAAGCGCAGCAGCAGCTCACTGCGCTCCGCGCCCGACACGTGGTCCTCGCGCATCGCGAGCCAACCCTCGAGCTCGCGCGTCTGGCCGCCGGCGTCGAGCGCGCGGGCGAACAGGTGCTCGAGCCGCCCGTCGCGCGTGGGATCGGCGAACTCGCGCAGCACCGCGATCGCGTCCGGTGCGCGGCGTAGCCCCTCGAGCAGCAGTCCCGCCTGGCGATGCGCGAGCTCGCGCCGGCGCGCCGGGTCGCGCTCGCGCGAGAGACGCCGCGCGAGCACGTCGCAGAGCTCCTCGATCCGGTCCTGCTCCGCGAGCAGGCTCTCGAGCAAGTCCCCCGCCGCGGTCGAGTCCGGCTCGCGTTCGAAGGCGGGCTGCAGGACCGCGGATGCCTGGACCAAGTCACCGAGCTCCGCGAGCGCGCGCGCGAGCTCGAGCGCGAGTGCGAGAGG